>CAUZJR010000322.1:0-6464 GCA_963580005.1 Planctomycetota bacterium
GAACCTCAGTCTCACCAACCTGGTCGACTCCGAGTTCGCGTTCCTGATTCGCCGGCTGGCCGAACACTATCGCATCCCCGGCGTCACCGGTCAGCACTTCCGCAAGGTCACGCTGCCCAAGAACAGCCCACGAGGTGGCATGCTGACCCAGGCGGCCATCCTGAAAACAACCGCCAACGGTACCGTGACATCACCGGTGACACGGGGCAACTTCATGCTGACGAGCATCCTGGGCACTCCCCCGTCACCCCCACCACCGACGGTCGGTTCGATCGAACCGGACACACGTGGCAAGACAACCATCCGCCAGATCCTGGCAGCTCATCGGGACAACGAAACCTGCAACAAGTGCCACCGGGAAATTGATCCGCCGGGATTCGCGCTGGAGAGTTTCGATCCGATCGGAGGTTTCCGGACCAAGTACCGTGCCAACAAGAGCAGCCAGGCGGGTTTCTTCGGATTTCTCAACGCGAACTCGTACACGACCGGACCTGCTGTCGATGCCAGCGGCGTCACGGCCGACGGCAAGAAGTTCTCGGGCATCAGTGAGTTCAAGACCCTCCTGCTGGTCGACAAAGAACAAATCGTCCATCACTTCGTGTCCCAGGTGGTGGTCTACTCAACTGGTGGTGAAATCCAGTGCGCCGACCATGACGACATCGAGGCGATTCTCGATCGAACGCGGAAAGCTGACTTCCCGGTCAGAACGATCATCCACGAGGTCGTCCAAAGCTCGTTGTTCAGGAACAAGTGACAGCCGATCGTCGCCTGATGCGACGGCCAAACAGGTGAAACACATGACACGTCCCCTTGACCGACGAACGTTCCTCCAGGCTTCCGGCGTCTCGCTGGCGCTGCCGCTGCTGGAATCGATGAACCCCGCGCTGGCTGCTGCCGGCAACCGGCCGCCAAAGCGACTGGTCTTCGTCTGCACCTCACTCGGTCTCCATCCACCCTTGCTGTGGCCCAAGACACGCGGCGCCTATTACGAATCAACTCCGTACCTGGAGCTGCTCAAGGACCACCGAAAAGACTTCACCCTGTTTTCGGGTCTCGCGCACGAGAACCAGACCGGTCGGCAACCCCACGACAGCGAGATGACCTGGCTGACAGCGGCTCGCAAGCCGGGCGTCAGCGGATTCCGCAACACCATCTCGATCGACCAGGTCGCGGCCAGCCGACTGGGTTACGTCACCCGGTTCCCCTCGGTCACGCTGGGAACCGTCAAGCCGCAAAGCCAGTCGTACACCAGCGGCGGCGTGATGATCCCTGCCCAGACCAGCCCGGCCAGGGTCTTCGCCCAGATGTTTCTCAAGGGCAAACCCCAACAGGTCCAGGCCGAGAAGCGGAAGCTCAACGACGGCCGCAACCTGCCGATCTTCCTGGCCGGCGGCGGGTTCAAACACGGCCAGTACATCGCCCACGACGAGAAGAAAAACACACAGCTGTGCGATCTGTTCGTTACGATGCTCAACACCGTGGGACTCGAGACCGAGTCCTTCGGCCAGAGCAGGGGATCGCTGACCTGGTGACCGGCCCGGCCTTGGCCGACAACCAGCTGATTCTCAGCGGACGCGAGCATCACTTCTTCACTGCCGGCGACTGGACACATGGCTCGACACTACATCGCTTTCGACATCGAGACGGCCAAGATCATCGAGGGTCCGGTGGAGGATCTGAAATCGCACCGGCCACTGGGAATCACCTGCGCCGCGACTCTCTCGAGCAATGATGAGGAGCCCAGGACATGGCACGGCAAGCGGGATAACGGGACGCCGGCTCCGCAGATGAGCCCTGAGGAGGCGTCCGAACTGGTCCGGTTCCTGGTGGAAGCAACTTCCAACGGGGCCACCATCCTGACCTGGAACGGGCTCAGTTTCGATTTCGATATCCTCGCCGAAGAGTCCGGCATGGTCGACGAGTGCAAGCAGTTGGCGGTCGACCACGTCGACATGATGTTCCACGTGTTCTGCCAGCTGGGATACCCGATCGGGTTGAGCAAGGCGGCCGAGGGGATGGGGGTACCGGGGAAGTCGTCCAGCGAGGCTCAGAAGCTGGCGCCGGACATGTGGGCCGACGGGAAATACGACGAGATCCTCGAATACGTGGCCCAGGACGTTCGCGCCACGCTCTCGATCGCGCAGGCGTGCGATGAGCGTGGAGAGATCTGCTGGATCACCCGCAAGGGCTACCCCTCGTGCAAGCCCCTGGCCGACGGCTGGTTGACGGTGACCGGGGCACTCGAGCTGCCCGAGCCGGACACGTCGTGGATGGACTCGCCGATGCTCCGCACTCGATTCACCGACTGGCTGTAGTCCGAGCCAGAGGGCGGTGATCGCAGCTGGCGGATCCGCGAGACGAGATCGACCGAGTCCCAATTGACCCACGTTGATTTCATTCGATAGGCTGGGTGTTCCTGCATCGTGCTCGTGTCACTGGCCCTGCCGCTCATGCTCCGTATCCTGGGACCCGGCCGATCGCTCGCTTCACCAGATCACGGTGGAGTGAACCGTCGCGAAATGATGCGGATCGGCGGTCTGGGCCTGGCCGGTTCTCTGCTCGATTCGCCAGCCACCTCGGCCGCCGGGTCCGAAAAACCCTCCTCGACCTTCGGCCGCGCCAAAAACTGCATCCTCTTGTACATCTACGGGGCCTGGAGTCAGCTCGACACGCTCGACCCCAAGCCCGAGGCTCCCGAGGAGATCCGGGGCGAGTTCGGGACAATCGGCACGAAGCTGCCTGGTGTGCGAATCAACGAGCTGCTGCCGATGACGGCCGGGGTACTGGATCGCTGCACCGTCATCCGCTCGATGTCGCACCCCTGGCCATTGCACAACGCCGCCTACACGCTGACCGGAAACCTCGAGACGACCAACCTCGAGGGCCGTCAGCGGCATCCGGATCACTGGCCGTTCTTCGGCGGCGTGCTGGACTACCTGGACGAGCGATCCGATTCGGCTCGTCGATCATTCCGGCCACCGATCAGCGTCGGCTTGCCGTGGGTGCAGAGTACCCGTTCGGGTCCGAACAAGCGGGCGGGCACCTTCGGCGGCTTCCTGGGCGCGTCGTACGATCCGGTCTGGGGCGAGTTTCGGGGCGAGATGCCCCAGGGGGACCCGTACCTGGAGATCACTCCCGAGGGTCGGTTTTCATTCAGCGAGCGTCACGTCCCGGGCCTGACACTCGATGTCCTCAACCGCCGCCGCTCGTTGCTGGGCCAGCTCGAAGACCAGGCCCGTTGGCTCGATGATGCCTCGTCGGTCAAGAGTTACCAGCGGACACGAGACCGGGCCTTTTCGGTCGCCGCCTCCGACAAGCTCAAGCGTGGCCTCGACATCCAGGCCGAACCCGCCGGGGTCCGCCAGCGCTACGGCATGAATCTCTTCGGCCAATCCTGCCTCTCGGCCCGGCGGCTGATCGAGAACGACGTGAAGCTGGTCACGGTGATCTGGGACGAGTGGGAACGGTCCGACGAGAGCTGGGACACTCACCACGACCATCATCCTCGGATGAGAAACATGCTGTTGCCGGGTTTCGATCGAGCCTACTCGGCCCTGATCCTCGACCTCGAGCAACGCGGCCTGCTCGACGACACGCTCGTCCTGTGTCTCAGCGAGCACGGCCGCACTCCGAAGTTCTACGGCACCAGCCAGGGTCCGGGTCGCGGTCACTGGTCGGAAGTCTACAGCCAGTTGTTCGCCGGTGCGGGGATCCGCCCGGGGACCCTGATCGGTGCCTCCGACGAGATCGCCGCCTTCCCGACCCAGCGGCCGATTTCGCCCAAGGACATCCTGGCCACGGCCTACCACCTGCTGGGAATCGACCACGAGCAGAAGCTTGCCGACCGACAGGGACGGCCCTGGCCGCTGGTGCATGGCGGCCACGTGGTGCCGGAGTTGATCGGCTAGGACCGGCCGGAGCGGGCCATCCAACAGGCCGAAGACCCGCGGGATCCATTTTGCGGCTGAGGAGGTTCGCTGCGCCGCGATCATCGAGAACTTCTTGGACGGGCTCGACGCTGCCGCGAAACAAGTTCGCCGACTGGTTGTCGACGGTTGGTCCAATTGCCCGGCCAGATCCGCTTGCCCTCGCGTACGCATGCGGGCGGCCGCGTCTCTTTAGAGATGGAGGGCGACGGCATTTCGCTGACGCCCATTCTGGCTCTTTTCAAGGAGACGCGACATGACACGCAAGCAACTCACCTGGCACCGGCTCGACAACGGTCAACTCGAGCGGGCCATCATCCTGGACTTTGAGAGTTTCCAGGTCGGGCCGACGGTGTTGGCCGGTGTCCTGGCCGACGGGCAATTCGAGCAGGTGGTGTTTGACCGTCGGCTCGACCTGGCCGCGAGAGCCAAGGGGCTCGATGTGGCCGAACTGGCCAGCTGGTCCAGCCTGCTTGTCCGGCAGGCGATCGATCAGGACCGACTCATCGTGGCCTTCAGTTCGACAGAATCCGACGTGCTGGTCGACATGGGCATTGAGCTGCCAGACTTGCGATTCGTGAATGCCAAGATGATGGCTGACGAATGGCGTAAGCGGTGCCGGCCCGCCATCCGCAAACAGGTGGCTCAGATGAGGCGGAAACTCAAGGTGTCTCGGAGCCGCAAGCAACGGGAGCGCTACTGGGCCAATGAGGGGAACCGCTTGATCGACTATGCCGCCAGTGTCGGCATCAAGCGTCCCCACATGTATCGCCATCGAGGAGTGACCAGGCGACTCAACGACGTCATGGGTCAATTGCAGCAACGTGGAGCTTACGGGCCGCTCACTCGTACAGCGAAGGCAAAGTGGACGAACGTCCTGCGGCACAACGAGTTCGATGTCGTGGGGCTGTCCGAAATGCTCGGAATCATGCTCCGCGAGTTGAAGTCGCACGTATAGCGGCCGCTCCTCGTCGCGGTTCACGCTACTGCTCACGCCCATTCAGAAAGGCACATTCATGTCCGTCCTGATCGAAGCGATTAATGTTGTGGTCCCGGTTGTTGTTCTCAAGCAAAAGATGCCCGGTGGAATCCTGGGGTACATCCGGGGGTGCGCGAACCCGACGTTTTGCCACGATGGAAAGCTCACCCGGGTGGGCTTCATGCACTCGGATGACGTCGAGCGATTCGTTGCCCACCTGGAACGATCCGGACTGCGGCGTAACGCCGGCGGAGAGGCGGCCGACATCTCGGTCGTCGACCAGTTGACCGGATGCGAGCTGCCTTGTCGCTGGCTCAAGCTCGGCTGGCACGTCGAGGGTTTCCAGTTCGCCGCACACGTCGATGACGATTGTCTCGACGTCGCCATCCCCGACGGCTGGGACTTCGAAGGATCGATCAGCCAGTCTCCGAGTTGGACACCACTGGCCGATGAAGCGTCGCTTCCGTTGGTCGAAACCCGTGGCCAGGTGGAGGTGCGACTGAACCTGGCGACCGGTCAACAGGTCTTTGTGGGACGGACGAGTTCGCCCAGCAAGCAACCTGCCGGGCGTCCGAAGCCTCCCGGTCGCCTGGGCAGGCACTTGGCCCGTGTTCTCAAGTTCTTCGGGCTTCGCAATCCGGGTGGGAATTCCCGGTCGAGTTCTTCTGCGAATTGACCGCCGTGAAATCCATGAGATCGGCCCGGCATTCTCGACTTCATCCTCGTGCTCTGTCTCAGTGAGCATGGCCGGGCGCCGAAGGACATCCTGGCGACGGCCTGTCACCTGCTCGACATCGACCACCAACAAGAGATCACCGATCGCCAGGGGCATTATTGGCCGCTGGTGTATGGTGGACAGGTCGTGCCCGAGTTGATTGGGTAGGGCGGCGGCGTGCTACGCCCGTTGTCCTGGTCCTGCCGGAAGCCGCGCCGATGCGGATCACCGAGATCGAGTCGATCATCCTGCAGCATGACATGCAGGAGGAACTCGGGTTTGCCCAGGGCTACTACGACAAGCGAACGGCTCACCTGGTCAAGGTGCACACCGACGAGGGCCTGGTCGGCATCGGCGAGATCTTCGGGGCCGGCGAGTTCGCCTTCGCCAACCAGGGGATCCTCAAACACGTCCTCGCCCCGCAACTGATCGGCCGCAATCCGCTCGACATCAACGTCATCTGGCACGACCTCTACAACTCGGTCCGCGACCACGGGCAAAAGGGCATGCCCATCTGCTGCATCTCCGGTATCGACATCGCCCTGTGGGACATCCTCGGCAAGGCCACCTCCCAACCGCTCTACCAGCTGCTCGGCGGCAAGGCCCGCGACGACATCGCCACCTACGGCTACGGGATGATGTTCCGCAAGCAGGACGACTTGCCACGCCTGTTCGAAGAAGAAGTGGCCTCGATCGTCGAGCTGGGGTTCACAGCCTCGAAGATGAAACTCGGCCTGGGGGTCGAGCGGGACATCGAGTTGGCCGAGGCGGTGAGGCGAGGTGCCGGTGACGGCTTCAAGCTGATGGCCGATGCCAATCACGCCTACACCGTCGGCGAAGCGAC
>CAUZJR010000323.1:0-6461 GCA_963580005.1 Planctomycetota bacterium
GCGTTCTTGAGGATTCCGGTGGTGTGAGGGAAGTAGCCGGTAAAGAGACTGGCTCGGGCCGGAGCACACGAGGGTGCGGTGATGTGGCAGTTGCTGAAGCTGACCCCTTCACCGACGAGCCGGTCCAGGTGAGGGGTATCCATGTAGTCGTATCCCAGCGCGGCGATCGTGTCGTACCGCTGCTGGTCGGTGATGATGAAGATGATGTGCGGCCGCGAGTCGTTCATCGGCAGGCTCTCCGGGGGACCAGCTCATTCTGGCAGTTGACCAGCAAGCTGTCATCGGATCCGCCAGGGACTGGCTCACACCGCGCCAGCGGGGGGGTGCCTGTCCCAGTGCCCAAAGATCAGGTGGTGAGCACGGGACAGGCACCCCCCGCCAAAGCGACGTGAGCCAGTCCCCGGGTCGGCGCTAGAACCGAAACCCCAGACCCAACCCCAACTGGTGACCGCTCTCGGAAATCGGCGCTTCGCCCGAGAGTTCCAGGAACCACGTTTCGTCGAGCCAGGTATCAATCCGCCCGCCAACCCGGGTCCCTTCCCCGAACATCCCGTTGTCGAAGTACTTGATGTAGGGCGAGGCAGCGATCGAGGCAGTGGGCCGCCACTCGATACCTCCACCGGCAACCCAGCCAAAGTCCTCCTCATCAAAGACAATGCTGGTCGCCGTGTCGCGATAGTCGACATCGAAAACAAGGTACTGTGCGGCCACAAAAACGTAAGGGTCCAACACCTCGTCAGGTCTCGAATGGCCAGTCAGCCCGACTCCAATGTGCTGTCCGCCCACGGTCAACGCATAGGCACCAAATCCTGGATCGACCGCTTCGCCCGACGCTTCACGATTGCCCAAGAACACCTGCACGTCGAGAGTCTTGGAGACCGGCAGGTTGAAGTCGACACTGAGTGCCAGGATCATGTCATCAAGCTCATCGAGCACCGGATCTCCGGTCTCCAGACGAGACATCGAGACACGCGTGTAGCGGGTCCCGAGCAGCTCGGAGGACGGCATCCCGGCCAAGTGGGGCTCGCGTTCCAGCGGAAGACGACAACCGCTGCCGGCCAGCACGACCCAGCCCAGGCAGATCGCCCACGCGATTTTACGATGACCCAAACGCATGATCTCGGTCCCCGGCCCACTTGCAGCCCGGGTTTGTAGTCGACACGGCCGATTGGTCGTAGCTGAGTTTCTGCAAATTCCGCTACGACCACTCCACCCGCTGCCCGACCCCGAGTGTCGCCGCGTTGGCCAGCGTCACCCCGGCTGCCATCGCGTCCTCGACCGCCAGGCCAACCGACTTCAACAGAGTGATCTGCTGTTCACTGGTCCGTCCTTCACAACTGCCGCCCACCAGCTCGGACATCTCGGCCACCACGTGGTCTCGATCAATCACCCCGGCCTCCAGCGGCTGCAACAGGTCCCCCGCCTCCTCCCACGCCGACTCGCGGTCATCGACCACCACCCGGGCCCGCGCAACAGTCGCCGCCGGCACCTCGACCACATCCCTCTGGTACGACCCCACCGCGTTGATATGAGTCCCCTCGGCAAGATCGGCGTCGTCGAAGACCGGCGTTCTCGATGTGGTCGTGCAGCAGACAATGTCGGCACCCCGGATCGCCTCCCCCGAACTCGCCACCCCCAGGATGCATTCCGGCAGACCCTCTCGACCCAACAACTCCGACACCAGCCTCTCGACCGATTCAGCACGCGGCGCATACACTCGCACCTCCTCGATCGGCCGCACGCAACAGACCGCCTCGATATGAGTCCGTGCCTGGACT
This sequence comes from Planctomycetota bacterium, assembly GCA_963580005.1. GTDB lineage: Bacteria > Planctomycetota > Planctomycetia > Planctomycetales > Planctomycetaceae > UBA8437. The sequence goes on from CAUZJR010000323.1 coordinate 1,779, forward strand.
CCCGCGCCCAGGACTCCCAGCACGCGGCTTTCGGGTCGAGACATCAGGTCGGTGGCCGCTCCGCTGACCGCCGCGGTTCGAATTCCGGTCAACGTGGCTCCTTCGAGCAATGCCAGGGGCCTGGCGGTCTGAGGCTCAAGCACCAGCACCGCCGCCTGGATGCGAGCCAGCTGCCTGGACGGGTTGTTGTCGAAGACCGAGACCACCTTGACGGTCAGTGCATCAGGACCCTCGCCACCGTCGACAAAAGCGGGCATCACCAGCGTGGTGCCCGAATGCAAGGCGACCGGCAACTGGGCCCGCAACGGCACAACCGCCCGACCCTCACCCAACAAACCAAACGCCTGCTTCATCGCAGCAATGCACTCGCTCATCGGCAGGCAGCGGCGGACGTCGTCAGCATTGAGAATCAGCATGGCGACAGGCTACCGTGGATGGTCTCTCACCGCCAAAGACCCACAACGCGAACCACCATGCCACGCATCACCCGTATCCAGGCATTCCAGGTCGACCTGCCGCTTCACGAGGGCAGCTACAAGTGGTCGGGGGGCAAGTCGGTCGAGGTGTTTGACAGCACGATCGTGCGGGTTGAGACCGACGAGGGTGTAACCGGGCACGGCGAGGTCTGCCCGCTGGGTCCGTTCTACCTGCCGGCGTATGCCGGGGGAGTCCGGTCGGGACTGGCCGAGTTGGCTCCTCAACTGATCGGCTCCGAAGCCACACACCTCGACGTACTGCACCGCCAGATGGAGCGAGCACTCAAGGGGCATCCCTACGTCAAGACGGGCATCGACATCGCCTGCTGGGACATCCTCGGCCAGGTCTCAGGCCGACCCGTCTGCGACCTGCTGGGTGGACGATTTGGCGACGACTTCGTGCTCTACCGTGCCATCTCGCAGGAGGACCCCGACACGATGGCGTCGCGGGTGGCCGGATACCGGGCCGAGGGGTACCGCAGGTTTCAGCTGAAGGTGGGCGGAGACCCGGACGTGGATATCGAACGCATCCGGGCGGTGGCCGCCGAGCTGGAACCCGGTGACCGGCTGATCGCCGACGCCAACACCGGCTGGGTGCAGCACGAGGCGGCTCGAGTGGTTCGCGCCGTCCAGGATATCGACGTCTACATCGAACAGCCCTGCCTGAGTTACGAGGAATGCCTGGCAATCCGACGGCGGACGTCTCATCCGTTTGTCCTCGACGAGTCGATCGACGGGCTGGAGATCCTGCTGAGAGGTCATGCCGACGGGGCGATGGACGTCGTCAACATCAAGATCAGCAAGTTCGGCGGCCTGACCCCTGCCAGGCAGGCCCGCGACCTGTGCGTGAAGCTGGGGATCGGGATGACGATCGAGGACAGTTGGGGCGGTGACATCACCACCGCCGCGATCGCGCACCTGGCCCACAGCACTCCAACCGAACTGCTCTTCACCGCCACCGACTTCAACAGCTATGTCACCGTCAGCACTGCCGAGGGGGCTCCGCAGCGAGCCGGAGGCCGGCTGGCCGCTTCGACCGAGCCGGGCCTGGGCGTGGTACCCCGCGACGACGTGCTCGGTGATCCGGTGTTGAGCATCGAGTGAACCGCCTCTGACGGTGAATTCAATGGAATCAGTACGCTTTGGCCGAAACTTCCAGAACACCGTCGTGTTTAATGAACCCAGTCACTGCTGATTCTCCCATGTCTCCCCTGATGCAAACGCACATGACACGCCGTGTATCGCTGAAGCTGATTCCGCTGGTCGCTACGGTGGCTGCGGTCGCTGCGGTGGCTGGGCCTCAAGTTGATGCCGCCGGCAAGATCGCCTGGTACAGCACTCTGAAACAGGGGCTGGCGGTGGCCAAGTCCAGCGGTCGCCCGATCCTGCTCCTCTCGGCGGCACCCCATTGCCGAGGCATCTCGGGCATGTGGTGACCGGGCAAGCAGGAGATGGACAGGAGTTTCCTGTCTCATGCTGGGGTGATCTCCGCCAGCCGCGGCTTCGTCTGCATTCGGCCTCTGACCTACGAGAGTGCTGCGGAGGTGCCGTTCCTGGTGAGCCTGTTTCGCGGCCGTTCCGGTGGTCTCGAGAACACCGTCTTCGCCCTGCTCGGACCCGACGCAAAGACCCGGCTGTGCCGCACCGGCCGCGGCCCCCGATTCGCCTTTGCGTCTCCAGAGAGCATGGCCCGGGGGATGAAGGAGATCCTCAAGAAGTACCCCGACACCAGGCCGTTCGATCGACCACTGCCGCTGCTGCCCAATGTCCGCCTGGGACTGAATGTCAGCTCCTGCGACAGCACCCCTCTGGCGATTGTCTACTCGCCCGACCCAACCACCCGCACACGACTGCAGCAACAACTCGCCAGGCTGGCCTGGACATCCGATCACGTCGGGCAGGTGCAGTACTGCGTGGCGACCCGGGCCCAAGACCTGAAACCTCTGGGCGGCAAGGCACCCCGGCCGGGCATCCTGGTCGTCCAGCCAGGCATCTACGGCGATCGCGGCCAGTTGATTTCCGCCGTTGACCCGGCCGCACAACCCGACGAACTGGCCAACGCCATCGACTTCGGCCTGCTGGCCTCGGAATTCCAGGCCAAGAACATGAGATTTCACGTCTCACGAGGACAGCAACTGGGCGTGAACTGGAAGACCGCGATCCCAGTCACCGACCCCGGCGGTCGGCGACGCGGCCGGCGACGGCCGGGGAATTGATCTCAGGTCCCGACACTTCGTCTTCGTATCGGAACACTCAATGACCGATCTCAATCGACGCAATCTGCTGTGCCAGGGCCTGGCCGGGTTGGCCGCGGTGGGCAGCGGCAGTTCGCTGCTGCTGGCCGAAGAGGCCGCCCCGACCGATGCGACTCCCGACGTACACAACTACAAGAGTTTCCTCGACAAGCAGGGCATCCCGCAGGTCGCTCCGGCCTCCGCCTGGGAACCCACTCACCCCGATATCCTCGGACCCTTTTTTGTCACCGGTGCCCCGTTCCGAGGCAAAATGACCGCGCCGCTGGCCGAGGGCACGGTGCTGGTCGTCCGAGGTCGACTCTGGGGATTTGACACGAAGCGGCCCATCAAGAACGCCGTGCTCGATGTCTGGCAGGCCGATCACAAGGGTCGCTACGACATGACCGACCCCAGGCAGCCTCCCGAGTGGCACGAGTTCCGCAACCGGATCCGACTGGTGACCGACGAGACGGGGTACTACGAGTACGAGACGATCCGGCCGGCAGCCTACCGCGCCGGACGTGGCATCCGACCGGCTCACATTCACTACATGGTCCAGGCACCCGGCTACGGCCGGCTGATCACCCAGCTCTACTTCAAGGGCGATCCCAACCTCGCCAAAGACCGCTCGGCACGACAATCCAACCTGCTGATCGCACCCCAGCAGAAAAAGGTGACCGGCGGGACCTATCAACTGGCCACCTTCGACATCGTGCTGGCCAGGTCGACCCGGACCAGCCGGAAGCGGAAATAACACAATCGAGTCGGACACCGTTCAACCAGACCCTCACTTCCTGGCGGGCCAGGAAACTTGAAACCGGAGACCACTATGACTTCTCTGAAACACACCCTGATCGCAGCCACCGCCGTGCTCGGACTGGGCCTGCTGCTCAGCCTGCCAACAACCGCCGATGAGCCCGCCACAAAGGACGCTCCCCCCAACAAGGACCGCCCCGACGCGGCCAAGAAGGAAGTCCCCCGAGATCGACCCGACGCCAAGCGTGGTGGAGACCAACCCCGACGGCCCGACGCCAAGCGTGGTGGAGACCAACCCCGACGGCCCGATGCCAAGCGTGGTGGAGACCAACCCCGACGGCCCGATGCCAAGCGTGGTGGAGACCAACCCCGACGGCCCGATGCCAAGCGTGGTGGAGACCAGCGCCGACGGCCTGATGCCAAGCGTGGTGGAGACCAGCCCCGACGGCCTGATGCCAAGCGTGGTGGAGACCAGCGCCGGAGGCCTGATGCCCGACGTGGTGGCGACCAACCCGGAAGACCCGACGCTCGACGTGGTGGAGACCGGCCCGGACGGCCCAACACTCCCCCCGGATTCGACCCCCTTCCGTCTGAAGACGGTGACGGTGGGCGCCAGACGGCCGGGCCGCGAAGCAGACAGGGTGGGCCGGGAGGACAGGGAGGACAGGGAGGACAGGGAGGACAGGGAGGACAGGGCGGGCCGGGTGCAAGAGGCCGGAGTGGCCATCCGCTGATCTCGATCTTCGATCGCAACCGCGACGGGGCACTTTCGAGCGAAGAGATCAACAACATCGCGACGACCCTGAAGCGACTCGACAAGAACGGTGACGGCCGAATCACCTCCGACGAACTCCCTGGACCTCGATTCGGACAGGGTGGCCCGAGAGGACAGGGCGGACGACCCGGTTTCAATCCGGGTGGTCAGCGCAGTCGAGCCGGAAGTCAGCCAGGCTCATCCGGCCCGCGCAGCCGTAGTGGCCCGCGCAGCCGTAGTGGCTCGGGCGGACGCTCGGCTTCGGGCGGACGAAGCGGATCCGGTGGACGGCCTTCAGCTGCCGGGCGACCCGGACCAGCGGGACAGGGCGGTCGCAGTCGGGCCGGCGGGCGGGCGGGCAGTCGGCCTGGTGCCCGTGGCAACAGTGCAGGACCTCGAGGACGGGACAGCACAAACCGTCCACAACGGCCTGATCGACCCGGGCGTTCGGGTCCGGATCGGA
>CAUZJR010000324.1:0-6448 GCA_963580005.1 Planctomycetota bacterium
AGAGTCCCTTGAACAGGCAGCGATTGCCCCAGGGTCCATTGAACAGTGCGGTTGCCCGCGGTCGGCGTTCGCCTTCGACCCGGCAGGCGAAGTTCCAGCGATTGGAGTCGCTGCCGACCTTGAGCACCGCGGCTTTCAGGCCGTCTCGGTACTCGACGAGGATCGCGTGCGGAGTGGTATTTTCGTGTCCGGCGATCAGTCGTTTCATTGACCGGGGCCGTCGATCCAGTTCGGCGAGCATGGCTGCTTCGGCGAGGTCCATCGACCAGCGACCCTGGGCAGCCGCCTCGAAGAGTGCGTCGCCTTCGAGAACCTGCACCCGGGCGATTCCCGTCTCGCCGGCCTCACCCCGCGATTCGACCATCGACTGCAGCACCTCGAGTCCGTGGAAGCCATACGATTCCAGGGGTCCTCCATGCACCGAGATGGCCTCGGTGATCCTGGTCCCTGTTGGCAGATTCAGCCGAGGACGTCGTTGGGCCAGCGGCACCGAGCTGCCTCCCATCAGAGGCATGCGGTTGGCTCGGGCCACGTCGACCATCTCGCGGGCCCAGTCCCAGCGATACGAGTAGTGCTTGTCGTTGAACAGCGGCACAAAGCGGTCGGCCTGTTTCATCACCTCGACCGCGGCATCGAAGAACCTCTTGCGAGGATACATCTTCTGTCCGAGCTCGTTGACGGGATAGTCGCCGTGTTCACCGATCGAGAGTACGGCATCGACGGCCAGCGAGTCGCCTCCGACACACATCGCCTCCTCGATCGAATCGAACAGCGGCACTCCGAACCGTTTGGCGGCGTCGCGGGCCATGTCGCCATTGGGGAACTGGTCGGCGAAGAACGAGACGATTTCTACCCCCGGATCGACCAGGCGGCCGCCGAAGAGGTAGGGGCGGAAGAAGTTCTCGAGGATGTTGTAGGCGTGCGAGCGGAAGCGGAACTCGGTGAAGATCGCGGCAACCCGAGGCCGTCGCCGCCCGGTTCGGGCCGTTGCGGTGGCGGCGACCAATCCGGGAGCCAGTCCCCAGGCGGCGGAGCGTGCCAGGAGTTCTCGACGAGACAGTCGCCGTTGGGTCGGGGTCATGGGTGCAGGTCCTGGGTGAGGCGGCCGCCGGGCCGGTTCGAGCAGACGCATTGTAGGTGTTGCCCGATCTGGCTGCACGCTATGATCGCCCCCACGATGACTCGCAGCCCGAGCAGCTCACCGCCGCGCGGCGCCGATCACTTGGTGAGATCGCTCGAGACCGCCGGCGTCCGCCGGCTGTTTGCTCTCTCGGGCAACCAGGTGATGTCGGTCTTCGACGCGACGATCGGCAGCCAGGTCGAGTTGATCCACGTGCGTCACGAGGCGGCGGCGGTGCACATGGCCGACGCCTTCGCGAGGCTCACAGGCGAGCCGGGAATCGCCCTGGTGACCGCCGGACCGGGCTTCACCAACACGCTGACTCCGACCTACGTGGCGGCGATGGCCGAATCACCCGTCGTCGTACTCAGTGGCTGCTCGCCCGTAGCCCGGGACGGACAGGGTGCCTTCCAGGAGATGCCCCAGGCCGAGTTGGCTGGAGGCGTGGCCAAGGCGGCCTGGCGGGCAACTGACGCCGCCGGACTGGGACATGATCTGTCTCGAGCTATCAGGCTGGCTCGCGGCGGCCGACCGGGACCGGTGCACATCACTCTGCCCGGTGACGTGTTGAGCGAGGTGGGTGAGCACCAGGTGGCCGGGCCGCCGGTGGCCGACGACTTTTATCCGATCGTCAGCCTGCTTGATCGAGACACCGCCGAGAGCGTGCTCGAACTGATCAACCAGGCCACTCGACCCCTGCTGCTGGCCGGCCCAGCACTCACTCGCGGCCCCGGACCCGAGGCGCTGCGGCAATTCGAAGAGGCGACCGGGGTGCCGGCTGTGGCGATGGGGAGCCCTCGAGGCATCAACGACCCGGGGCTGGGAGCGTTTGCACAACCGCTGGCACGTGCCGACCTGCTGCTGCTGATCGGTCGCAAGCCCGATGTCGGGTTGAAGTTCCTCGAGGCACCGTTCGTATCCCCAGAGTGTCGTGTCGTACTGATCGATCCCGAAGCGCCGGTGCTCGAACAGTTCAGCCACAGGCTCGAATCGTCGGGCCAACTGGTCACCGCCGACCTGGCCGATTCGCTGCCAGCCATCGAACGGTTGGCGATGCAGAGCAACCAGCCACGGGAGGATCTTGCGGAATGGCGTGGCGAGGTGCAGCAGGCTGTCGGGTACCGGCCGGGTGAGTGGTCTGAGGCGAGCGGTGAGGCGGGTTCGGCGATTCACCCGGTCAGCGTGGGGCTGGCGGTCAACGAGGTACTGGCCGAGAGTCCCGAGTCGGTGTTCATTTCTGATGGGGGCGAGTTTGGGCAGTGGACGCAGGCCGTCGTCGAGTCGACTCATACACTGATCAACGGTCCGAGTGGTTCGATCGGGGGCGGCGTGCCGTTCGCGTTGGCGGCGCGGGTGGCGTGTCCCGAGGCGACGGTGATCGCGACGGTTGGAGACGGGACATTTGGCTTCCACGCCATGGAACTGGATACCGCCATTCGCTACGAATTGCCGCTGGTGATCGTCGTCGGCAACGACGCGTGCTGGAACGCCGAGTACCAGATCCAGCTGGACGAGTACGGTGCTGATCGGTTGATCGGCTGCGAGTTGGCCGACACGCGGTACGACGAGCTGTGCCGCTCGATGGGAGGCTGGGGCGAGCGGGTGGAACGGATCGAGGACCTGGCCGGGTCCCTGCGGCGGGCGATCGAATCGGGCCAGCCGGCGGTGGTCGACGTGCGGATCGACCGGGTCAAGGCACCGATCGTACGTCGCTAGAGGTCCCCGCTGGTTGTGTCATCGTCGAGCATCCCGAGTTGCCCGAGTCGTCGGTAGAGGCGTGGTCGCGTGAGCCCCAGCAGCCGTGCGGCTTCGGCCTTGTTGCCTTTAGCCCTGTGCATCGCCCGGGCCAGCTGATCCCGTTCGACCCGCTGCAGGACGTCTTCGAGCGGTTCGATCGGATCTTCAAGGGGTCGTGGGGCACGCTGGGCATCGATGCCGGTGCGGAAGGCAAACGGCAAGTCGTCGGGTTCGATCAGGGCCGAACCGCGGTCGGCCGAGGCACGGGCCGCTTCGCGGATCACGGAGTTGAGTTCATCGAGGTTGCCCGGCCAGCCGTACTGGCCCAGGGCGGTCCACGAGTCTGCCGAGACGCCGCCGATTTGGACCGAGGCCGTCTGGTTGTGGCGTTCGAGAAAGTGCTGAGCCAGTGTCTGGAAGTCGCCGTCCCGCTCTCGAAGCGGCGGCACGCTGATGGTGATGGCCGAGATGCGGTAATGGAGTTCCGGCAGCAGATCCTCCCGGGCCACGGCCTCCTCCAGCGGCCGGGTCGAGGAGACCATCAGCCTGGGGACCGGCGAGCTGTCGTGGGCGCTCACGCTGTCGAGCCGCTGCAGGAGACGCAGCTGGATGTCGCGTGGCAGGCGATCGACTTCGGCGAGAAACAGGGCGCCGGGTTGAAGCACTTCGGCGGATTCGCTTCGTACCGACCCCAGCATCCTGTCGATGACAGAAGATTGCTCATCCGGCGGCAGCCGATGCGAGTCGAGCGGCACGAATGACTGGTCTCCCAGGGGGCCGGCGTAGTGAATCGTTCGAGCCGTGTGTTCCCGGCCGCTGCCCGGCTCGCCGACCAGGCAGACGCTCGATCCCGAAGCACTCGAAAGGTGTGCCTGTTCCAGCAGCCGGGTCATCGCCGGCCCGCTGCCCAGCAGGGAGTCGAGGCCGTAGCGTTCGCGGAGCGAATGCCGCAGCGCAGCCAGTTCGGCGTGCAGCCGATGCGTGGGCGTTTCGCCGGATGTCGCCGCTTCAGGGGCCCGCAGCGGACGCAGCAGGCACAGGAACCCGTCTGTCCGACCCTGATCATCCTCGAGAGCGAAGACGTGCAGGACCTGGGGCAGACTGCGTCCGTCGCGGCAGGCCAACTGGATCGGGATCGGGGCATCGAGGTGGTCGTTCAGGTCAGGCGGTGGGCAGAGGCTGGCGACCAGGGCGTCGACAGTGCCCGACTGGAATTCGCTGCTGTAATCGCATCGCCAACCGATGACCTCCTCGGCCGGCCAACCGGTCAACTCCTCGCACCCGGAATTGAACCAGGCGACGACGCGGTCCGAATCGAGCACGAAGACCGGTGCCCGGGAAGTGGCCAGCCACTTTTCGATCCGTCGCCTGCGTCGCGGCATGAGTGGAGTTGAGAAAGGAGAAAGGGGAGAGCGTAATTCAGCGGGAGACTCGTCCGGAGGTGGCACCGGCCATCAGCGCTTCGATCTCGAGCCGTTGTGCGTAGCTGAAGTCGCCCTTGATCGAGTGCTTCAGGCAGCTGGCGGCGGTGGCGTATTTCAGGGCGGTCTCGGGTTCGGACAACTCGGGGGTGGTCATGGCGAAGATGAGTCCGGCGGCAAACGAGTCTCCTGCTCCGACACGGTCGACGATGTTGCGGATTTCGTAGGGCCGGTACGCGGCCTGGGAATCGAGTGGGGCGAAGTGGGTTGTGTCGGACGAGGCATCCAGCAGCATCGCTCCCCAGTTGTTGTGGCTGGCCGAGATGCTCTCTCTCAACGTGATCGCGACACTTGAGACGTTGGGGAAGTCGGCAACGATCTGTCGAGCGACCGATTGGTAGGCGTCGACATTGAGTTGTCCGGACTCGACATCGGTTTCCTCGGCCCGGATCCCCAGGCACAGGTCACAGTCCTCCTCGTTGGCGATCACCACGTTGATGAACGGCATCAGCCCTCTCATGGTCTCCCGTGCCAGTTCGACGGTGTCGGTTCCGGGTTGCCAGTTCCAGAGTTTCTTGCGGAAGTTGAGGTCACAGGAGACGGTCAGTCCGGCCTCGGAAGCGGCCTTGACTGCGGCCAGGGCGGCTCCGGCGGCGGCCTGGCTGATGGCCGGTGTGATCCCGGTGATGTGCAGCCATCCGGCCCCGGCCCACGCGGCTTCGAAGTCGTACGCGGAAGCGTCTTCGATCGAGATCGAAGTGCCGTCGCGGTCGTAGGTCACCGTGCCACCCCGCTGGTTGGAACCGGTTTCGACAAAGTAGATTCCGAACCGGCCGCGATCGATCCGTCGCAACAGGCTGGTGTCGACGCCGAACTTGCGCATTTCCTGTTCGAGGCAATCGGTGAGCGGGTTGTCGGGCAGGCTGCTGAGGAATGCTGATTGGCCGCCCTGGTGTGCGATCGAGACGGCGACATTCAATTCCCCGCCACCGAAGGTGGCTTCGAGCCGACCGGGGAGCACCTGGGCCAGTCGCAGGAATTCCTCGGGAGCCAGCCGGATCATCACTTCGCCGAAAGTCACAACGCGCACAGATAGGTCCTCGAGGTGATCCGGGCTACTAGTCGCTTGGCCAGTCTGGCACAGGCACCGGGCGACATCAAACCGCGTTGGCGCAGAACCGGTAGTAGATTTCGGCGGCCTGCTGCAGTTCCCCGACGTCGAGCCACTCGTCCCTGGTGTGGGCCTGGTCGATCGAACCGGGTCCGCAGACGATTCCGGGGACACCCGAGGCTGCAAACCTCGAGGCATGGGTCCCGTAGGGGACTCCGACCAGTTCATGCGGGCCCGCGATTTCGGCGATATGAGCCTGCAGTGTTTCTGCCCACTCCTGGTTCCCCTCGTCCGGCAGCGGAATGCCGACCAGCCAGGGTGGCAGGAATTCAAAGGGCACATCGACGTTTTCTTCGAGATGTGCTCGGACTTCCTGGATGACTCCTGCCCCGTCTTCACCCGGGATCACTCGACGATCGACTTCGATCAGGCACTCGTCGGGCACGGTGTTGACACTGACTCCTCCGTGGACCAGCCCGACCGACAGTGTGGCGTTGCCACACAAGGGGTGCGGAGTCACCTGTTCGGCCAGGCCCGCGGCGTAGTCTTCGAGAGCCGACACGACGCGGGCCATGTGGTAGATCGCGTTGACGCCCTGTTCGGGTTGTGAACTGTGACAGGCACGTCCGCTGGTGCGGATCTTCCAGCGGGTCGCTCCCCGGTGAGCGACGACGATGTCCAGCAGCGTGGGTTCAGCGACCAGTGCCAGGTCGGGTCGCGTGGGGATCAGCGAGCTGTGCCGGTCGTCGTCGGTCCACAGCCGGACCAGGTCGGTAATGCCCTGGACGTTGGACTCCTCGTCACACGTACAACTGATGATGACGTTGGCCGCCCCCGCGGGGCGTTCCTCGGCCAAGCGGGCCACGGCACACAGCATCGCAGCCATGCCGCCCTTCACGTCGCAGGCACCGCGACCGTAGATTTTCCCGTCGCGGACAACCGGATCGAAGGGGTCGATTGTCATCCCGTCGACCGGGACGGTGTCCTGGTGAGCGTCGAGAATGATCGTGGGGCGATCGTCGCCGGCGTCGACACGTGCGATCACGTTACTGCGACCCG
>CAUZJR010000325.1:0-6441 GCA_963580005.1 Planctomycetota bacterium
ATCGAAGTGAACCCGGCGACGATTCCGAGACGGTCCGTTACCAGCGGGCCGCCGGTTTTCTGGACCGCTGGCAGCAGGACGGCGTACTGGTCCGCGACGCGGCACCCTGCCTGTACGTTTATCACCAACAGTTCACCTGGGAGGGCGTCTCGTACCTCCGCCGCGGCTTCCTCGGCCGCATCAGGCTCGAAGAATTCGGCACCGGCAGCGTGTTTCCTCACGAGCAGACGATGCCCGGTCCCAAGGCCGACCGGCTCGCGTTGTTCGAACACGGTCGCACCTGCCTCTCACCCGTCTTCGGTCTCTACCCGGCCGATTCCCAGATCGTCCAGGGTCCGCTGGATGCCTCGTGCAACGGCACCCCGTCTCACGAGGTGATCGATGGCCAGGGGGTGATCCACAGGCTGTGGGCGGTTGAGGATTCCGAGGCGATTGCTGCGGCGTGCGGGGCCCTGGTCGACGTGCCGATCTTCATCGCCGACGGGCACCATCGCTACGAAACGGCACTCAACTACCGCAGGGCTCATCCCGACGTCGATGCCGCCGGGTACACGATGATGATGATGGTGGCGATGGACGACCCCGGCCTGGCGATCCTGCCCACTCATCGGCTGGTCACCGGAGTCGATGGACTCGACGCCCAGACGCTCTCGGGGCTGCTGGGCGATCATTTCGAGGTGAGCGAGATGGGCGGTGGCCGCGAGGCGGCTCGGGCGGCGTGGGCACAGATCGAAGCGACCACCGACCAGGCCGCGTTGGCACTGGGCACCTCGTCGGATCGACAGTGGCTGCTGGCTCGGTTGAAGGACCCGGCCGTGATGGCCCGACTGGCACCGGATCGCAGCGACGACTGGCGTGGGTTGGGTGTCAGCCGCCTGCACACCCTGCTGGTCGATGCGATCCTGAAGCCAGCGTTTGCCGAGTCACAGGTCGCGTGCCGATACGTTCACCTGATGGACGAAGTCGACGACGCGATCGATGGAGGTCAGCAGGGCGGACCGGGTGAGGAGAGCGGTGTGCCGTTGGCGGTGCTGGTGGCTCCGGCCACGCTCGACCACGTCCGCGAGATCGCCTCGAGGCTGGAGACCATGCCGCCCAAGAGCACCTTCTTCTATCCCAAGCTGCTCTCGGGACTGGTCTTCTACTCGTTGAGCGACGACGGCTGAGAGGACCCGGGATGTGCTGCGGTGCGGGTTGTTGTGATGGTGCGGGAGTTTCAGCCGTTGAGAATGCCTCGGTGCGCGGCAACAATGTGTGCGTGAGCGAGACAGCCAAGAGCATCGTATTGATTGAGGACGACCGCGAGACGGCCGCGACGTTGGTCGGGGTACTCGAGTCGGCCGGTTACACGGTCGAGCACGCGATCAACGGGATCGAGGGCCGCAAGCTGGTTGAAGCGAACGACCCGGGCCTGGTGATCACCGACATGATGATGCCGAGGATGGGCGGCTTCCCGGTACTCGAGTTCCTCCGCACGCTCGAGCAACCGCCTCGCGTGATCATGATCACGGCCAACGAGGGGGGTCGTCACAAGGCCTACGCCGAAATGCTCGGCGTCCACGACTATCTCCGCAAGCCCTTCACCATGGACGTGCTGCTCGATTCGGTCCAGCGGGCTCTCGCCGACGAACCAGCCGACGAACCGGCGGACGAAGGCGCGTGACGGTGAGCCACGAGTGGTTCCCCGGTCAGTCGACTCCGAGGTGGCTTTCGATCTGCCGTGCCTTTTCGGACATGATAAAGCGTCGGTACAACGGGTCGGGGTCCTTTTCGGCCGTGTGAGTCGCCTTGGCCTCGCGAGTGTACTCGAGCCACTTGTCCTCGGTGTCGGCGGTCGAATCGCGATAATCGTGTGGCGAGGGAGTAAACTGCCGGGTCAGTTGTCGTTTCGAGGTCTGGACCGAGTCGATGACCGACTGGCAGCCGGAGACTGCGATCAGCGTCACGGCGAGTACCAAGCCGGCGGCGGCGGTTGGAAAAAAGCGGATGGTTGTGTGCCTGGATATCATCTGGTCCTCGCTCGTCCCCTGTGCGAGGCGGTATTCTGTTGAAATCGGGTTTCGGGTCCAGATCGGTTTCCGATCGGGGATTCGTTCGTGAGCCGGGGGGGATGATGTCGGAGGATTTGATGGGCAGCGGGTTGGACTACATGGGCGAGCCGCTGGATCTGCTCGTCGTGGCCGCTCATCCTGACGACGCTGAGATCAGCGTGGGCGGCGTGATTCTTGCGTCGGTCGCCGCGGGCAAGCGGGTGGGTGTGCTGGAGTTGACCGACGGCGAACCGACTCCGCGGGGCACCATCGAGCGTCGGGCCACAGAGACCGCGGCGGCGACCCAGGTGCTGGGCGTGGCCTGGCGGGGGAACCTGGGTCTGCCCAACCGCAGCCTGCAGGCCGACCTGGATTCCCGAGAGCGGTTGGCCGAGGTATTTCGCCTGACCCGGCCGGCGGTCGTGCTGGCCCCCTACTGGGAAGACGCTCATCCGGACCACGTCGCCGCCAGCCGACTGGTCGATGACGCCCGGTTCTGGAGCAAGCTGAGCAAGACCGAGATGGCTGGCGAGCGGTTTTGGCCGCCTCGTTTATACTACTACTTCAGCATCCATCTCCGCATCCACCCTCGCCCATCGTTCGTATTCGATATCAGCGACCAGATCGAAGCCAAGATGCAGGCGGTCGCTTGCTACCAGAGCCAGGTGATCGAGGGCCGCGACAGTGAGTTTCCGACTCTGCTGGACGACATCCGCGACTGCAGCCGCTACTGGGGCTGGACGATTGGCAGGTCCTACGGCGAGCCGTTGACGAGTCGCGAGGAGATTGGTGTGAGTGCGTTGGAGTCGATCTGCTGATGTCGGGTGAAACGGCCAACGGGGTGACGGTGGAGTTCTTCGGGATCGCCCGCCGGCGGGCCGGGACGACCCGGATCGTGGTGTGCAAAGGTGCCGAGTCGACTCGATTGGGCGACGTGCTGCTGGCCGCCGCGGAGGCCTTGCCGGTCCTGAGCCGAGAGTGCCTCGACGGGTCGCAGCTCCGCGAGGGCTACCTGGCCAACATCAACGCCCGCCGGTTCACCTCCGATTCGGACGTGCTGGTGCAGGCCGGTGACCACGTGCTGCTGCTCGGGGCCGACGCGGGTGGCTGAGTGTTGTTGTTGCAATTGGTCGCCGGGCAGTCTGCAATTGGGGAATGGCATCGATCCCCGGCTACCACGGCGGATATCTCCGCATCGATCTCACGGACCGCACCAGCCAGCGAATCGAGTGGCCCGAGGGGGTCTTGCGGCGATTCATTGGTGGAGCGGGCCTGGGCGCGTGGCTGCTGCGGGAAGAGACCGAGGGCGAGGTGGACCCGCTGGCTGCGGAAGCGCCGCTGGTGTTCGTGTTCAGTCCCCTGGTCGGCAGCCCGCTGACCACCTCGGCCAAGTTCGCCGTACTCTCCAAGAGTCCTCTGACGGGTCGGATCAACGATTCGCTGTCCTCCTCGCACTTCGCCATCGCCGGCAAGAGGACCGGTCACGACGCGATCGTGATCGTGGGATCCGCCGAGGCTGCGACCACGGCGGTGGTGACCTCAGACGGGGTGCGGTTCGAGTCGGCAGAATCGGAGTGGGGCCTGGGCAGCCGCGAGACGGGCCAGAGGGTCAAGCAGCGGTTGAACAGGTCGGGCGAGGGGTTCCAGGTGGCTGCGATCGGGCCGGCCGGCGAGCGGCTGGTGCGCTACGCCACGATCTCGCACGATGCACGTCATGCCGGTCGAGGCGGGTTGGGCGCGGTGATGGGATCCAAGCGACTCAAGGCGATCGCCGTGGCCGGTGACCGACGGGTCGAGTTCGCCGACCCCGGCCGATTGCTCGAGATCTCCAAAGACCTCTCGAAGCGATCACTGGGCCCGGCCACCGCCAAGTACCGCGAGCTGGGGACAATCGACAACCTGGTGACCTTCAACCGTCTCGGCTCGTTGCCCACCCGGAACTTCCAGTCCGGCGTGTTCGCGGAAGCCTCGAGCCTGGCGCCCGAGTCACTCGAGGCCGATCGCGACCGGACCCGGACCAGTTGTGCCGCGTGCACAATCGGCTGTGAGCACATCTTCCCCCTGGCCCGCTCCGGGGACGGCGACGGGAACGAGGTCGGGGTCCGCATGGAGTACGAAAATCTCTTTGCACTGGGTCCGCTGTGTGGCGTGTCGGATCCCCAGACGGTGCTGGCTGCCTCGCACCGCTGCGACGAGTTGGGCCTGGACACGATCAGCACCGGAGCGAGCATTGCCTTTGCGATGGAGTGTGCTGAGCGGGGGCTGGTGGAGATTCCCGGTCTGCGATTCGGGGAGGGCGAGGCGATGCTGGGGATGATCGATGACATTGGTCACCGTCGTGATTGGGGCGACATGTTGGCCGATGGCACGCGAGCGGCTGCCGAGCGGATCGGGGGCGGTTCGCACGAGTTTGCTCCTCACGTAAAGGGTCTCGAGATCCCCGGCTATGAACCTCGGGCCATGCAGGCCATGGCGCTGGGCTTTGCCGTGGGCACCCGCGGTGCCGATCACAACCGGTCGGGTGCCTACGAGGTCGATTTTTCTCCGGATGTCGACCGGATCGACGCGAGTCCGCAGACGATCGAGCCGGTGGTGCGGGTCGAGGACGAGGCGGTGCTGATGGACTCGTTGATCCTCTGCAAGTTCCTGCGTGGCGTGTTCGAGGACCGGATATCGGGGATGGCCGAGCTGCTGGCTCCGGTCACCGGCTGGGATGTCACTCCCGAGGAGTTGCTCGAGACGGCCGGCCGGATCGTGACCGCCAAGAAGGCCTACAACATCGCCCAGGGCTGGACCCCCGCGGAGGACACACTGCCGCTTCGTTTCTTCGAGGAGACCCTGGTCGAGGGCGAGAGTGCCGGTGCGCGGCTCGATCCCGACCGGCTGTCGGCTCAGGTCAAGGCCTACAACCTGTTGCGGGGCTGGACGGCACAGGGGTATGTACCCGACGAGCGTCTGGCGGTGTTGGGGCTGACGTGATCGTTGTCCCTGGGCGTGAATTGACCTTGGTGACCGCTGGTGCGAGAATCGCTCGGTGCGCCCCCGTCTCCTGATGTGCGTCTCATGGCTGAACTCTTCATCCTGATCCCCGGCCGGACCAGTCGGCAGGGCACGACGCTCAACGAGGGCAAGTCGACCGAAGGGTACCTCGAGGAGATCGGTACCCTGCAGGTGGCTCCCGAGGACATGCAGCGGCTGGAGCTGAAAGAGGGGGACCTGGTGCGGGTGTTCAACGATGTGGGCACAATCACCGTGCCCTGCAAGGCGTCTCGTGGAGACGAGTTGCCGCCGGGCATGTTGTTTATCAGTTACGGCGACAAGTCGAGCCGCCTGATGGGCGGAGACACCCAGGGGTGCGGGATGCCCGACAGCAAGTGCCTGGACGTATTCCTTGAAGTTGCTGCCGGGTAGTCGACCGGTTTCAGAGGACGAGAGAACCCAATGAGCACGAGCGAAGCCAGCCTGGCCACCGAGGGGTCACCGGAGATTCGGGTGATCGAGGATGCCACGTGCACGTTCTGTGGCTGCGTCTGCGACGACATGGACCTGACGGTCGAGGGCAACCGGATCACCAAGGCGAAGAACGCCTGCGGGCTGGGGAAGGCCTGGTTCCTGAACCATCACATCGAGGACCGGCCCGAGGCGTTGATCGACGGTGAGCCGGCCGGTTACGAGCAGGCGATGGACCGTGCGGCCGAGATCCTGCTGGCGGCCCGGTTCCCTCTGACCTACGGACTCAGCGACACGACGAGCGAGGCTCAGAGGGTGGCGGTGGCGATCACCGACTGGATCGGCGGCATTGTCGACACGACCACCAGTGTCTGCCATGGACCCTCGGGCATCGCCTTCCAGGGCGTGGGTGAGGTGACCTGTTCGCTGGGCGAGGTGAAGAACCGGGCGGACTACGTGATCTTCTGGGGGGGGAATCCCGCCGAGAGTCATCCTCGCCACTTCACCAAGTACAGCCTGATGCCCAAGGGCGAGTTTGTGCCCAACGGTCGCAAGGACCGCACAGCGGTGCTGATCGACGTGCGCAAGACCAAGAGTGCCAAGGCTGCGGATCACTTTTTGCAGGTCAAGCCCCGCCGCGACTTTGAGCTGGCCTGGGCGTTGCGGGCCCTGGCACGCGGGCTGGAACTGGACTCGTCGATCGAGGAGACAACGGGGATCTCGCTGGAGACTCTGCATGAAGTCATGGACGGGATGAAGCGGGCGAAGTTTGGAGTGATTTTGTTTGGCATGGGAGTCACCATGACCCGCGGCAAGCATCTCAACAGCGAGGCCATCCTCGCCCTGGCCCGCGACATGAACGAGCACACCCGTTGGAATGCCAAGCCGATGCGGGGCCACGGGAACGTGACCGGAGCCGACAACGTGGTGAGCTGGTCGACGGGATTCCCGTTCGGCGTCC
>CAUZJR010000326.1:0-6439 GCA_963580005.1 Planctomycetota bacterium
CTTGGCGAGTTCGGTGGCGGCTTCTGCGAGCTTGGCCGGTGTCTCGCGATAGTGACGCGTTCCGGCCGCGGCCTTGTCGGCATAGTGCAGGTCGGTGACCAGTCCGATCTTCAGGTCGGCCGTCGGTTCGTCGGAGAGCAATGATGTGGGAGCGACGGCGGCGGCCGAGAGAACCAGTACCCCGTTCCTCATGAACGCCCGTCGTCCGAGTTGCGGCAGGGGCGAGTTTCGAGTCTGCATGTCCGGGGTGTCCGCTGTTGTAGAACGTGGTCAGAACGTCGTTCAGTGTACCTTCTCTAGGCGAGAAAGCGGCCGGGTAGCTCGATCGGAGTTCTGCTCATCGCCTGGCCGGAAACTGGAACGAGTCCGGGTCGGCGTTGCTGTCCTCAAGAGAGGATTGTGACGAAGGCAACCCGGTCAGTGATCACGATGGTCCCAAGGTGGCGGCGTCGCGGTCGTCTGGGCATTCGCAGTTTCGTTCGAGTAGTCTGTCCGGTTGGTGAGCCAGCAGGCCACGACGAGGTGCGGATGCTGTCTCAAGTGCAGGCTCTGACCCGTCATCGACTTGCCTGGGACATCGAGTTCAGTGGCGAAGTGTGCGACCGGTCAACGAACGAGGGCAAGAGACAATGAGACCGTTGAGACAGGCGGATGAGCGGCAGGGATTCGGGTGGAACTGCTGGGTCACGTTGCTGGTGTTGGCAGGTTGCCTGGTGTCGGGCGCGGCCGGTGCGGATCGGCCCCGGTCGGCAATCAAGAGATCTCGCTTCTTCTACAACGACGACGGCGACCGGCTGGTCTTTCTGCTCAAGGGGCCGTTCCACAAGCGGCAACTGAATTATCCGGTCGACGTGCTGGTGGGCACTGGAGTCACGACGCTGGTGTTTTGTGCCAACATGGGTTCCGACCAGGCCTACTATCCGACCAGGGTGGCTTCGACGCTTGGTTGGCGCGAGGTCGAGAACACGCGTCGCAATCCGCGGTTCACGCATTTCAACCGTCTGCACGAGATCGGGACGATGCTGCGGGACCGCAAGATCGATGTGCTGGGCACAGTGATGCGGCGGGCTGCTCGGCATGGCCTTGAGTTCGTGCCCTCGCTGCGGATCAATGACACCCACTTTCTGAACAAGGTGCCGCCGCTGGAGCATCCGTTGACCGGGGAGTTCTGGTTGAAGAACCGCGATCTGACCATCGACGGCGGGGCACTGGATTTCACTCACAAGAAGGTCCGCGAATACCGGATGGGACAAGTGCGTGAGTTGATCAGTGGTTATGCGACTGATGGGTTCGAGCTGGACTTCACGCGACAGCCGGTGGTGTTCGCCCGGGGGACAGGACGGGGCAAGGCGAAGCTGGTGACCGAGATGGTCCGAGAGGCCAGGTCGTTGCTCGATCGCAAGAAACGAGCCGACGGGCGGCCGCGGTTTCTGATCGTGCGTGTGCCTCACAAGCTGACCCTGTGCCAGTTCTACGGGTTCGACATCGGGACGTGGATGACTGACAACCTGGTCGACTACGTGGTTCCGGCTTCCCCGGATCGTTACTTCCAGTTCCATATGCCGCTGGGTGAGTTCCTGGACCTGGCCAGGCGGACCGGCAGCCGCTGCCGGGTTGTCGCCGGCCCCGATTCCTACAAGGCCAGCCCATCGATGTACCGGGCGGCGATGGCCAACTTCTACTCGATGGGACAGCGGGACACGTACCTGTTCAATTTCTTCGCGGCACGTGCCGAGCAGCGCGAGTACTACCCGTTTCGAGACGACGACTACGCGTTGTTGCGGGACCTGAAGAGTCCGGTCACGCTCTGGGGGCGACCCAAGCACTACATGTCCAACAGCTGGTTTCCCGGCAGTGGCGTGCGAGTGAAGGAGGCCGGCACGGCCTACAGGACGGATATCCATGTCGGAGAAGATCTGGCCGTATGCCGTGACGAGAATATCCTGAAATCGGCAACATTGAGAGTGGTGATGACGGGATTGCAGAAAGGTGACGTGCTGGAGTTTGCTCTCAACGATCAGCCCCTGGCCATGGCAGACGCCAAACGCGACGGAATGACCTTTCGTTTTGAATTGAGCGATCAATTGCCGAAGCTGGGGAACAACCAGGTATCGGTGATTGCCAGGAAGTTTGCTTCAGACATGCGGCCGACGATGGCCCGGGTTGAATTGCTGACCGAATTCAACATCACGGGTGTCTCGACATCCGCCGCGAACTCCGGGGATCGTCGCAAGTAGTTCGACACGAGCGGATCCTATTTTTTGTTGCTCCAGACGGGGACTTGATTCCATGAAGACTGTTGCCCTGGCCGTTTTGGTTCTTGCGTGTGGTGGCGTGGCCGTCCCGGCCCAGGAGGGAGGGTTGCCGACGGCCCGAGACGTGTCGAAGCCGGCCAGGGTGCCGACGCCCCGGGACACGATTCCCCTGGAGCGGCTCAAGAAGCTGGCTGCTCGAAACGCCGGGGCCGAGTTCGACCCGAACCGGGTGATCACTCCGCACATGCCGATCGCGATCCGCCAGGAGCACCCCGGCGGACTGCGGTACCAGGAGGGGATCAGTTACACCTTCCTGGTGCACTCGATGAAATTCGCCGCCATGTGTCGGCTGGGTGACGGCACGATCGCGATGGTCGGAACCGGATGGGTCGGCGGAACAACCAGCGAGAAGCGATCCTGCTTCATTTCGTACTCGAAGAACGAGGGGCAGACGTGGAGCCAGCCGCGGCTGTTCCACGACGGTCTCGAGCGTCCCCAGCCGGTATCACTGGGTGGCCAGAAGCTGATGCTGCTGCCGATGGACGATGACGGGTTCCTGGCGTTCAGCAAAGACGGTGGCAAGTCCTTCACCGGCAAGAAGCGGTTCCCGAGGCTCAGCAACGGTAAGATCACTTATCACAAGGGCAGTGTGCTGGTCGAAAAGGACGTGGTCACGGCGATCTTCACAGCCGAGGTGGCTCCGCATGGTCCGTCAGGCTGGCGGGCACAGTCGCTGGTTCGCCGCAGCCGTGATGGCGGGCGGACCTGGAACGAGGGCTATTGGTTTCCGCCCTCGTGGGAGACGTCCGAGGGGGCCATCGTGCGGTCTGCTGACGGGGCGCTGGTGGTTGCCTTGCGGACGGCTCAACCCCCCGACTACCCATCCTACACCGACCACTGGCGTCGGCTGACGACGGCGCGGTCGACTGACGAGGGCAAGACCTGGACGCACCGGCAGGTGCACTTCAAGTACGGCAAGGTCCACAGCGACCTCGTCAGGCTCGGGGATGGCCGCCTGCTGCTGACCTATGCCGCGCGGATGGGTGAGCTGGACGGCATGATCTACCACGGCATCGAGGCGGTGATCAGCCGGGACCACGGCAGGACCTGGGACTGGGACAAGCGGTTCATCCTGTTCCGCTGGGCGATGCACCAGTCGATGCACAGTCCCTGCTCGCTGCAGCTGGCCGACGGCCGGATTCTGACCCTGTTCCTTTACCACTACGGAGCCCAATGGGGCAGGAACACGGTAGGAGGAGCCGGCCGCACGCTGGGGATCACCTCGGCAGTGATCTGGTCACCGGACCCACGGCGGGCCGAGTCGCGGCGTTGAGAATTGGCGTTGAGAATTGGCGTTGAGATCTAGGGGAGTGTCACGTCCCAGACCTTGGCGCGGCGGGCCTTTCCGTGGGGTCCCTTGACCGAGAGCGTCACGATGAACTCGCCCGGCTTGTCGTAGTGGTGAATCGGGTGCCGCTTGGTCGAGGACTGGCCGTCGCCGAAGTCCCAATTCCACGAGTTGATCTCACCATAGGAACGATCCCGGAACGAGACGACTCGGTCCTTGCGACTGATCACCCGGAACGACCAGTCGGCCTCGACCGGTTTCCTCAACGCCTTTGCGATCGGCATCAGCCGGAACGCGACCAGGTCGGAGGCGTCGCCGTACATGGTGGTCTTGTGCGAGAGGTTCCAGAACCCGGCATACGTCTTGGACTTCTCGTCGTCGTAATCGAGCACCGCCCACGACATGCCGATCACCTTGTTCTCGGTCAGCTTCGTCGGGATCGCCCGGGTCGGGTCCGGCGGAGCATGGTCGAAGGGGGTCACGTAGAACTCGAGCACCAGCTTGCCACTCTCGCCGTGCTTGAAGTTGTACTTCGTGGCGGCGTTGGCATAGGGCAGGTCCTTGATCCACGGCTGGCAGCCCCAGACCATCGTCCAGTCCTTGCCGACTGACGGGGTGAAGATGTGGTAGTTCTGGGCATGCACGCCGTGGAACAGGAAGTGAGTGTCGAGGCGGTTGCGGAGCTGCTTGTTGGGGTGCATCTGGCGAATGAAGGGGCCGCCCGAGAGATCACCGTCTACCACCAGTTCGAAGATGTCGTTGTGCAGGCCGGGTTGACCGAAGTCCCAGTAGTTGTCGTGGGCCTCATAAAGGAAGTAGAGGTGATTGAGTCCCTTGACCCAGCCGACCTTGACCTTGACGTCGAGGTTCCTGGGGTCGTGCTTGTTGCCGATGCCGATGACTGTCTCGCGGAGCTGCCCGGTTCCGATCGAATACGAATCGGGGACGATCGACCAGTCGGACGAATCTCCGTCGATGCGGGGGATCTGGTTGGCCGGGAACTGGAAGACCTGGAACTCGACATCGGGCCGTTCGAGCCCGACGCCGAGGGTGGCGGCCAGCAACAGGAACATCGGGGTCATCGGTCGTCTCCGTTGAGGATTGCGTCTTGGGGTCGATTGGTGCCGCCAGCCTAACCCAGTCTCGGGCCAGTGACATCTCCAGACCGGTGCCCGTGTCGGTGGCGGGTGGACCCGTTCCGGGGCATCAGTTGATGAGTCGCCCGGGTGTGAAACGTCTGTTTCCAGTCCCCGTTCCCTTGTCGGGACCACTGGAGTGTTGGCATCATGTGCGACTGGCGTAGTGTGCATGACATGAGATGATTGCCGCCTGGACCGCGAGCGGATCTGCAGGCTCGATCACCACGACACGATAGACTCCAAGGAGACGAGGCCGTGAGAACCCGTTCGGTGCTGAGTGTGGCTGTCATTTCTCTGTTGCTGCTGCCTGCAGCTCACCTGCGAGCAGAGATCAAGGCTCCCAAGGGCTTTACCTCTTTGCTCAACGGCAAGGACCTGTCCAACTGGTACGGCTGGAGCACCCGCAATCCGGAGTTGTTGCGGAAGATGAGTGCTGTGGAGCAGAAGGCGTACAAGGCGAAGAGTCGCGAGGACATTGCCAAGCACTGGCGAATCGAGGGCGACGTGGTGGTCAATGATGGCCACGGGCTGTACCTGACCACCGAGCGTGAGTTTGCCAACTACGAGTTGCTGATCGACTACAAGACGGTTCCCAAGGCCGACAGCGGCATTTACCTGAAGGGTGCACCCCAGGTGCAGATCTGGGACTACACGGATCCGAGCAAGTTCGCGATCGGTGGCGACAAGGGTTCAGGCGGCCTGTGGAACAACAGCAAGGGTGCCCGGGGCAAGGATCCTCTGGTGTTGGCCGACAACAAGCTGGGGACGTGGAACAGTTTCCGGATCCGCCAGGTCGGAGCGCGGACCTCGGTGTGGCTCAACAAGAAACTGGTCGTCGATCACGCCACGCTTGAGAACTATTTCGACCGCAAGCGGCCGCTGTTCCACCACGGGCCGATTCAGCTGCAGACACATGGTGGCGAGATCAGCTGGCGGAACATTTATGTCCGCGAGATCGGCACCGAGGAAGCCAACAGGATTCTCCGCAAGAATTCCGACCGCGGTTTCACGTCGGTCTTCAACGGCAAGAATCTCAACGGCTGGGCCGGCGCGGTCGACAACTACGAGATTGTCGACGGGGCGATTCGCTGCAAGAAGGGCAAGGGCGGTAACCTCTTCACCAAGGACCAGTACGGTGATTTCGTGGTGCGGCTTGAGATCAAGTTGCCCAGGGCCGGCAACAATGGGCTGGCGATCCGCTACCCCGGCCAGGGCAACCCGGCGTACGTGGGCATGTGTGAGCTGCAGGTTCTGGACACCGGTTACCCGGGCAAGCTGGCTCCCTACCAGTACCACGGTTCGGCCTACGGGATGGTCCCGGCCGCCCAGGGCTACCTGCGGGCTGCCGGGGAGTGGAACTACCAGGAGGTGACCGTGAAGGGTTCGACGATCAAGGTCGAGCTCAACGGTTCGATCATCCTCAACACCGATCTCAGCAAGGTCACCGATGCGAAGACGGTCAAGGCCCATCCGGGCAAGGACCTGGCCAAGGGTCACTTCGGATTCGCCGGCCACAACGATCCGGTGATGTTCCGCAACATCGAGATCAAGCGGCTCGACTAGTTCGCGGTCGATGGGTCGGAGTGCATCAGGGCGGCGTGATCGATGAAGCAGTTGATCGTCACCGGGGCGAAGCAGGCTGAGTTCCAGGAGGTGTCAGAGCCTGGGTGCGAGGCCTGCGGCGTGCTGGTCCGC
The DNA here is from genome assembly GCA_963580005.1 of Planctomycetota bacterium. Lineage (GTDB taxonomy): Bacteria > Planctomycetota > Planctomycetia > Planctomycetales > Planctomycetaceae > UBA8437. Next base: position 6,438 of record CAUZJR010000326.1, read on the forward strand.
GC
>CAUZJR010000327.1:0-6420 GCA_963580005.1 Planctomycetota bacterium
AGGGCGATGGCATCGGGGTCGTCGCTGACGATCTCGTAGTGGGCCACGCTGTGACCGGCCGCCTCGATCGATTCACGCAGCAACTGGCCGCTCTTGTCAGTCGCCTCGGTGCGGGTGTCCGAGAGCGTGATGATGGCAAAGCCGATGGCACCGACGCCCGAGGAGGCTTGCTCGTGATCCCGATGACTCGATTCGGGCCCCGATTGGCTCATGATTCGTCCCGCCGATGCACGGCCCAGCCGGCAATCTCGACACGCGTGCTGAACAGCGTCTTGCCGGCGGCGATGTAGAGTGTCTTCAGGTCCTCGCCTCCAAAGGTCACGTTGGTCAGTACGTCCTCGACGATCGGGATCCGGCCCCTGAGCTCGCCGTCGGCAGCCACCACCCAGATCCCCGGTGGGATGTCGGAGCTTTCGTGAGGACCTCGCGATCGGGTGATGCCCGCGGCGATGTAGAGGTTGCCCTGGCTGTCGACGGTCATCCCGTCTCCGCCGCGGCCGGGTGCAAAGTCGTAAATGACACGCTGCCCCGAGGGGGTGCCGTCGGCTGAAAGATCAAAGGCCCAGATCTTGCGGTTGCCACCCACGACCGGGCAACTGTCGACCAGGTACAGGAGGGTTTCGTCGGGGGAGAGATGAATGCCGTTGGGACGCTGGATCTCGGGCTGGGTCAGGATGCGGGTCACCGAGCCGTCGGTGTCGATGCGGTAGACACTGTCGTGGTCGAGCTCCATCGACGAGCGGTCACCGTAGCAGGGATCGGTGAAGAAGATCTGGCCGTTGCTGCGGGCGGCCACGTCGTTGGGCGCGTTGTAGCGGTGGCCCAGGTAGTTGTCGGTCAGGATCTCGACCTCGCCGGTGGCCAGGTCGGTCCGAGTCATCCGCCGTCCGCCGTCATCGTCTCCGTGCTCGTTCCCCTCGCAGGCCAGCAGCCGACCCTCGTGGTCCAGCAACAACCCGTTGGCCCGACCGCTCGGCTCGCGGAATACACCAAACCCCTCGACACCCGGCGTGTAGGTCAGGATGCGGTTGTTGGCGATGTCGCTGAAGTAGACGGTCCCCTCACGCGTGCACGCCGGACCCTCCAGAAACGACACGGCGGTGGCCGGAGCCACGTCGGCACCCTCGGTGTGGTATCCGACCGGAAGTCCGATGGCGTGGTGGTCGATGATCATCGGGGGCCTTGGGAGAGAGGAGAGAGGAGGCAGGGGAGAGGGGTCGGGGTCTAGAAGAACTCGTCGTCGTGCAGCAGGTCGTCTTCGGAGATCAGGCGGTGGCCGGTCTCTGAGAGCAGTTCGAGACCGCGTTCGATGTCGTCGACAAACAGCGCGATGCCGGCTCGGCCGTTGCGGCGGTACAGCAGTGGGTAGGTGTAGTGGATGTTGATCTCGGCCTGCAGCAGGGTCGAGCAGACGGCGAGGAAGGGCTGAGGCGCCTCGGGCAATTCGACGCCGATGATGTCGGTCTCGATCGACGAATAGCCGCCCAACTGCAGCAATTCGCGGGCGCGTTCGAAGTTGTCGAACATCAGTCGCACCACGGCACAATCGACGCTGTCGTCGATCGAGAGTGCGATGATCCTCAGGTCGTCCCGCTCGAGACGTCGCATCAGGTTGTGCAGCCGACCGACCCGGTTTTCCATGAAGACGCAGAACTGCCTCAGGCAGGGCCAGTCGCGGCCATGCATCGTCGCAGGATCGGTGTACGCTTCGCCGCCTTCACTCATCGACTGCCGGATCTCCCTGGCGAGGCCCGCGGAGCTGATATCGCTCTCGCCTGACGCCCCGCGGCTCACACTCTAGGATAGCCGCAAAGAGAGTGTCAATTCGCCAGTGAGACTGTTGATGACGATCCGCTGCATCATGTTCGACATGGGACGGGTCCTGGTCGACTTCTCGCACGATCAGATGTTCGAGGCCATGGGCGAGGTCTGCGGTGCCTCGGGTCAGCAGATCCGCGAGTGGTTGTGGGATTCGGGGCTGCAGGGGCGTTTTGAGCGAGGGGAAATCGATTCCGGGGCGGTTCGCGACGAGCTGCAGGGGCGGGCCGGACGTGAGATCGATGAGACGGAACTGATGCGGGCCGCCTCGGATATCTTCACACTCAACGAGCCGCTGCTTGAGGTCATCGATCGGCTGAAGCACGCCGGCTATCGGCTGGTCGTGCTCTCCAACACCTGCCCGCCGCATGTCGAGTGGATCGGCCGGCACTGGGATGTGCTCGAGCGTTTTGATGCTCTGGTCTTCAGTTACGAAGTGGGGGCGATGAAGCCTTCACCACAGATCTACCGGGCTGCGATCGATGTGGCCGGTTGCGAGGCGGGCGAATGCTTTTTCGTGGACGATCTGCCGGAAAACGTCGAGGCGGCTCGGGCGCTGGGGCTGTCGGGTGCGGTTTACGTCGGGGTCGAGTCGTTGCAGGAGGCGTTGGCCGGTGCGGGAGTCGCGGCCGCTTGCGAGTCCGACTGACCGACGGGTATAGTACTTCGGCCGGGGGGGGAACCCATTTTCCCCAGCTTGCCGAGCATTGTTGGCACTGACCTCTCGATCAGACATCTGTAGGAGACACTGAGATGGCACGTTCGATTTACTGGCGTACACGACTGATCAACACCACCCTCGCCGCAGTTCTGCTGGTCGGCGTTTCCCTGGCTGCGGCCAAGGGTAAGGGTATCCTGTTCCCCGACTGGTCCGGACCGACTGCGGGTAGCTACGACAAGCCTTCGGCCGAGCTGGGCAAGAAGGCGAGCAAGGGGCGTCCCTGGAGCGTCGAGACGGTAGCGAGTTCGATCCTGGGCAAGACCCTGCCGGGCAAGCCGGTTGCGGTTGTCGGCGAGATCATCGACTTCTCTTGCTACATGCAGGTTGGCAAGCACGGCGACAAGCACCGTGGTTGTGGCCAGAAGTGTGCCGCGCTCGGCCAGCCGATCGGGCTGTTGACCAGCGACGGTTCGATCTACCTGCTGATCGACGAAGAGCACAACTCGCGTCGTGACGGCCTGACCTCCTTCCGCAAGCAGGCGATCGAGCACATGGCTCACATCGTCCGCGTCAGCGGGACCTATTCTGAGGTCGAGGGCCAGAAGGCCATCTACGTGCAGGGTACGGTCAAGAAGAAGTAGCCTGCCTCGGTAGGCGACTGTCATTCCCGGCGGGGTGAAGAATCTCGAGCATGAGAGTGCTTGAGAGTTTTCGCGGTGCTCGGAATGACAGGTTGGTGGTTGCTGATTCTGGTACGGCCTGTCTTGAAGAAGAGCCCGACGTGATGAAGAAACTGACGAGGTCCGCGAGGCCGATCGGTGTTGTGCTGTTGTGCGGCGTCGTGCTGGGGGCCGTTGGCCTGTGGCTAGAGAGCCTTGCACCTTCGGTGGCGATGGCGGCCGAGGCCGAAACGGAGCCCAAGGTGCCCTTCGGGTTGCCTCCGGTCTACTTCCCCGAGGACAACCCGTACTCGGCGGCGAAGGTCGAACTGGGTCGGCTGCTGTATTTCGACAAGCGGCTGAGCACCGACAACACGGTTTCATGTGCCACGTGCCATTCCCCGTCCAAGGGCTACACCGACGGCGCCCCGGTCTCGACGGGGATCAACGGCCAGAAGGGCGGCCGCAGTGCTCCGACCGTGATCAACCGGGCCTACTCGACCCGCCAGTTCTGGGATGGTCGTGCCCCGTCGCTGGAAGCCCAGGCCGTGGGACCGATTGCCAACCCGATCGAGATGACGAATCTCAAGAGTGAAAAGGCGGCTCACGGGGCGGTTGTCGATCGACTGAAGAAGATCGGCAGCTACCGCGCACGCTTCGCCAAGGTCTTTGGAACCTCCAACTTCACCATCGATCACGTTGGCAAGGCGATCGCCACCTTCGAACGCACCGTGCTCTCGGGCAACGCGCCCTACGATCGGTTCGTCAACGGCGACAAGACGGCCTTGAATGCGTCGCAGGCACGAGGCTTCAACATCTTCTTCAAGAAGGTGGCCTGCGACAGCTGTCACTTGGGTTTCAATTTCACCGACGGGTCGTTCGAGAACATTGGCATCGGCATGGACAAGAAAAAGCCCGACCTGGGCCGATTCGTGGTCACCGGCAAGGACTCCGACAAGGGGTCGTTCAAGGTGCCCAGCCTGCGTGAGATTGAAAACACCGGGCCGTACATGCACGACGGACGATTCAAGACGCTCGAACAGGTGGTCGAGCATTACGACAAGGGCGGGATCAAGAACCCCAACCTCGACAGTCGATTGAAGCCGCTGAAGATGAGCAGCCAGGACAAGAAGGACCTGGTCGCGTTCCTCAAGGCGCTCTCGGGTGAAGGCTGGCAGCACATCAAGTCGCCCAAGGCGTTTCCCAAGTAGGCCGCTCCAGAGACCGGCCCGGCTGTGGACCTGACCACGGACTGAGCAGATGCCGACACGACGGATCGTGCAGATTCTCGCCGACGGGCAACCCGGCCAGTCGCTTGAAGTGTGTGGCTGGGTGCGGACCCGCCGCGACTCGAAGGCCGGGCTGTCGTTCATCGAACTCAACGACGGCAGCTGTCTCTCCAGCCTGCAACTGGTCGTGCCCGGCGACCTGGAGGGTTGGGCCGATGAGGTGGGGAGGGTGACGACCGGTGCCAGCCTGAAGGTGGGCGGAACGCTCAAGGAGTCGCCCGGGCAGGGGCAGCGGGTCGAGCTGGGGGTCGAGCGGCTGGAGGTGATTGGCGAGGCGGATGCCGAGAGCTACCCGCTGCAGAAGAAGCGGCACAGCTTCGAGTTCCTCCGCGAGATCGCTCACCTGAGGCCTCGCACCAACACGTTCGGAGCCATCGCACGGATCCGCAACGCACTCTCGACTGCCATCCACGGCTTCTTCCAGGAGCGTGGGTTCGTCTACGTCCAGACGCCGATCATCACCACCAGCGATTGCGAGGGCGCTGGTGAGATGTTCCAGGTGACGACGCTCGATCTGAAGCGACTGGCCCAGGTGCAGACCGAGATCGATTATGGGCAGGACTTCTTTGGTCGCCAGGCGTCGTTGACGGTCAGTGGTCAGTTGGAGGCCGAGATCTACGCGACGAGCGTGGGGGATTGCTACACGTTCGGACCGACGTTCCGGGCTGAAAACTCAAACACCTCACGGCACCTCTCGGAATTCTGGATGGTCGAGCCGGAGATGCCGTTTTACGAGTTGACCGACAACATGGAGTTGGCCGAGTCGTTCATCCGGTCGATCGTGGCCGAGGTGCTGCAGCGGTGCGGTGAGGACATGGAGTTCTTCAACAAGCGGATCGATGACACGGTGCTGGCGACATTGGCCAATATTGCTGACAACGAGTTCATCCGGCTGACGTACACCGAGGCGGTGGAGGTGCTGGAGGGTGCGGGTCGGGAGTGGGAGTACCCGGTCGAGTGGGGTCGAGACCTGCAGAGCGAGCACGAGCGGTTCTTGACCGAAGAGCACTTTGGTCAGCCGGTGATCCTTTACGACTACCCGCGAACGATCAAACCGTTCTACATGCGTTGCAACGACGACGGAACGACGGTCCGGGCGATGGACGTGCTGGTGCCGAGGGTGGGTGAGATCATTGGCGGGAGCCAGCGGGAGGATCGGTTGGACGTGCTGCTCGAACGAATCACCGAGTGCGGGATGGAGCCGGAAGATTACTGGTGGTACGTGGACCTGCGGCGGTACGGGAGTGTGCCGCATAGTGGTTTCGGGTTGGGTTTCGAGCGGATGGTCCAGCTGATCACGGGGATGAGCAACATCCGCGACTGCATTCCGTTCCCACGTACGCCGGGGAGTGCCGATTTCTGAAATCGATCAACCGGTGACGTCACAGAGCGTCGACTCGCTGGCCGATCGGCCGACCCGAGTCCGCTGGGTCGTGGCCGTGTTGCTTTCGGCGGCTGCGGCGGTGGCGTACCTCGACCGCGTGGTGATTGCCAACGTGGTCAAGGAGTTGCAGAGCGGGATCGGGATCAGCGACCGCGAGGCGGGTTGGGTGCTGGCCAGCTTCGTGCTGGGCTATTCGATGATGCAGATCCCGATGGGTCGCCTGGGCGACCGGGTGGGCTTGCGGTTCATCCTGCCGGGCATCGTGGTGATGTGGAGCGTACTGACGGGGCTGACCCCGGTGGTCGGTTCGCTGCTGGCGTTGTGCCTGGTGCGGTTTGCGTTCGGCTTTGCCCAGGCGGGGGTCTTTCCGCTGACGGTGCCGGCGATTCGGAGGTGGTTTCCCGTCCAGGGGCGGGGTACGGCCCAGGGGATGGTGGTCTCCTCGACCCGGCTGGGCGCGATCAGTGCCATGCTGGCCGCACCGCTGATTCTGTGGCTGGGTTGGCAGCAGACGTTTCTGATCTGTGGTGGCCTGGGTCTGGTCTGGGCGGTGGTCTTCGTGTGGTATTTCCGCGATTCGCCGTCTGAGCATCCGGGAGCGAACGCGAG
>CAUZJR010000328.1:0-6417 GCA_963580005.1 Planctomycetota bacterium
GGCGAAGCTGGTCCCGGTCAGCTCGGCTCCGGCTTCCAATTGACCACGGCGATGCCGACGGCGACCGCCGCGGCGGCGACCAGCAGCCACGGCGAGGGTGCTGCTTCGCGGAATCCCCAAGCGATCAGGACTCCGAAGATCGGAGTCGAAAACGCAAAGACACTCAGCCGAGCGGCGGGGTGCCGCTTGAGCAGTTGGGACTGAACGGCGAAGCAGAAGCCGGCGACGACCAGGCCCTGGTACAGCAGTCCCAGCCCCGTTTCGAAGCGGAACTGGCCCAGGTCGACCTGGTCCGATTCGAGCACCAGGGAGGTCACGCTGAACAGGGCGACTCCGACCAGGTCGTGCCACAGAATCAACCGAGCCGGCGGAACGACTCGGACGGCCTGCTTGGTGTAGATGATCTTCACTCCCAGTAAGAACCCACTGGCGACCAGCAGCAGGTCGCCGGAGATCGAGGGTTGGTCGAGGCCTGCGGAGGCGGCTTCGGGGCTACCCGAGGAGACGACCAGCACCAGTACGACTCCCGATGCGGCCACGACCAGTCCCAGCAGGCGTCGGGCATTGAGTCGATCGGTGCGGGTGACGAAGTGCTCGATCGCCGCCACCCACAGCACGAAGGTGTTGATCAGCAGTGAGCCGTGCGACGGGCTGGAGGAGTGGAGTCCGAGGTGGAACAGGGAGATCTGTGCATACAGCAGCAGGCCACAGATCAGTGCGGGCCGTCGTTGCGAGGGTTCCAGGCCCAGGCCGACCCTCTGCACCGAGCACCACACGACCATGAACCCGGCCGCCAGCAGGAAGCGGGCCGCCGCCACGCCGATGGGGGGCAGCACGTCCTGGGAGTACTTGATCGCGACGGGTGTGCCGGCCCACAGGAAGCTGGTCAGCACCGCCCACGTTGCCGACGAGGCTCCGATCGGCTGGCGACCCTCTTCGGGTTCCCGGCTCGTGGACATTCCTACCCCTGCACTCCTTCGCGGCCGGCCATCGACACAATTGCCCAAGTCGGCACGAACGGGTTACCGTAGTGGCCCGCTTCCAAAAGTCAATTGGCCCGGATTCCTGGCCGTTCGTGGAGACACTCATCGTGAGATTGCTTGTGCTATGCGGCCTGCTGGTGTTCACCGCGTTGAGACCCGTCGCAGTCCAGGGGGCCGAACCGCCACCGGTGAGCCGCGACCCTCGGTTGGTGATCGAGCTCTTCGCCTCGGATCCGCAGATCGTGACCCCCACCGGCCTGGACGTCGATCACGCCGGGCGGGTGTTCGCGATCGAGAGCAATACTCACTTTCCGCCGGAAGGCTACGACCGTCATCCCACCGATCGGTTGCTGGTGCTCAGGGATCTCGACGGCGACGGGCATGCCGAGGTGCCGACGGTGTTCGCCGACGGGTTCGTGCACGCGATGAGTGTCTCGGTGCGGACCTCGCACGACCCGTCCCAACCCGACACCGTGCTGGTGGCGACGCGGAAGGAAGTGATCGCGCTGTGGGACGACGACGGTGACCTGGTGGCCGATCGCCGCACCCGCATCCTGCAGCTGGAGACCAAGGGCAACTACCCGCACAACGGCCTGGCCGGTTTCGCCTTCGACGCTCACGGTCACATGTACATCGGCCTGGGCGAGAACCTGGGCGCCCCGTACAAGCTGATCGGCAGCGACAAGACGACTCTGTCCGGCGGTGGCGAGGGTGGCAACATCTACCGTTGCCGGCTGGACGGTTCGCATCTGCAGCAGTTTGCCACCGGCTTCTGGAACCCTCATGCCAACTGCGTCGACGCCTTCGGCCGGCTGTTCTGTGTCGACAACGATCCCGACAGCCTGCCTCCGTGTCGACTGATGCACATCGTCGCCGGCGGCGACTACGGCTACCGTTTCCGCAACGGCCGCAAGGGGTTTCATCCGTTCACGAGTTGGAACGGCGAGATTCCCGGCACGTTGCCGATGCTGGCGGGGACCGGCGAGGCTCCTTCGGGAATCGTCGCCTACGAATCGGACGGTTTGCCCTCGGAATACGTGGGGAACCTGCTGGTGACCAGTTGGGGAGACCACCGGATCGACCGGTTCCGGTTGAAGGAACGCGGAGCGTCGTTTGAATCGGTGGCCGAGGTGTTGATCCAGGGTGGAGTCAATTTCCGGCCGGTCGGACTGGCCACGGCGCCCGACGGAAGCCTGTACTGCACCGATTGGGTGCTGAGGGATTACAAGGTGCATGGCCGGGGCCGGGTGTGGCGGCTCCGCCAGAAGGCGACCGGAAATCAACCGCCCGCCAGGCCGGTGGTCGACGTTGCGACGCTGAGTGCCAGCACCCCCGTCGATCGACTCTCGCGGCTGGTGCAGTCGCCTCGCATCGAGTTGCGGCGTGTGGCTGCGAGGATGTTGGCTGAGAGTTCCGAGGGTCGTGGCTGGTTGAGGCGTCTGATCGCCGACTCTCGGCAGAGCCCACGGACGCGGGTCGAAGTGCTTTGGGCCATGGCCGAAGTGGATCGCGGAGACGAGGATTTCGGGTTCCTGAGACCGGGAGCGAAACGGGCACGATTGGCCGGCGGTTCGACCGAGGTCGAGATTGCGGCGATCGAGCTGATCGGGTCGGGGCAGTTTCCCTTCGATGCCAGCAAGCGCAACTTCCTCGAGGACGAGCGGGTGGCGGCGATGCTGTGGGTGCCGGACCCGTTGGACCGTCCGGGTCCGACCCGCGGCCACCGTGCCCGCTGGGCCGCCGCGGCGATGCGATTGTTGAGTCTCGAGCAGGCCATCGGGTTCCTGGAACCCGACGATCCCTTCCTGCTGGCGGCCGTCTTGCGCAGGACTCTGCGCAAGGACGTCACCGGGCCGGACCTGCTGAACGCCATTCGCCTGGGCCTGGTCGGAGCCGGCGGGGACCTGCGGCGGCAGCAGGCGATCAGGACCCTGCTGGTGCTGTCGCTGCTGAAACGGTTCAACAACCCCGCACTCACCCGCCAGATGCTCGGCGGCGACGGAGTCGACCCGGTGGCCCGTCGGCTGGTGGTGCAGTGGGTGGCCGAATCGGGCCAGAAGGAACTCAGGCCCCAGGTCGCCTCGATCCTCGACGACCCCGACATCACCGCCGACCTGTTCCATACGACTCTCGCCGCCCTGGACATGCTCGACGGCGGCGACCCCAAGAAGATCGACAACACGCCGCCGTCGGAGTTGGCCCTGCCGTTATTGCGAGACAGCAAGCGGTCGGCCGCCGTGAGATCCCTGGCCTTGCAGCTGGTCGACCCGTCGTCCAAGGGGTTGGATCGCAAGCTGTTCGCCGAACTGCTGGTCTCGAAAGAACCCCACCTGGTGGCCGAAACGGTCCGCACACTGGGCCTCTCGACTCACGGCTTCGCCAGTGTGTTGCTGCTGGAGGTGGCCCGAGACGGCAAGCGTCCGCTAGAGGTGCGGGCCGATGCGGTGGCCGGACTGGGCGGCTTCGCGACACGTCCCGACGTGGCCGGAGCATTACGGGGGTGGGTGGCGGACCCCGAGTTGGTGGTGCGGGCCGAGGCGTTGCGGTCGCTGAGAGCTTCGCTGGGATCTGATGAGGGCAGCCGGGCCGCTCTGGCGGGGATGATCGAGGCGGCGGTGAAACAGGGGAAGCCGTCGAATGACCGGGAACGCGACCTGGTGGATCGCCTGGCTACGTCGCTGAAGGTCGCCGGGCAGGGTGTGCCGATGTCGCTGAAGGGGATCGCTCCGAGGCGGCCGACTCGGCCCGAGGACTGGGAACGGCTGGTCGGCAGCGGAGGCAGCGTGGAGGCGGGGCGACGGGTGTTCTTTCACAACGCCGGACCCCAGTGCGCACGCTGTCACACGGTCAACGGGCGAGGCCGTCGGGTGGGGCCGGACCTGTCGCTGATCGCTCGGTCCCGGAATCGACGCCAGTTGCTCGAATCGATCCTGGTGCCCAGCCGCGAGGTTGCTCCGCAGTTCACGTCGTGGACGCTGGTGACGACCGATGGCAAGGTGCTGGTGGGGGTTATCGTCTACGAAAACCGTGACCGGTTGACGATCGAGGACGCCCAGGGGAAACAGACTAACCTGGCCAACACCGAGGTGGAACTGAGGACGCCTGAGAAGACGTCGTTGATGCCCGAGAAGCTGATCGATCGCCTGGCGATCAGCGAGTTGAGGGACTTGCTGGCGTTCCTGGAGACGCTGAAGTGAGTGTTGGGGGTCAGACGCCGCCTGTGGTTCGCCGCAGGCGGACCACAAGCGGGGCCTGACCCCTTCCCCAGACTAGCCCGAAACCAGCTCACCCAGCACACCCACGGTCCGCTCGATTTCCTCGAGCGTGTTGTAGTGCAGGGCACTGATCCGCAGCGTGCCGTGAGGTTCCAGGCCCAGTGCCTCGGTTGCCGGCAACGCGTAGTGGTTGCCCGGCCAGGTGAAGATGCCCCGGCCGGCCAATCCGCGGGCCAATTCAAGCGGAGTACGTTGCTGGTGAGTGATCGAGTAGGTTGCGACTCGCTGGTCGATCTGTCGGGGATCGGTGATTCCGTGGATGGTGATTCCGTCGAGTCCGGTGAGTCCCTGGAGCAGGGCCAGCGAGAGTTCTCGTTCGTGTTCGCCGATCGCCTCGAAGGCACTCACCAGCGCCTCTCTTCGCGACTGTGCCTGCGGGTCGACCTCCCGTCCCAGGTCGGCCAGGTACTCGATCGCCGCCCCCACCCCGGCAATACCCTCGTGGTTCCCCGTCCCGGTCATCCATTTTCCGGGCAGTTGATTGGTGGCCGGCCGCAACTTGTAGGGCTCAAGCGACTCGAGCAGTTCGCGTCGTCCCCACAAGAGTCCGACGTGGGGGCCGAAGAACTTGTAGGCCGAGCAGGCCAGGAGATCGCAGTCCCAGTCGACGACATCGAGCAATCGATGAGGGGCCAGGTGGACGGCGTCGACGAAGACGAGTGCTTCGACCTCGTGAGCCATCCGGGTGATCTCGGCGACGGGGTTGACCGAGCCGGAGAGGTTCGAGGCGGATCCGATGGCGACCAGGCGGGTGGCAGGGGTGAGGTGTTTGCGGAGGTCGTCGAGGTCGAGCGAGGCGGTTGCGGGATCGATCGCTGCGTGGTCGACGGCGACCCCGGCATCGCGGGCGGCCAGTGACCAGGGCGTGACGTTGGCGTCGTGATCGAGGTGAGTGACGAGGATCCTGTCGCCGGGGCCCCAGGTCGCGGCCAGGGCGCGTGAGATGGCCAGGGTCAGGGTGGTCATGTTGGAGCCGAAGGCGACCGTGTCGGGGTCCGAGACGCCCAGGAAGTCGGCGGCGGCGCGGTGAGCCGAGTCGAGCACCGCGTCACTCTCGATGCTGGTCGCAAACGGGCCGCCGTGGTTGGCGTTGGTCTCTCGCAGGTAGTCGCCCACCGCGTCGGCCACGCGGGCGGGAACCTGGCTGCCAGCGGCTCCGTCGAGAAACACGGCGGGGTGACCGTCGACGGTGCGGCCCAGGGCCGGGAACCGGGCACGGATGGCATCGAGATCGAAGCGGTCCGTCATGAGGCCACTCTCAAGGGCCCTCTACTTGTCGGATTCCGCCTCGGCCGACTCCTCGTCGCCGGCTGCCTCCTCGTCGTCGCCGCCGTCCTCGTCTTCAGCCGCTTCTTCTTCGGCGGTCTCTTCTTCAGCGGTCTCTTCTTCAGCGGTCTCTTCTTCAGCGGTCTCGTCTTCAGCGGTCTCGTCTTCAGCGGTCTCGGGTTCCGGAGTCGGCTCGGGAGTTTCCTCTTCAGGCTCCTCCTCGGGCGTCTCGACGATTTCCAGTCCGGGCACGTTGATCTCGGTGACCTTGATCTGTGTGTACTTTTGTCGGTGTCCGGTGTGTCGTCTGGAGTTCTTACGTCGTCGGATCTTCTGGATTTCGAGCTTGGGTCCCTTGACCTCGGTTTCGACCACTTCGGCGGTCACGGTGGCTCCATCGATCACCGGTTGACCGATGGAGCTGGCTCCGCCTCCGTTGGCCAGCAGCACCCGATCGAACTCGATCGTCTGTCCGGCTTCGGAGTCCTTGCGGTAGTCGATGGTCAGTTCGTCACCGGTTGAGACGCGGTACTGGTGACTTCCGTCGGTGATGACAGCGAACATGGCCGGAATTCCGCTTGGCGTCGCGTGGAAAGTGAGAGGGTGAGAATCGGAGATTGTAGAGGGTTATTTTTTTGAATTCGAGCCATCCGGCTAGGAAATCCGCACGTCCTTGCCGTGCTGATCCTTGCAGGTGACCTTGAGATGGTTGGGAGAGCAGTCCTTGAGTGTTGAGATCGAGACGGTGGCTCCGCACTGCTGTTCGATTTCGTTGAGGCTGCTTCGTTTGCGATTATTGAGATATTCGCCGACGCGAGTGTGGACTTCGAGCCTGATGGTCTTGACGCTGCTGCGGCTGGCGTTGCTGGCCACGAGCCTCATGACCTCGATCG
>CAUZJR010000329.1:0-6412 GCA_963580005.1 Planctomycetota bacterium
GGAAATACGGCAGGTCCGACCCGCACAGGCAGGCCAGGCTGGGCTGGAAAATGATCTGGCCCGGGCCCTGGGCATCGCGCACAGGCAATTCTGGCTCGGAGATTTCGACAAGTTGCACCTGCAGCGGGGCGGGCATGTGTCCGGCAAACACGGGATAACTCTTGGAGAGGACCGTCCAAAAAAACCAGCGTGCGGTTATACACTCTGACCGGGGGCACTTCCCACTCCACCCGTGGCCCCTCGTGCTGTCATCAAGCTGGGGAGCACTCACAGAGCTTGATAGACTGTCCCCCCGCTCCACGTTCCTGCAGGACTCACCCGGAATGAAATCGCTTCGAGTTGCCACCTGCCAATTCCCGGTCGAACCCGACATCGCCAGCAACCTGGCGTACACCCTCCGCCAGATCCGCCAGGCGGCCCGGCAAGGGGCCCGGGTGATCCACTTCTCGGAATGCTCGCTCTCGGGCTACGCCGGGGTCGAGTTTCCCGACATGTCACACCTCGACTGGGACGCCCTGGTGACTGCCACCGAGTCGATCCAGCAGGCGGCTCGGCAGGCCGGGACCTGGGTCGTACTCGGTTCGACTCACCGCTTGACCGGTCGCCACAAGCCTCACAACTGCCTGTACCTGATCGATCCCGACGGCCAGATCGTCGACCGCTACGACAAACGGTTCTGCACAGGCACCGGCGGCCGCCGCCCCACCATGGACCTCTCGCACTACTCACCCGGTGACCACCCGGTGACCTTCACCGTCGAGGGGATCCGGCTGGGCCTGCTGATCTGCTACGACTACCGCTTCCCGGAGTTGTACCGCGAGTACTACTCGCGGGGGGTGCAGATCCTGCTGCAGTCGTTTCACAACGCACGCTCGACGGTGGTCGACGACGAGTCGTACAACATCTGGCGAACCATCGTGCCCTCGACCATGTCGTGCCGGGCGGCCGAGAACCACATGTGGATCAGCGCGAACAACTCGACGGCACACCCCAGCCGCTGGCCCAGCTTCGCCGTGCGACCCGACGGCCAGATCGTGGGCCGATTGACCCTGCACCGACCCGGAGTGCTAATCACCGATATGACTCTCGATCCCGATCTCTTCGATGCCCCCGCACCCTGGCGAGACCGGGTGCTCGAAGGCACGTTGCACAGCGGCCAGCTGGTCAGCGACCCGAGATCGGCCAACGTCAGCGGACTCTAGCAGCCCGTTGAAAATCCCGGACGGGTTCAGGCCCGGGTCGGTTGCCGAAGGCCTGCCGCGGCGGGATAATCTCAACCCCGTACCCTCGACACTCTTCACGCCGCCCAGCCCGAGAACTCATGCCATGCCCAGCCTCGAAGGACAGATCATCCTGGTCACCGGAAGTACCCAGGGTGTGGGTGAAGCGATCGCTCTGGAGAGTGCTCGGCTGGGAGCCGCCGGGGTCGTCGTCTGCGGACGAAACGCCTCCAACGGGCAGAAGGTGGCCGAGCAGATCGAGTCGATCGGTTCGGAGAGCCTGTTTGTCGAGGCCGACCTGGCCGACGTCGATGACACCCGCGCGATCGTCGCCGCCTGCGACGAGCGATTCGGCCGCATCGACGGGCTGGTCAACTCAGCAGCCATGACCACTCGAGGCACACTCGCCTCCACCACCGTCGACCTCTGGGACTACCTCTTCGCCGTCAATGTCCGTGCCCCCTTCCTGTTGACGCAAGCGACCGTCGAGATCATGCGCCGCGAGGAGACCAGCGGTTCGATCGTCAATATCATCTCGGTCGCCGCCTACTGCGGGCTGCCTCACATCGCCGCCTACAGCTCAACCAAGGGAGCCCTGGCCACCTTCACCAAGAACTGCGCCCAGGGATTGATCCAGGACACGATCCGCGTCAACGGCATCATGCTCGGCTGGACCGACACCCCCAACGAGAACGTCGTGCAGAAGCAACAGGGCAGCCCGGAGAACTGGCTGGAGATTGGCGAGAGCGAATCGCCGTTCGGTCGGCTGCTGAAACCGCAGGACGTGGCCCACCTGACCTGCTTCCTGCTCAGCAGCGACTCGGGAGTCATGACCGGATCGCTGATCGACCAGTCGCAGCGAATCGTCGGCTCTCTCTCGATGCCACCAGGCATCCGCGGTGACGACGTCTGAAACCTCAATCAACCAGCCAGACCCAGGCAGCCAGACCCAGGCAGCCAGACCCAGGCAGCCAGACCCAGGCAGCCAGACCCAGGCAGCCAGACCCAACCAGGCAGATCCCGTTCCGAGCAAGAGGCCCACTCATGACCGCCATCGCCAGCGAGACACGACAGCAGGCCCAGTCGATCCAGGACTGGATCGTCGACATCCGCCGCCGTCTGCACCGGCATCCCGAGTTGATGTACGAGGAGGTCGAGACATCGAAGCTGGTCCGCGAAACACTCGACGGGCTCGGCATCGAGTACCGCTCGCCGATCGCCAAGACCGGAGTGCTGGGTTGGCTGGGCAACGGCGAGGGTCCCTGCGTGGGTCTGAGGGCCGACATGGACGCGTTGCCGATCCACGAGGAGACGGAGGTTGAGTTCCGCAGCGAGGTCGACGGCAAGATGCACGCCTGCGGTCACGACTGCCACACCGCGATGCTGCTGGGTGCCGCTCGGTTACTCAAGGAACGCGAATCCGAGATCCAGGGCACGGTGAAACTGCTGTTCCAGCCGGCCGAAGAAGGAGGCGCCGGGGGGAAACTGATGACCGATGAGGGGGCACTGGAGAATCCGGACGTCGAGAGAATCTTTGGGCTGCACGTCTGGCCGGAGCTTCAAACCGGAGCCGCCGGCTCACGCGCCGGCACCTTCCTGGCCGCCTCGAGCACCCTGAACATGACCGTATCGGGCAAGGGCGGACACGCTGCCATGCCGCACCTGGCCGTCGATCCGGTCCAGGCCGCCGCTCAGATCATCACCTCGCTGCAGTCCATCATCTCCCGAGAAGCCGATCCGCTCAATTCCGGAGTCGTCAGCATCACCGCCATCCACGGGGGCGAAGCCTCCAACGTGATCCCGCCCGAAGTCGAACTCAGAGGCACCGTGCGGGCTCTGACGATGGACAACCTGGTCTGGATCCAGCAGCGGGTGATCGACATCGCCGCGGGAGTCGCCACCGCACATCGCTGCGAGGCGGTGACACAGTTCCCCGGCCACGACTACCCGCCGACGGTCAACGACCCGGCCACCTGGGACTTCGCCCGCAACGTCGCCGGCCGCATGCTGGGAGACGAACGGATCGAGGAGCTGGCTCCGGTGATGGGGGGCGAGGACTTCGCGTACTACACCGAGAGGATCCCGGGGTGCTTCGTGGCGCTGGGGATCGCCGACGAAGCCAAGGGGACCGGGATCAGCGTGCACCATCCGCAGTTCAAGGTCGACGAGGATGCCCTGCCGCTGGGCACGGCGCTGCACGTGCAATTCGCCATGGAAATGCTCGAGGAGTTGCGGCAGGACAACTGAAAGGGTTCTCAACCCGGAGACCAACACCGATGAATCACTCGACCCGATTGCTCACCTCCGTGCTGGCACTCTTCTGCCTGGCCGCTCCCGCTTCCGCCGCAAGCCCCATCGATCTCTCGCTGCTGGTCGCCGAGGACCATCCGTGCACCTGGCCGTCGGGATTCCCGATGTTCCAGTTGAAGCACTACCGCCGGATCGGCTCACTGACGCCCTACAACATCGACACGCTGACGATCGACGGCAACACCGGCACCCAGATCGACGTCCCACCTCACTCGATTCCCCGCCCCGGGAGCGGGCTGGCCAACGAGGGTCCGCTGGGAAGCATCTTCACCGAGAAAGTTCCCGCGTGGCAGTTCGGTGGTGAAGCGGTCGTGATCGATGTCAGCCAGTTGCTCGATACGACCGAGAACGGTATCAGCAGCCTGATCCAGCCCCGGCACGTGCTGGCCTGGGAGAAGACTCACCGCAAGCTGCGTTTCGGCGACGTGGTGCTGTTCCGCAGCGGCTACACCGACAAGTACTACCGACCGTTCCCCGAGGGGCGTCGGTTCGTGGCCGACCCGGTCCAGGGCACCGCTCCCGCCTGGCCCGACCCTCACCCCGACACCATGACCCTGCTGGGCCAACGAGGCGTCATGCACGTCGGCTGCGACAGCCCCAGCATGGGACCGCTGCCGGACCTGGCCGAGCCGACTCATATCGCCGGGCTGAAGTTCGGGATGATTTTCACCGAGGGAGTCACCCGGCTGAATCAGGTCAAGCCGGGCAGCTTCTATTGCGTGCTCGGCCCACGGCACGCCAAGGGGATGTACGGCGAGGGTCGGGCACTGGCGATCCCGCCGGGCAAGCTGGCCCGGCGGCTGATCGCTTCGGCCACCGCCAAGCGCGCCGTCGATCTGTCGGTGATCAACGACTCACAGCTGCCGATCACCTGGACCGGCCCGGGCATTGGCAATCATCGCTACCCCTACATCAAGGTCGATTTCCTCTACGCCAAAAACCTCGACCTCCAGCACCACACTCACATGATGGACGCCCACGCCGGCACTCACCTCGTGCCACCCTCCTACGCCCTGCCCGCCAACGGCTTCAACAACAACCAGTATTCGAAACAGGTCCGCGGGTGGTTGAAGGAGTACGAAAAGCGATTCCGGCGGCGACGGACCAGCTCGGTGACGACCGAAGCGGTACCGCTGGGGCAGACCTGTGGCGAGGCCAGGGTGATTGATGTCCGCGGGCTGGTCGGGTCAACCGAGAAGTCAAGCTGGCCGAGTTCGCCTCGGATCAGCGTTACCCTGGTTCGTGCCTACGAGAAGGCTCACGGAGCACTGCGAGCCGGTGACGTGGTGCTGTTCCGCACCGGTCACATCAAGCGGACGTTCAAGCCGCTGCCGGAGGGTTCTGCATGCGTCTCGGAACCACTCAATGGAACCAGCGAGGGCTGGCCGGCTGTGAGTGCCGAGGTGGTGGACTATCTGGCGGAACGCGGTATCCGCTGCGTGGGGATCGACGCGCCGAGCATCGGAGGCGTCGACGAGAAGCAGGCGTTGATGAGCTACTGGGCGCTGGGCAGCCGCGGGATGGTCGCCGTCGAGTTCCTGCAGAACCTCGAAAATCTGCCCGCCAAGGCGTACTTCCTGTTCGCGGCGATCCCAATCCGGGGCTGCCATGGCGGCCCCGGCCGTGCGATTGCGCTGTACTGATCCCACCGACCCTGGAGTCGACCGATGACACAGCTGTTCCCCACCACGGTCATCGGCAGCATGCCGCGGCCACCTTTTGTGATCGACCTGTTTCAATCCGGATCGCGAATCGGTGACAACGACGCTGTATGGCAACGGCGGATGGACGACGCCGTGCGGTACTGCGTGCACCTGCAGGAACAGGCCGGCATCGACATCGTCTCCGACGGTGAATGGCGACGTGAGACCTACGTCGACGTGATCGCCGAATTGTGTGACGGGTTCGAGTGGATCGAACGGGAACTGTTTGGATACCACCAGGTGATCACCTCGCCACTGACCCCCCGGCAGCCGGGCGTAATCGCCGGCGAAGCCAAGTTCCTCAAGGAAAACACCGACCGCAGGGTCAAGGTCGCGTTGCCCTCGCCCTACCTGATCGGCCAGCGGATGTGGGAGCCGGGATACTCGGATGGGGCTTACCCGACCCGCGAGGCGTTCTGCGAAGCGGTGGTGCCGGTGTTGCGCGAGGAGTTGCTGGCGATCCGCGACGTGGGAGTCGACGTGATCCAGCTCGATGAACCCCACCTCTGCATCCTCGTCGATCCGGAGGTCCGAGCGACATTCAAGGATCCCGAACGGGAGATGCGGAACGCGGTCGACTGGATCAACCAGATCGTCGAGGGTGTCGAGGGCGTGGAACTCTCGGTACACCTCTGCCGCCGCAACTGGGGCCGACGGGGATGGGGTGCCGCGGGCGGCTACGAAGCGATTCTCGAACACGTCTCAAGACTCGAGGTCGACCAGTTGATGCTCGAGTTCAGTATCCCGGTCGCCGGTGACATGGCGATCCTGGCCGACCTGCCCGAGACGGTGCAGGTCGGGCTGGGGTGTGTCGACGTGAGGTTTCCGGAGGTGGAGGAGCCCGAGACGATTGCCGAGCGGGTTGAGACGGCGATCGAGCACATTGGGGCCGAGCGACTGACTCTGAATCCCGACTGCGGGTTTGCACCGGGTAAGGACCACGAAGTGCCGCTGGACGAGTCGTACGAGAAGCTCAAGAGCCTGGCCGCGGCGGCTGAGTTGCTGCGAGACCGTCACGGTTGATCCCGCCTGAGGCGGGCTAGCGAAGCATGCCGGCAATCGTCGTCTCCTCCTTCGCCGCTTCACCGGCGGAAACGACCGAGGTCAAAAAGACGATCGGGGTACCGGAAATCTCGGGATCCGCCTTGATCTGCTCGGCCACCTGGCCGCCATCCATGT
>CAUZJR010000330.1:0-6402 GCA_963580005.1 Planctomycetota bacterium
GCAGCACCAGCAACTTCTCGGGGTGAGCCTCTCCGACCCCTCGTGCGATGCCGCCGGGGCAGACCAGGTCGACATCCAGCGGCAGGTGGTCGCCGTGCTGTTCGACCGCTCCGCAGGGGACCACGCAGACCTGCTTGGCCTCGATCGCCTCGTTGATCTCCGGCCAGGTCAGCTTCTCGTAACGGTACTCGGTATCAACGCGGCTGGTCATCGGGAACTCCTTGGCGGGTAGAGGCGGGTAGAGGCGGGTAGAGGCGGGTAGAGGCGGGTAGAGGCAGGTAGAGGCAGGTAGAGGCGGGTGGTGGCTGGTGAAGGTGCTTGGCAGTGGTTCGATCAATGTGAGAAGATAGTGTCTCGCACGGACCGCTCGACTGCACGCTCGACGAGAAACATGTTTCCGCGTCATCTGAAAATCCTGTTGCCGGTATGGGTCTGTGTGCCGTTGCTGAGCGTGTCGACGTCACCGGCTGCCGAGCCGATCGACTACGCCAAGCAGGTCAAGCCGATCCTCTCGGCTCACTGTTACGCCTGCCACGGAGCGTTGAAGCAGGAGAGTGGCCTGAGGCTGGACACTGGTGCCTTGGCGCGGAAGGGAGGCGAGAGTGGTCCGGCGGTGGTACCGGGTCAGCCGGGCAAGAGCCTGATGCTGGATCGGTTGCAGGACACCGACAAGTCGGTCCGGATGCCGCCTGAGGGCCTGGGCGAGCCATTGAAGCCTCAGGAGTTGCGGGTCCTGGTCGAGTGGATTCGCCAGGGAGCGGCGTCTCCCAAGTCCGAGACACCCCAGGCCGACCCTCGCGCCCACTGGGCCTTTCAGCCGCCGGAGCGGCAGGCGGTGGCCGGTTTTCCCGAGAGCAGGAACCGGATCGATGACTATGTCGCGGCGATGCTGAAGCAGCGGCGGTTGACTCGATTGCCCGAAGCGACGGGGCCGGTGTTGCTGCGGCGGGTCTACCTGGACCTGGTCGGAGTGCCACCGACGACGTCCGAGCAGGATGCATTTGCCGCGGACACGCGGCCGGGAGCCTACCAACGGGTCGTGGATCGGTTGCTCCAGAGTCCTCGCTATGGCGAACGCTGGGGTCGTCACTGGATGGACGTCTGGAGATACAGCGACTGGTACGGCCGACGCAAAGTGCCCGATTCGCTCAACAGCTACGGCCAGATCTGGCGTTGGCGCGACTGGATCATCAACTCGATCAACGCTGACCGCGGCTACGACCGGATGATCGTCCAGATGCTGGCAGCCGACGAGGTGGCTGGTGACGATGATGAGAACCTGGTGGCCACCGGGTTCATCATCCGCAACTTCTACCGCTGGAACTACAACACGTGGTTGAAGGACAACATCGAGCACACCGGCAAGGCCTTCCTGGGATTGACCTTCAACTGCTGCCATTGCCACGATCACAAGTACGACCCGCTGACGCAGGTGGACTACTTCCGCATGCGTGCGGCGTTCGAGCCGATCGAGGTGCGTCACGACCGGGTGCCGGGCGATGCCGACCCGGGCGTCTATCCCAAGTACAGCTACGGCAAGCCGTACAAGCCGCTGACGGTCGGCATGGTGAGGATCTGTGACGAGAAGCTTGATGCCAAGACATTCGTCTACAGCAAGGGCGAGTCGCGGAACATCATCCCCGGTCGACCACCGGTCGCTCCGGGTGGTCCGGGGTTCCTGGGAGCTGCCGACTGGAAGGTCGAACCGATCCAACTGCCCGCTCGGGCCTGGTACCCCGGCTTGAAGGACTTTGTCCGCGACGAGGCACGTCGGCTGGCCGGGAAGGACCTGGCGGGCAAGCAGAGCATTCTGTCGTCGGCCCGGGGCCTGGTTTCCGAGGCCCAGGCCGAGTTGATTGAGAAGAACGCATCGGAGCCGGCTCGCCGAAAGCTCGAACAGATCCGCCTGACACTGGTGGTCGACGAGGCGAACGTCCAGGCGGCGGTGCTTGGGGTGGCGGCGGTCGAGGCGAGGATCCATGCCGATGACGTGCGGTACCTGGGTCTGGCCGGAGATGCCGATGCCACAGCACGGCAGGCGGTACGGACCGAGCACGAGGCGGCTGTTGCCGCGGCGCGGGTCGAGGCGGCTCGGGCCCACAGGGGCGTGGTTGCCGCCGGCCATGCCCAGGCGGCCACGCCGTCGGACAAGAAACTGGCCACGGCATTGGCGACGGCTCAGAAGGCCGTGACCACGTCGAGTGCCGCGTTGGCCAAGGCCCTGGCGGCACTGAAGAAGGTGGTCGGCAGCGGTGCGACCAACTACACCCTGTTCTCGCACCAGTACGCCAGGACGAGCACCGGTCGCCGCACGGTATTGGCCCGCTGGATCGCCAACCGCGAGAATCCTCTGACCGCCCGCGTGGCGGTCAATCACATCTGGGGTCGTCATTTCGGCCGGCCGATCGTGGTCTCGACCGAGAACTTCGGCAACAACGGTGACCGGCCGACTCATCCCGCGCTGCTCGACTGGCTGGCCGTCGAGTTGATGGAGGGGGATTGGCGGATGAAGCCGATCCATCGCCTGATCGTGACCAGTCGCACCTACCGCACCGCATCCCGGACCGGGGCGACCGATCATCGGAACTTCGCCATCGATCCGGACAACGTGGCGTTGTGGCATTTTTCGCCGTCACGGATGGAGGCCGAGGTGGTCCGGGACAGCGTGTTGCTGGTCGCCGGCAGCCTGGACGCCCGGATCGGTGGCCGCGAGATTGCTCAGTCGATGGGCCTGACCAGTCCGCGGCGGAGCGTTTACTTCGATCATCACGGCGAGGGCCGCATGTCGTTCCTGGACCTCTTCGACGCGGCCGATCCCTGCGATTGTTATCGCCGGACCCGCAGCGTGAGACCTCAGCAGGCCTTGGCGTTGGTCAACAGCGAACTGGTACTCAGGCAGGGACGATTACTGGCCCGTCGGCTGACGTCCACGCCGATCGACGACACGGCATTCGTGGTGGCGGCCTTCCGCCAGATCCTGGCAAGAACGCCGACGTCGGCCGAGCGGGCTGCGAGCCTCGAGTTCCTGGCCCAGCAGGCTGAGGTCTATGCCCGAGCCAAGCCGGCCGAGTTGGCCGTCGATCCCAAGCAGGTGCAGGTGGCACCCTCGACCGACCATGGCCAGCGGTCGCGAGAGAGCCTGGTGCAGGCTCTGTTCAGTCATACCGATTTCCTGACGATCCGCTGAATCGACGATGAGAGTGAACCCATGAGTGATTCCTGGACCGCCGCTACCGAGAGTACCCGGTGCTGTGGGCCTCGCCGCGAGTTCCTCGCGGACGTGGGCCTGGGCTTCACCGGCCTGGCGCTGGGCGCGATGCTCCATCGCGATGGAGTGGCCGCGGGCGGGGACCCTCATGCCAGCCAGCACGTCGTCCCCGACGGTCGACCTCATCATCTGCCCCGTGCCAAGAACGTCATCTGGATCTTCCTCTCCGGCGGCTACAGCCAGATGGAGACATGGGATCCCAAGCCGGCTCTCAACAAGTACGCCGGCAAGACCTACGAGCAGACTCCTCTGCCCAACCCTCTGAAGAACCCCCTGTTCGAGTTGCGATCGCGCGACGTGATCGGTGGCCCTCGGCCGCATGCTCAGATCTTTCCGATGCAGGTCGGGTTCAAGCGGCACGGTCACCTGGGAATCGGCATGACCGACTGGTGGCCGGAACTGGCCACGTGCGTGGATGACATGTCGTTCGTGCGGTCGATGTACACGACCGACAACGATCACAACGCCGAGTTCCAGATGCACCACGGACGTCACAAGCTGGATCCCGCCGAGCCGGTGCTGGGATCATGGATCCACTATGGCCTGGGGACCGGCAACGAAAACCTGCCGTCGTTCGTGTTCCTGGGCAAGTACAAGGACACGCGGGTGCGTTGGAACTTCGACGCCAACTACCTGGGTCCGGTACATTCGGGAGTCGAGTTGTCGCTGGATCCGGGCGACCCGTTGCCGTTTGGCCGCAGGCGGCCGGGCGTGCTGGCGGCCGAGCAGCGAAACCAGTTCGATTTCATCAACCGACTGAACCGGTTGACGGCGGTCGAGTATCCCGAGGACGCCGACGTGCGGGCTCGGATCAAGTCCTACGAGCTGGCCTATCGGATGCAGAGGTCGGTTCCCGAGGCGGTCAACTTGGCCGAGGAGACTCCGGCGATCCAGAAATTGTACGGCATCGACAACAAGACGACCGCGGTCTATGGCCGGCGGTTGTTGGCGGCGCGTCGCCTGGCCGAGCGGGGTGTGAGATATTCGCTGGTCTACCTGAGTGATTACGGCGAGTGGGATTCTCATAACAAGCTGCAGGAACTGCACGCCCGCTCGTGTGCCCGGGTCGATCGTCCGATCGCCGGTCTGCTGAAGGACCTGAAGCAGCGGGGTCTGTGGGACGACACGCTGGTGGTCTGCTGCACCGAATTCGGTCGGACTCCGGGTTTGGAGGTGCGAGACACGAAGCAGAAGTTCACCGGCCGCGACCATCACCCTCATGGGTTCACCGTCTGGCTGGCCGGTGCGGGCGTGAAGCGGGGCGAGATCCACGGGCGGACCGACGAGCTGGGCTTCCATGCGATCGAGCATCCTCACTACGTGACCGACCTGCACGCGACGGTGCTGCACCTGCTGGGCCTGGATTCGCGTCGGCTGGACATCCCCGGCCGCAAGCGGCTGGACGTGGATCATGGGCGACCGATCACCGAGATCATGACTTGATGTCGGGTCCGGCGTCGGGTGGATCGATCCGGCCGCGGAACCAGCAGAACCAGGGCACCAGTCCGGCGGCGCACAGTCCCAGCGAGATCAGCGAGGGTCCTCGGAACGACTCGGGGATCGACAGAACGGCGATCATCGCCACCAGCCAGCAGGCGGCTGCGCAGGCGATCGGGGTGCCGAATCGTCCGAGCGTGAAGGTGCCGAATTGCGAGCTGAGCCTGTTTCGGCGCAGCAGGTAGGCGATCACCGTGACCAGGTAGATCACTGCAGGCAGCACGGCGGCGGCCAGGACCAGTTGCTGGATCGAGTCGTTGAAGAGGGTTGCCAGCACGCCCAGGACCATGAACATCAGGATGGCCGGGATCGGCACGGCGGTCCGAGGGGACACGTGTCGGAACAGCCGGTAGGCGGGAAAGAGTCCATCTCGGGACATGGCATAAACGAGCCGTGATCCGGAGGCCATGATGATCAGGCCGCAGGCAAACACCGACACGACGACCAGTCCGAAAAACGCTCGCGCGACCCCCTGGCCGAGGTGCGATTCGATGATCAACGGCAGCGGGTACTGCGATGCGGTGACCGTCTCGAGGTCGTTGATACCCAGCGTGATGACGACCAGGAACAGCGTGCCGACTCCTCCGCTGATGACCACCGACCAGATGATCGACCTGGGGACCGTGGCGGCCGCATCGACGGTTTCTTCCGAGAGATTGGCGGCCGATTCGAAACCGACCAGCGTGTAGGCTCCCATCAGGCAACCCATCAGCCAGGCCGTCATCCCGGTCCCGGCCTCCGGCATCGTGCTGGATTGTGCCAGCAGTTGGGGGTCGGGCGAACCTGAGAGTGCGATGCCGCCGAAGACGAGTACGAGGCCGACCATGCCGACCACTTCGGTGAAAACGGCCACCGAGTTGATGATGTTGGCCAGCCGGACACCCGAGACGTGGATGAGTGCCTGGAGGGTGATCACTCCGATGACGATGCCCTTGAGCCAGTGGGACGAGGCGGGAATCTCGAAGACGTGGCCGGCGATGCGGGCGATGACGTGGTCGACGGTCGGGACGACGATCACCAGGAAACAGACGGAAATCCAGCCGACCAGCCAGCCCCAGGCGGGACCGGCCAGGCGGGTGAGCCACTGATAGCTGTAACCGGAGAGCGGGATTCTTGAGGCGAGCTCGGCAAAGACCAGGGCCACCAGCAGTTGGCCGCAGGTGACCAGGGGCCAGGTCCAGATGCCGATGGGTCCCGAGTCGGCCAGCAGTGACTTATAATTTTCGAAGATGCCAGTTGTAATGGAGATGAATGAAAAGGCCACGGCGAATGAGCCGAAGAACCGGATGGTGCGTCTGAGTTCCTGCACGTAGCGGAACCTGGACATCACCTGCTGGTCGTCTTGCGAGCCGAGGTCGGATGAATGAGTGGT
Source organism: Planctomycetota bacterium (assembly GCA_963580005.1). GTDB lineage: Bacteria > Planctomycetota > Planctomycetia > Planctomycetales > Planctomycetaceae > UBA8437. Next base: position 6,138 of record CAUZJR010000330.1, read on the forward strand.
CACGGGGAGTGGATCCGGTCTGTTGATGTGTCCTGGGTGGACGATTCTACAGGGTGCCGGTTGCATGCTACTGCTGCAAGAGGCCGAGGTTTCACCCCGATCGGGAACCTGGTCGAGAAATGAGGAATCTGAGGAATGACTGACGGACAGGGTGGGGCAACGGCTGCCTTCATGACACCGGGAGGAATCGAGGGCAAGGTGCTGGCCGAGGGTTTTGAGGTCCGAGGGTATCTCTCGACCGATCTCGGCTCACCAGGCCTCAACA
>CAUZJR010000331.1:0-6402 GCA_963580005.1 Planctomycetota bacterium
AGCCTGGTGGCATCGCTGCAGAAGACCGTCGCGGACCTCCGGGCCCAGCAGGCCCCGATCCGCTTCACGCTCTATCCTCAGCTCGGCCACAACTGCTGGGACGCCACCTACGACAACCCGCAGCTCTACACCTGGCTGCTCGCCCAGTCGACCGACAAGCGACCCAAAAAAACGAAGTGACTCTCCGCGGCACGCTCAGGTCTTGTGCCGCTTCCGCCGACTCGCCTCCATCAGCATCTCCCGCTCCCGATCGCTCAGGCTCGCCTCCCCGTCGCGGCTGATCTTGGCCAGGATCGCGTCGACCTGGTCATCGAGTCCATCGACGGGTGGTTGGTAGACGCGGACCGAGGGTCGCACCACGCGGCGACGCCAGAACTTGAATCGGCCGGCCAGACGCTCACCCAGCGAACTCAGGCGGCCGCCGCTGCGGTGGTAGCCGTACCCAAACGCCGCTCCGCCCAGGTGGGCCATGTGGGCGATGTGACTCTCGCCACCAAATGCACCCAGCGCACGAATCACGTCCAGAGCCACCAGGCCCACCACCAGCATCCCCAACTCAACCGGGATGATCATCATCAGCAGCACCTTCATCTTGGGAAAGTGCACCGCCGAGAGCACCATCACCGCCATCACGCCACCCGAGGCTCCGACCATCGGCACCACACTGCCGCCGGAGGCCAGCTGCCAGGCCAGGTGGCAGACTCCGCTGACCAGGACGCCCAGCAGGTAGATCCACAGGAACTCGCGACGACCGTAGATGCCCTCGATCAGCCGACCGAACATCCACAGGCAGATCATGTTGAACAGCAGGTGCAACAACGAGGCCTGGTCGTGGCAGAACCCGTAGGTGATCACCCGCCAGGGAAACTGCCAGGCGATCGAGCCGATTTCAGAACGCCGCATCACCCCCGTGAGCGGGCCGGGATCCCCGACCAGCTGCAAGCCCGTCTCGACTCCGACCCAGCCGTCCGGTTCGGTGCGGAAGCTCGCGTCCAGATCGTTGACCTCTTCAGCATGCAGTCGTCGGAACCGCAGGAACTCGTTCTTCCCGCTCCGCGCCGCCACCACGTAACTCCCCGAGGGAAGCTCCAGGCCCTCGACCCCTGCCTTCGGAGCAGGAACGTGGAGCCTGGCCCCTTCCCGAGCCACGCTGAAGGTGGCCGGCAGATGCAGCAGATCGCCCAGAGGCTCGATCAGCCAGGTCGCCAGGAAGACGGCGACGTTGATGATCACCAGCACCTTCACGGCCGAAACCGGGCCGGATGATGTGCCCCCGGAACCGCCATAGGATCCCGACCACGAACCCGACGATTCGTCGCGAAGGTAGTCCCGGTTGTGGATTCCCATGCCCGCTCCCTGGCATCTCGCTCGGTCGACCTACCTGATCTTCAACCCGGTCTTCAACCCGGTCTTCAACCCGATCTCCAAGCTGGTCGACCGTCTCCTCGGCCTCGTGCCAAGCCACGCTCCGCGGCAACGGCGTTCTATTTCTGTACCGTCCGTGCCGCCCGTGCCGCCGGTGACGCAGAAGCGTTGCGTGTCACGGCCGCGGCGCCCGTTGTGGAGCCCGGCAGGCTCCGCTCCAGGTCGCTGTTCTGTTTCAGCAACCGGTTGGCCCGATCGTGGTTCGACTTCAGGTCGCGACGCAGCACGTCGACCGTCTCGATCAACTGGTTGCGTTCTTCCTCGGCCGCCGCGATCGCCCGCACCAGTCCGTCGATCATGTAATCGGGCAACTTGCCCTTGAGACCTGCGAGGTCATCGTTTTCACCCATCAGTTCGGAAAACCGCAGTCGCAACTGTTCGTCCGCCTTCAGATTGACGTCTCCCTTGATCCGGGCATCCAGCCCCTTGTCATCAGACGTCTGGTCGCCCTGGGTCAAGAGCACTTCGAGATTGACGAAGCGGGTCTTCTGGTGAGCCGGGATCAGGGTCCGCAGCCTCCACTTGCCGCTACCCCAGGCCGCGACCGAATCGGCGGGCCGCACTTTCCAGGTCGGCTTCCAGGTCCGGACTCCGCCCTGGGCGGCGCCTTCCTGGATGAAGGTCCCGATGAACCGCACGCTGCCGTCTGCGTTCTTCAGAAACCCGTGGACCATGATCGGCTGCTGCTGCTGGTTGACGGCCGCAGCCGCGGCCAACACCGCCGCGGTTTCCTGGTCGCGAGTCTGCAGGTTCCCGTTTTGTACGTTGACCGTCACGGTCACGTCGTCCGAGTAGTCGCCCCAGCCCCGCTTGGCGTTGGCCAGGTCGACCTGGGCCGACTCGTGAAAGAACCGTGCCTTGCGGAGCACATCCACGCCAGCCTCGTAATCGGCTCGCTCTTTGGACAGCGACATGTGCCACGACCTGCGGATCTGGTGCGTGCGCGCCGAGAGCGCGATCGCCGCCGCAGCGCCGATCACCACGAACCCCATAAAGACCTTGCCCGACCAATGCATTCCTGTTCCTCTCCAGACCTCCTGGCTGCTCAAGTTTAGGCCCGAACTTCCCGGGTGGTCAAGAAGAATGGCCACACACAGCAACAGCCTCGATCACCCCGACCGCCCCGAACACCACAATCGGCACAACGGGCCCGGCCAACAGACGTTTCCACCCCCTCAACTCTCGACTACAATCGGCCCCCAACCATCAGTCTCACCGCCGCGATCCCAGCGGCCAGGGACCCCAGTCGCGATGACCGCTACCCTCGTCCGCCGTGAAGACCTGGCTCCCGGGGAAGTGCTCTGCGATCACTGCACCGCCCGCTGCTGCCGCTATTTCGCACTGCCCATCGACACGCCCGTCGATCGCGATGACTACGAGAACATCCGCTGGTACATGCTCCACGGAGACATTTCCGTCTTTGTCGACGACGACAGCTGGTACCTGCTGGTCCACAACGCCTGTGACCAGCTCGACGACGAGAACCGCTGCAGCATCTATACATCGCGGCCCACTATCTGCCGCTCGTATTCGACGGACGACTGCGAGTTCGACAACGACGCCTGCTACGACCGGCTGTTCGAACGGCCCGAGCAAATCGACGAATACGCCGATGCCCTGCTCGGACGCCGCCGGCGACGCGGACCCGGCACACTGCCCATCCTGGGAACCGCGCCATGACTCCCAACCCGGCAGACCCCAAACCCGACGCCTCGACCGCGACACCGAGGATCAAGCCCTCAACGCTCAAGGGGTTTCGAGACCACCTGCCCGGACCGATGCTGGTCCGCGAACAGTTGATCGACACCGCGCGAGAGGTCTACCGCAGCTTCGGGTTCTCGCCGATTGATACCCCCGCACTGGAATACAGCGAGATCCTGCTGGGCAAGGGGGGCGAGGAATCCGACAAGCAGCTGTTTCGCTTCACCGACCAGGGCGACCGGGACGTCGCCATGAGGTTCGATCTGACCGTGCCGCTGGCACGCTACGCCGCACAGCACCTGCACGAAATCGGCACGCCCTTCAAACGCTATCACGTCGCGACCGTCTGGCGAGCCGAGAAGCCGCAGAAGGGGCGGTACCGTGAATTCATCCAGTGCGACTTCGATACGATCGGGACCACGTCCAATACCGCCGACATCGAAACCCTGTTCGTGATCAACGACCTGATGGAACGGATCGGGTTTTCCGAGTTCACCATCCGGGTCAACAACCGCCGTCTCCTCAACGGACTCCTCGAAACACTCGAACTCACCGACATGGCCAACGGAGTCCTCCGCTGCCTCGACAAGCTCGGAAAAATCGGCCCCGAACAGGTGGCCGCCCAGTTACAGGAACGAGTCGGACTCTCGAGTGACCAGGCCGCCGGTGTGCTCGCACTCACAGGGTTCCAGGGCACTCCCGACGTGGTCCTCGACACGCTCGAAACACGACTCGCACACAACGAAACCGGCTCCGAGGGAGTGCAGAGACTCAGGGAACTCTTCGCCGCTTGCCAACTGGCGGGAATCCCCCAGGAACGAATCCAGCTCGATCCGACCATAGCGCGAGGACTCGACTACTACACCGGCACCATCTACGAAACCTTCCTGGACCAGTTGCCCGGGATCGGCAGCGTCTGCTCGGGAGGCCGATACGATGACCTCGCCGGGCTGTTCACCTCGCAACCGCTCCCCGGTGTCGGCGCCAGCCTCGGACTCGATCGACTGCTGGCCGCAATGCAGGAACTGGACCTGGTCCAGCAACCGGCCTCGGCCGCCGCCGTGCTGCTGGCTCACTTCGATGCCGACTACGGGGCCCAGTACCTCGCCACAGCACGCCGCTTGCGGGCCGAGGGAATTTCATGCGAGGTCTACACCGACCCGAAACCGCTGGGCAAACAACTGAAGTACGCCGACCGCAAGGGCGTTCGCCTGGTGCTGATCGCCGGCGCCGACGAGTTTGAAAACGGGACCTGGCAAATCAAGGACCTCGACAGCGGTGAACAACTCGAGGTGCCCGACGCACAACTCGTCGAGACCCTCGCCCACTCACTTGCCACACACGACGCCTGAACACGCGACTTGCCAAGCCTCACACGACCCGTATCATGCGGGAACAGACCGCACGGGCCGGCCGCGTGACCTGGGACCACGATGCACACTCCGAATGCCACCCGCTGGACCTCGACCGCCGCACTGTTGCTGGTGCTGACGGCCGTGATGGTTGCAGCAGCTCCCGAGGCCGACGCACAGGCCCCCGCGACGGACACCGCACCCGCGGGCGGAAGCGGCGACGCAGGTGGCGATCAGCCCCAGATGGTCTCGACCAGCGGAGGCACCTTCTGGAACTCCGTCGGCTACCTGCTGGTGACGCTGCTCGTGGGCGGATCCCTGTATGCCGTCTGCCGCTCGAGCCACCGTACCTGATCCGATGACGTCGCCTCGCTCGAGAGACAACGTGGCGAGCTACTTGTCAAGCTGGCCCGATCTGACGAAGCCGCGGAATTCGTCCTCGAACGACGAGACCGCCGCACGGGGCCCGACCAGCTTCAACAGGAACGGCCGACGACTCATCGGGATCGCCACGCCCAGCAATCTCCAGTCCTGGTGAGGACCCGGGCTGCTGCCGACCTGGCTGCGAAATGTGCCCCGCACGTCCAGCCACTGCGACTTCGCCCCATCAATGCTCAGAGTATCGCGACGTGGGCGGTCGCCGGAGTCGAGTTGGAACTGTCCGACCCACCGCTGCAGATTCGCTTCGATGCCGCCACCCATCGTCGTCAGCGTCAGCATCATCTCGCCCTCGTCCGAGGCGATCAGGTACTTCGCCTCGTAGAATTCCGACTCGGGCTGCTCGTCCCACGCGGTGGGCACGTCGAAACGGATGCCGGTCAACTGCTTGACCCGCGTACCCGGCTTGCCTCCAGCAACCTCAACCTCGGGTGCCCCCGCATCCTCTCCCGCGGGCCGGACCGCCGACTGGCCGGCCGAACGGACCGGCACGCTCTGTGTCGGGGTCTCACCGCACCCGAGCAACCCGCTCCCCACCAAACCGCACAGTGCGGTTCCCAGTACCAGCCGAATTCCCAGGTCTCGACCGCAGTCCATTAGACAGTCTCCTCGGGCCGAGGAGTCCGCTGGCGGTACTGACGGCTGGCCTGCCGCAGCTGCCGCTTCTCGTCCTCGCTGAGCCCCTCGAATCCATTCTGGTGAATCTTCTTCAACAACAAGTCAACCTGGTGCTCGACCTCCTGCTGACGGCCCTGCTCCTCCTGCACGCGGCTCTCTTCCCGACGCTGTCGCCACCGCTCGAGCAACCCCTCCTGGGTCTCGATCGGCTCGTATTCCTCGACCTCGTCGTCCAGCGCCAACTCATACTCGAGCAACGCCGTCTCGAGATCATCGACCGCTCGCCGGCCGGCAATCTCCTCGAGATTCAACACCAGCACCACAGCCCCCAGTCCGACCAGCCAGGTCCCGTGCCACAGCGGCTGATCGGCCAGCATCCCGGCCGCCAGCAACGCGACACCCAGCAGAGCTCCCAGCCTCAGGTAGAGATCCGCTGCCGTCTCCTCGACCAGCCACTCCGAGAGCATCGATTCCAGCACCCGGCCACCATCAAAGGGGAGCACCGGCAGCAGGTTGATCACCAACAGAGCCCAGTTGATTGTAAACAGCAGCACGATCACCGACCGCACCGCGTCAACGCCACCGGCAAGAGTCACAGTCGGCCAGCCCGAAAGCGGATTGAGAGCTTCGGAGAGCAGGCCCGCTCGCCAGACGGTCATCCCCGTGACCAGGCAGACCAGGGCGTGCACCGCCGGTCCCGCCAACGCGGTCAACACCTGCGAACGACGCGTGAGCTCAGGTTCCGCTGCGACCAGGCCACCCAGCGGCCAGGCCAGGATGTCGTCGCACCAGCCGCCGGTTCCTCGAGCGACCCACACGTGAGCCATCTCGTGCAACAGCACGCTGACAACCAGCACCCCCGTTGCCA
>CAUZJR010000332.1:0-6378 GCA_963580005.1 Planctomycetota bacterium
CACGCCGATCACCGACGTGACACTCGACCAGGCCGGTCGCTTCGTCGGCCAGGTCGTCGATGGCCAGGGCCAGTCACGAGACGGCGTGCTGGTCGTGCTCCGGCAGGGACACCGCCAGGTGGCTTCCGCGCTGACCGATTCGCAGGGCCGCTTCGCACTGGCCAACATCCCCGCCGGCCTCTACCAGCTCGAAGCGGGCACAACTCGAGCCATCTACCGCGTCTGGACCGCCGAGTCGGCGCCGCCGCAGGCTCAACAGCAGGCGGTCCTGGTCACCGAGACCGACCTGGTCGTCCGGGGCCAGGGAATCGAATCGGCCGTCGATCAGCTCGACGCCATCACGCTGCTGATGGTCGCCTCCTCGATCAGCGCCCTGATCGTCGCCGGAGTGACACTCGACAAGATCGACGATCTCGAAGACAAGATCGACGCGGGGTCCGCCCTCGGCGCACCCGCCAGCCCGTGACCTCTGGGCCCGCTCCAACGAATATGAGACCTCATCCGTTCGCGGGTGAGGTCTCTTTCTTTTGCGCGGTGCGGAGAGTCGCGCGAACCGGTTTTTTCCGACCGATCTGACTGACCGGCCCACACCCGGCCCACACCCGCCGCGGAATGCCAATTCCCCCCAAGACCAGCCCCTCCCCGCGACGATACACACCTCGCCGAGATCCTCGACGCCGAGACCATCTCCCCGATGGCTCCCACGTGACCGGAGCCCCTGATTGTACACCCTTGATCGGATGACCCGCATGACCCGCACCACCATCACGACCTGGTCGGCCCTGTGCCTGGCCACCCTTCTCACCGCGACACTCGCACCGCAGGCCAACGCCGCCGATCGCGTCGCCGTCAAGCCCTCGGGCTCACGCTCGGGTGCTCTCAAGCAGGCACTGAAGATCGTCGGGGAGAGCCACACCGCACTGCAGACTGTCAGAGACTACTCGGCGACGTTCTCCAAGAAGGAAATCGTCGGTGAGAAGCTGATCGAGCAGACCATGCAGCTGAAGATGCGGCAGCGACCGTTCTCGGTCTACCTGAAGTTCGCCAAGCCTCACAAGGGACGCGAAGTCATCTATGTCGACGGAAAAAACAGTGGCAAGCTGATCGCACACGGAACCGGCTTCCAGAAGATCCTCGGAACACTCAAGCTCAAGCCGACCAGCAAGCTGGTGATGAGAGAGAATCGCTACCCGATTACCGAGATCGGCATCTTCAAGATGCTCGACGCGGTCGTCGCAGGCTGGGAAAAACAGGCCAACAACTCCCGGGTCCGCTTCTTCCCCAAGGCCAAGCTGGGCAAGAAGAGCGTGCGAGTGATCCAGGTGATTCACCCCAAGCGGTCGAAGACGACTCCGTTCCACATGACCCGGCTCTACATCGACAACGCCACCCGGCTGCCGATCCGCGTTCAGCAGTACGGGTTCCCCAAGAAGGCCGGCGGACAGCCGCCGCTGATCGAGGAATACACCTACTCGAATCTCAAGACCAACCTCGGTCTGGGCAGCAAAGACTTCGACCACGAGAACCCCGGGTATGGCTTCTAGGCCGCACCCCCGCGACAAGTTGAGCTCAACAACCCGACGGCACGATCGGCCCAACCCGGCCGGTCGTGCCGTCGCTCGTTGCGCCAGAGCACTCACACCTCGTCAAACCGTCACCCAGACCATAGAATCCGTCTGGACGTGACCGGGAACTTCTCGGCACGTTATCCGGAATACACGCGGACTGGCTTGGCACGCACGAGGCACGAGCGAGGCGGATGAGGACGACCGGGAGTGTCGAAGAGGTGCGCGAGTTGGTCGCCGGGGCGCGGCGAGACGAGCGACGTGTCGGCTGCGTGCCGACCATGGGCGCCCTGCACCGTGGTCACACCAGCCTGATCGAGGCTGCCGTGGCCGACTGTGGGTTCGTCGTGGCAACACTGTTTGTCAACGCACCCCAGTTCGACGACTCCGACGACTTCCAGCGCTACCCCAGGCCGCTCGAGAACGACCTGGCACTTTGCCGTGAACTGGGCGTCGATCTCGTCTTTGCTCCAGACGAACAGACCGTCTACCCCCCCCAGGGACAGACAACCGTCGACGTGGGGCCACTGGGTGACGTCTTCGAAGGCGAGTTCCGGCGAGGACACTTCCAGGGCGTGGCCACCGTCGTCGTCAAGATGCTCAATATCACCACACCCGACGCGGCCTACTTCGGACAAAAGGACTTCCAGCAACAACTGGTCATCCGACAGCTCTGCCGAGACCTGCACCTGCCCGTCGAAATCGTCACCTGTCCCACCGTGCGAGACGAGCAGGGACTGGCACTCTCGAGCCGCAACGTGCTGCTGGATCCCGATCAACGTGACACCGCACGCTCGCTCTCGGAAACCCTCCGGTACACTCGCAACCAATGGCAAAACGGAGCCGGGGACCTGGCGATGCTGCGACAGGAAATGCGAGACCGACTCGAATCGATCCCAGGTATGGATCTCGACTACGCAACGATCGTAGACTCCGAGACACTCCAGGAGACCACTTCGGACCAGGCCTCTCTCGTCGCCCTGGTAGCCGCCTCCATCGGCAACATCCGCCTGATTGACAACCTGCCGCTGGAAAGTAACACCAACGGCCAGACCCAGACCGCACACTGATCGCACACATCGCCCATGCGCCAAGAGCTCATCAATCTCCAGCTCGACTCGCTGTTCGGGATCGCCGAATCGGCTCGAGGCATCCCGCTGCTGGGAATCGGATGGCTGGCACTGCCCTGGACCGTCTTGAGCGTCTACTGGATCTGGCGATGTGGGTCCGGCGAGGATCCGGAGACCGAGAGGAAGGCGCTGGGGATTCAATTCGTGATCGGGCTGGTCGCACTGGTCGCCGTCAGCCTGGTGACTCGAGGCGGAGACCCCGGGCCGGTCATTCCGGTCTTCGGATATGGATTCCTGGTCTTCCTGGGCTGTGTCGCCGCCGGGATGCTCGCAGTCGCCCACGCACGTCGATTGGAGATTCCCGAACAGCTGATCTGGGACCTGGCGATCTGGCTGTTCGTCGCCGGTGTCGTCGGGGCCCGCGGCTGGTACGTGGTGCAGTACCGCCAGAGACTGTTTGCGGGCAAGACCGGGGTGCTGGAACACGTCAAGGCCAGCATCGATATCACCTCGGGAGGCCTGGTGCTCTACGGCGGAGTCGCCCTCTCGCTGGTCGCACTCGTCGCCTTCGCCAGGCGACATCGACACCAATGCCCGCCACTGAAACTGCTCGACCTGATCATGCCCTCCTTCTTCCTGGCTCTCGCCTTCGGACGCATCGGCTGCCTGATGAACGGCTGCTGCTGGGGCGATGCCTGCGAATTGCCCTGGGCGATCCAGTTCCCCCACGACAGCGTTCCCTTCAATTCGCTGGCCGCTCGAGGCTTTATCCATCCCGATGCACCGGCCACGTTCGGAGTGCACCCCAGCCAGATCTACAGCTCGTTCAATGGCCTGGTACTCTGCCTGGTCACCTCCTCGATCCTGCGACACAGCCTCCGGCAAGGCCAGGCACTGGCGGTGGCGCTGGTGGCCTACCCGCTGACCAGGTTCCTGCTCGAAATCCTGAGGGCCGATGAAATGACCCAGTTCGGCACCGGGCTGACCATCTCACAGTGCTTCAGCCTCGTGATGCTCTGCGTGGGAATCGGCTTTTCTATCTGGCTCCTCCGACACCCCGACCCGCCATCCGACAGCTCTACTGAAATGGCCTCGAACACTCCCTGAACCGGCCGCAATCCGCACCGTCTGCATTCCGCACCGTCTGCATTCCGCACCGTCTGCATTCCGCACCGTCTGTATTCCGCACCGTCTGTATTCCGCACCGTCTGTATTCCGAATCGGCCCCGTGAACACCCTCGACGACGATCAACTGGTGGACCTGTGTCGCAAAGGCGACGACTCGGCATTCGACGTGCTGGTGGTTCGCCACCAGGACCGGCTGTTCCACTCGCTGGTCTCGATGCTCAAGTCGCGAGACGACGCACTGGACATCGCCCAGTCAGCACTGCTGCAGGCTCACCGTAAGCTCGACACCTTCCGAGGTGACTCGGCCTTTTACAGTTGGCTGTATCGCATCGCCGTGAACCTGGCGCTGAGTTGGCTGAGAAAACAGAAGTCGGGGTCGGTCTCGATCGATGCGTTGCGTGAGGAGACTGGATTCGAGGTGGTGGCCGAGGACCGAGACGGCCAGCCGCTGGCGAGTGTATTGCGAGACGAGCACCGCAGAGTGGTCCGCGAAACGCTTGCCGAATTGCCCGAAGAATTTCGCACCGTGCTGGTGATGAAGGAATTCGAGGGCCTGAGGTACGATGAGATTGCCAGCCTGACCGAGGTCCCCATCGGCACCGTCCGTAGCCGCATCCACCGCGGGCGGGGCGAACTGGCCCAGAGACTGAAGCGGAAACTCGGCGACCAGATCGAAGAACTCTAGTCGCCCGCGGCGACTACTTCAGCGGAGACGGCGGCAGGGCGCCCCAGCTCGAGAGGTACATGCCGCGGGGGACTCCGCTTTCGAGCCACTTGGCCAGCTGCCGCTCGGGATCACGTGACTCGATCTGGTCCAGCACCAGGTCGATCCAGCCGGGCCGCACGCGGTAGGTCACCACCTGGACCCGCTCGAGCTTCAGGCTCGCCTTCAAAGACTCGATCGCATCCTCCTGGTAACCAATCTCGTCCACCAGGCCGTGCTCGAGTGCCTGGCCGGCGGTGTAGATCTGGCCGGTGGCCAGTTCCCGAACCCGGTCCTCGCTGAGCCGCGGACGGTTCTCGGCGATCACGCCGATGAACCGGCCGAAGGCGTCGTCGAGAATCCCCTTCCAGACGGCGCGGTCCTGGTCGCTGAGCTTGCGGAACGGATTGAGCGAGTCCTTCAGCGGGCCGGTCTTCAACGGGTCGACGGTGACTCCGAACCGGTCGGCCAGAGCACTGACGTCGTAACGAGGGATGATCACGCCGATCGAACCGGTCCACGTCGTCGGCTCGGCAAACACCCGACCCGTGGGACCCGATCCCATCGCCACGTAGAGCCCGCCGGAGGTGGCCATCCGCGACATCGTGACCGTCACCGGGTTGCCCGTCTCGCTGCGGTACTGCTCGAGCCTGTGGTAGATCTGGTGACTGTCGGCGATCAGGCCGCCAGGACTGTCGATCGCCAAAACCAGGCCCCGCACCGACCTGTCCTCCTCGACCAGGTCGATCATCGAGATCACCCGGTCGGTCAAGGGCGGCATGATGACTCCGGTGATCGGCACCACCGCCAGCTTGTGCTCCGAGCCGGCTTCACCCGAATGATACACCTCGCGAGGACCACCGCCTCGAGTCGCCTGCCACAAGCGGTACTGGCCCCAGTTGACGCCCAGAGATACCAGCAGCAGCACCGCCACCGCCCAGCGCATCACACGCCAGCATCGCGAAAACCACCCCGGGCAGGATCCACCGAGACCGCTCGAGACCTGCGGTCGGCCTTCGGGATCGGAAACCGAACCCGAGGACTTCTCGGCCGATTCGGCGGAAGCGGGGCTCGCTTCGTGTTCGGATGATTCGCCGCTCATCAACGATCCCTCTCCAGGCGCACCTTCATCAAACCAACACAATGGGGCGACTCTAACGGTTAATCCAGTCGTGACGGTTTCGCCGGTGCTGACAATCGATACCGGCGGTTCGGTTCACCCCGATCAAAACGGTTATTCCAGTCTGTACGGCTGATGCGGCATCGGTCGATACCGACAGCGGATGCTGCCGCCGCCGGCACACGACGCCGGACCGGCAGAGAAACCAAGACCTCACGCACGACTCGAAGCGACCGATTATCGGCCACCATCTCGACTCGTGCAATGACCAGTCTGAGCCCAGGGAGACGGGTGCGATGCTCCGAACGACAACACGCACGAGGAAGCTGCTGAGCGTCTATGGAACCACGCTGGGGATCTGCCTGGGATCTTGGCTGGCAGGGAACTCCTTTGCCGACGACCCAGCACCCAAGACAGCACCCAAGACAGCCAAGTCGACGTTTCGGCTGACGTTTCCCGTCCCCACACTGTTCAAACGCCTGGCCGCCCAGCCGGCCCCGACTCCTCGATCAGCCTCCTCGGACGCCGTCGTCGAGGAGCTCCGCGAGATCTACCGGCAGAATGGCCTGGCCATGCCTCCGATGACACTCGAAGGACTCGACCGCCGACAGCAGGGCCTGGCAATACCCCGGACCGTCACGCCAACCGAGCACATCGTGCCGGCCGCCCCGGCTGCCCTGCCGCCGATGCCGGCCATCAAGTTCCTGCCCGGCAACCTCGACACGCCGGGCCTGGCCCCAAAACCCACCCCCACACCCAAACTCACCCCCAATCCCCCTCACGTCCAGACCA
>CAUZJR010000333.1:0-6366 GCA_963580005.1 Planctomycetota bacterium
ATTACAACTGAGTTCGCTGGTGCAAGCCGCTCATTCCAGAGAGCACGCACCCCGGTCACCATCGACCCAAGTGATGCTCACCACAGAACCGGCACACCAGACATGTCCTTCAACATGCCTATTTTCGGCATCCCCCGCACCGTTCGTGAACAAACAAATGACTAACTTGGGGGGACTGGGAGGTCTGTGTGGGTACTGTCAATTCTCTGCCGGGCGCGCATCCGGCACCATCCCACCCACCTGCCCAGACGCCAGATGTGGCCCACCACACGACCCCCTCGACCGGCTCGGTGGGATTCAACACGGCCAACGATTACGATGACGATCCGGATTCTCCACGTCCGTTATGCATCAGGATCTCGCCGTGTTTGCCGCCCCTCACCGACCCGCCTCCCCGCTCCGCACCCCGCTCAACCTGCTCACCGTCGCCGCCGTGCTGCTGAGCAGCTCCTCGGCACTGCAAGCCGGCCACCAGCCCAATCGGCTGACCGAGAGCCAGCGTCGCAGTGGCTGGAAGCTGCTGTTTGACGGCAAGACGACCCAGGGCTGGCGGAACTACCGCAAGCAGACGATCGGAGCGGGCTGGAAGGTCCAGAACGCCGCCCTGTCGCGGGCGGGCCGAGGTGCCGGAGACATCGTCACCGTCGACCAGTACGAGTACTTCGAACTCGCGCTCGAATACAAGATCTCCAAGGGCGGCAACAGCGGGATCATGTTCCACGTCACCGAGGAATTGGCTGCACCCTGGCAGACGGGTCCCGAGATCCAGGTCCAGGACAACGTCGACGGCCACGACCCTCAGAAATCCGGCTGGCTCTATCAGCTCTACAAGCCGGTCAAGCCTCCGTGGGCGATCCGCTTCGAGAACCAGGTGGGCTACAAGAGCCCCAACGTGGACGACGCCACGCGGCCGGCGGGGCAGTGGAACCACGTGTACCTGAGGATCCATCCGAACAAGTGCGAAGTCGCCATCAACGGCGTCAGCTACTACTACTTCCAGAAGGGGAGCAAGGACTGGGACGCGAGGGTCAAGAAGAGCAAGTTCGCCCGCTATAAGCAGTTTGGCAAGACGACCCGCGGCCACATCTGCCTGCAGGACCACGGCAACCCGGTCCAATACCGAAACATCACGATCCGCACCTTCGGCTCCTCGGGCGCCGTCAAAGACCCCATCGACGGCACCCTGCCCCTGCAGGTCGCCCAGGCCTTTCCGAAACTGAAATGGGAAGGCTGGGAGGGCGTCGACGAGAAGGGCCGGATCAAGCCGCTGCGGCCGATGATGATCGAACACGCACCCGATGGCAGCGGTCGCCTGTTTGTCGGCACTCAAAGCGGAACCATCCACTCGCTCGAGGCCTCACCCACCGCCACCCACACGCACCTGTTCCTGGACATCAGCAGCCGTGTCAGGCAGTGGAAGGTCGAAAACGAGGAAGGACTCCTCGGTCTCTGCTTCCACCCCCGCTTCAAGACCAACGGCAAGTTCTACCTCTACTACACACACGCCCGCAAAGGCCACGACTCAATCCTCTCGGAATTCCGCGTCACCTCAGACGACCCCAACCGGGCCGACCCGGACTCGGAACGAATCCTGATGACGATCCCTCAGCCCTTTGCCAACCACAACGGCGGACCGATGGCCTTCGGTCCCGACGGGTATCTGTACCTGGGCATGGGTGACGGAGGCGGCCGCAACGACCCCGAGCGGACCGCCCAGGATCTCACCAACCTGATGGGTGGCCTGCTGAGGATCGACGTCGACCGCAAGGACAAGGGCCTGCAGTACGCCATCCCAAGGGACAACCCGTTCCTGGACCGCAAGGGCGCACGAAAAGAACTCTACGCCTACGGACTCCGCAACGTCTGGCGTCTCGCCTTCGACCGTAAGACCGGTAAGCTCTGGGTCGGAGACGTCGGACAGGACCTCTGGGAAGAAATCAACATCATCAAGAAGGGTGGCAACTACGGCTGGAGTCTCAAGGAAGCCAGCTTCAACTTCGGCAACTCGAACACGCCGCCCGCCGACCCGCCGATCGATCCGATCTGGGAATACGATCACCAGGTCGGCAAATCGATCACCGGCGGCCTGGTCTACCGGGGCAAGAGACTGCCGGAACTCCAGGGCCACTACGTCTACGCCGACTTCGTCTCGGGCAAGATCTGGGCCCTGAAGGTCAACCACAAGACCGGCCGCGTCGAAAAGAACTTCCGCATTCCCTCAAACCGGATGCCCGTGCTGGCCTTCGGCGAAGACGAAGCCGGCGAGTTGTACTTCGCCACCGAGACGGTCAACGGCCGCGGACTGCATCGCTTCGATCGTCGCGAACCCGCCACCGGAAAGTAGACCCCTCACATCCAGGACCCGTCATGACGACACCCTCGATCTCCGACCACGCCTACACCCGTTACAACGTCGATCTCGGCAGCGGAGAAATCGCCTGCCAGAGTCACCCCTGCGAGGACCTCGAGGACGTCCTGGGAGGCATCGCCCGCGGGTTCAAGTTCATCGAATCCTGCCCGGTCAACGACGCCTACGACCCCGCCGCCACACTGCTGATGACCCTCGGTGTGCTCTCGGGCTCAAACGCCATGACCGGCCTCAGGACCTACTTCGTCGCCTACTCACCCCTCAAACGCTCTCACACCGGCCTGCCCTCGGCGATGTGGTCCGCAGGCAGCGGCAAGTTCGGCACCAAGCTCCGATACCTCGACCTCGATGAAATCGCCTTCACCGGCCGCAGCGACTCACCCGTACTGCTCTACATCGGCCGCGAATCCGACGAACCCGATGCCGCGGTGACCCTCAGGCTCGAGGACGCCAGCCACCTCGTCGGACTCAAGGTCAACGCCAAGATCCAGTCGCTGGCACAACGCTATGGCAAGAACGCGCACTTCGCCGTGATCGGCCCCGCCGGTGAGAACTACTCGTCGGTCCGCTACGCCGCCGTGGCACTCTCGACCGAAAACCAGCTCAAAAGCGGTGACCCCAAGCCGAGGTTCTGCGGCCGGGGCGGTATGGGCAGCATCATGGGATCCAAGAACCTGATCGCGATCGTCGCCGACTCGGTCGACGTCCGCGACCCCGATGCCCCCAGCTTCAAGGACTTCAATATCGAAGTCGCCAAGGGCGACGGAAGTGCCCGCTTCCGCGACAACGCCACCGACCGGCTCGGAGGCACCTGGGCCAACTACGTGCCGCTGAACCAGAAACACGCGCTGCCGGAAATGAACTTCAACCCCACCGGCACCGAAGCCTCGTTCGCGCTGCACCGCCAGACTGTCCAGGACAGCGGCCAGTTCGTGATCAAGGACGAATCGTGCTTCCGCTGCGGCATCAAGTGCCACAAGAACGTCTACGACATCGACGACGAGGGCAAGGCGGGTACCTTCCGGGCCAAGCTCGACTACGAACCGCTCAACCTGCTGGCCAGCAACCTCGGCATCTTCGACGCCGACCAGGCCTGCACCATCGTCGAACTCGTCGACGAACTCGGCTTCGACTCGATCTCCTGCGGAGTCTCACTCAGCTACCTCATGGAATTCAACCGACGCCACGCCGACGACGGAAAGGCACTTCCCGAGGGACCTCGGTACGGGGATTTCTCGAGCGTCATCAAGGCGGTCACCGACGCCGCCCTGGGACAGGACCAGAGACTCGGACAGGGTGTGCTGAGGATCGGCGAAGAACTCGGCGATCCCGACTACGCCATGCACTGCAAGGGACTCGAACTTCCGGCCTACCTGCCGCAGACCAACCCCGGATACCCCTGGGCCATGGCCGGGGGACACATGTCGATGCGCACGTTCCTGCTGCTGCTCTTCGAGGGCGACACCAGCATGGACTACTGGGTCGGTGCCATCACCGACCCCGACCGAGGACTGGTCCAGTTCCCCTACGACATGGTCGGCATCTGCAAGTTCGCCGGCATGGGCGCACCCGCTATCGCCGCCGCCGTCGCAGAATTGACCGGACTGGACGTCACCGCCGACTCGCTCCGTGACATGACGGTCAGGACCTTCCTGCGAGGCTACCGCCTGGAAAAACTCCAGGGGATGACCATCGAAGACTACTCACTGCCGGCCGATGCCTTCAACGAATATCCCAGCATCGAATTGCCCGACTTCGTCAGCCAGGAGTTCTTCTCCGAACTGCAGGGACAAGTCACCGAGATCTTCGACCGCATGCTTGAAGAATCCGATATCGGCGCACTGCCCGCCTAGCCACCCCCGGCCAGGAACACCAACGCCAACTCGTCACCCTCGACCAACTCACGCCCGGCCATCTCCTCGGACGTCACCGCACGGTCATTGCACAACAGCATCAGGTGCACCTTCAACCGACCGTCCGCATCAAGCAGCCGCGGACCGACCGCCGGAAACCGAGACACCAGCCCCGCGATGGCGACCGAGACCGTCTCAGCCATCACACTCACCGACCGCTCGCCCTGGCAATACTTCGCCAAACCTTCGGGCAATCGGATCCGCACCATCCCGCTCTCCCCGCTGCCCCTGCTCTCCCCGCTCACGATCGAAATCGCAGGGAATACACGTCCGCGTCATACAGCTCCAGCTTCAACCTCACCACGCGACCGGCCAGCTTCGAAAGATCCTTCTTGCCGTTCCAGTGCACCACGTGACCGATCTGGTCGCCGTAGAACTCGTCGCTGGACTCGAAGCCCGGGATCACCTGCCCCGTCCTGGAATCGATCAACCCGACACGGACCCCGCCTCCGGCTCCGGTTGACATGTTGATCTCCAGCTCGCTGCCTGCAAAGACCAACGGCCGGCTGATCGCTTCCCCGCCGGGATACCGACCCGCGTGCAGCGACACGAACCCATCCAGCCTCAGAGTGGCCCGCTTCAGATGCATCGTCGCCTGGTGGTCGTGCTGATGGTAATACACGCTCCACTCGTCCTCTGCCGTCTTGGCCAACCCCCAGGCGAACATGTTGCCGTGCTTGGTCCAGTTCCGCATGTCCCGACCAGGTGGCAGAAACGACTCATCAGCCAACCGGAACCGCTCGCCGTCGCGGCTGTACATCAGCCCCGTCTCGCTCATCCCGAAACTGCCGCCCTGGAACGGACGCCGGGGCACCGTCAGCAAGGGGAACCCGATCAACAACTCCGGTGCACGCGGGTACGGCTGAAGCGACGTCGTGTACAGGCCCGTCCGCCACGCCTGGCGAGGCACACCCAGGTCGATCGGCTTGATGTCGCTCCATGTCCGAAAGTCCTTCGACGTGCACATCATCACGCTGCGAAGCGTCCCCTCCACTCGACGGCCCTCGCGATCCAGAGCCGGCAGGTGCGCCCGAAAAAAGAACACGTAGCGACCGCGGGCCGAGTCCCAGAAGGCGAGGTTGTGTGAGTCGAGAATGGCGCGAGGCTTGCCCGGGTTGTTGCCCCAGTGGATCGCACCAACCTCGTCAAACGCCTTCTCGGTCCCATCCACGATCGGAGCCTCCCGCAACTTCTTCCAATCGAATCCGTCGGCGGAACCAAATACGTACGCCTTCCCGTTGCCACCCACCGCCTTGTACTTCTCCGAGGCCGGGACACCGGGCCGAGTGTCGATGAACGGCGCAAAGTTGTGCGAGATCGACCCCCCCTTCAACAGGATGTTGTTCTGCTTGCTGCCCCTAAATGAGACCCGACCCAGCTTCGGACGCACCCACGTGATCCCGTCCCGACTCTCGCAATACCCCGTGAACTGCTGACCCGGATCCGCAGGCTTCAATCGGTGCCCATACCACGATGCGTAGTACATCCGAAAGCGGCCCGGCTCGGTCAGAATCGTCGCGTAACCGGTGACCGAAAACCCGAACGACCGCCGGCCCTCCCACGGAGCCGTGAAATCCAGCGCCAACTCACGCTCCACCGGACGGTGCTGACGGAAACTGAGTCGGCGGACTGAACTGAACAGATGGTCATCAAGCATCAACTCGCGACGAGTGCCCAGCTGCAACGGCTCCGACCCACTCAACAGCTCACCACCCAACAGACCAGGCAGGCACACACAGACCGCTGATATCACTCGCAACACTACCCGTCTCCCAGAATCAACTTCGACACAACACCCCAGCGATACCCCCCGCAGCACCAGGATTCCCAAACGGGCATTGTGACCCACTGGCTACCGGTTTGCACCACGGCTCAGGCCGCAACTGGAACGCGTTTGGCCAGACCGGTAAAATCAAAACCACACTGCAGCACACCGCAGCACACCGCAGCACACCGCAGCACACCGCACGAGCCCACCATGACCCGTCTCAACTCCCGCCGCACACTCATCCCGTTCTCACTGGCGGCCCTCTGGCTGGCCGTGGCGAACTTTTCGGTCGCACTGGCTGCCGAGACGGTCACCGA
>CAUZJR010000334.1:0-6352 GCA_963580005.1 Planctomycetota bacterium
CTCTGATGAATCGACTCGCTCGCCTGGTGTTTTTTGCTGTCCTGGTTGTTTCGGCCACGAGCTCGGCCCAGGCCGCTCACCGGGTTGCCCTGCAGGGAAACGGCAAGCTGGCCATCGTTGAGAAGGACGGCCAGATCAAGTGGCAGATGAAGTGGGGCGGGATCCACGACATCCACGTTCTGCCCAACGAGCACATCATGGTCCAGCAGGGCAGCCGCAAGGTTGTCGAGATCGACCCGAAGACGAAGAAGGTCGTCTGGTCCTACGACTCGGGCACCGCCAACGGCAACTCGGGCAAGCGGATCGAGGTGCACGCCTTTCAGCCTCTGGCCAACGGCCGCATCATGATCGCCGAGTCGGGGGTAAGGCGGATCATCGAGATCGACCGCGAGGGGAAGATTCACCACACGATCAAGCTGCAAGTCAAGAAGCCTCACCCTCACCGCGACACCCGCCTGGTCCGCAAGATCGCCAACGGCAACTACCTGGTCTGTCACGAGGGTGACGGGGCGGTTCGCGAGTACGACGGCAAGTCGGGCAAGGTGGTCTGGGAATTCGAAGTGCCGCTGTTCGGCAAGCCACGCCGGGGCGGTCACGGACCCGAGGCGTGGGGCAACCAGTGCTTTGGAGCCGTGCGACTGAAAAACGGCAACACGCTGATCGCCACCGGCAACGGGCACAGCGTGCTGGAGGTGACACCCGCCGGGAAGATCGCCTGGAAGCTCGAGCAGAAGGACCTGCCCGGCATCACCCTGGCGTGGGTCACGACGCTGGAAGTTCTGCCCAACGGGCATTACGTGATCGGCAACTGTCACGCCGGGCCGAAGAACCCCCTGGTGATCGAGTTCGACCCGAAGACCAAGAAGGTCGTCTGGACGCTGGACCGCTTTGCCGACTTCGGCAACTCGGTCCCCAATTCGCAACTGCTCGACGTCCCCACCAGCGTGATCCGCTGATTGAGTCGTTGGCCTCGCCGCTCATCTTCTCAACGTCGTGAGCGGCGTGGTGCGTCGACGTAGTTGATGAACCCGATCATCATTTCTTCCCACGTCTGGTCGCCCCAGCGGACGGGCTTCTTCGGGTCGGGGTTGGCCGGGTTGTCGGTCGAGTTGTCGAAGTGGGCCACGCACTCGATCCTGGTCCCCGCCGGTACCCGGAACGGCTTGGCGAACCGGTAGCGATGTTGCCAGTTGAAGTCGTAGCCGGGCACGCTGAGCAGGATTTCCTTCTTCCCGTCCGGGTAATGGGCTCTATAAAGGAAGTCCTTGCCGCGGAGGTGCATGTGAGGCATCAGCGAGAGCAGTTCGGCATCTCGTGCGAACCGGGTGCTGGAGACCACCTGGTGGTGTGACGCCCCTGGCGGGATCTGGAACCGGAAGTTGATCGCCGCCTTGCCCTTCACCGCCCGCTTCGGCGGTTCCTTGCAGAAGACGAGCCCCACCTCCGACCGGTCGGTCTCGACCTTCCCCGTCGGCGTGTAGTGCAGTTGCCAGACCAGTTCGGACCCGGCGGGAATCTTCTTGCCGGTCCCCACCGGCCAGATCTCGGGATCCTCGCCCGGAGCCGTCCCCACGACCGACCTGAGTCCCCGGGTCTTGCGTGAGCCGGCTTCCCGGTAGTAGACGATGATGTGGTGCACCACCGAGCGGTTCCCCGGCCGTGCTTCAGCGGCCTGGATCCACATGTCTTCCTTGAAGTTCGTCGGGGTGACGAAGTACTGGTAGCGGACCGTGCCCTTGGCCTTGACGGTGTACTCGCGGGGGATCTTGAAGACCGCATCGGGTTTCCCGATCAACCAGCCGTCGCCGTATTCCTGTTTCGGCGGCAGGTCACACGTCTCGCCCATCGGCGTACCGCCATCGATCCAGGCGACCAGCGTGTCGATTTCCTTCTGCGTCAGGCTCATGTTGTTGCTGAAGTGTCCGTACCTCGGGTCGGCGTGCCAGGGCGGCATCCGGCGTTGCACCACCGCCTCCTTGATCGTGCTCGACCAGTTCTTCGCCTCGTCGTAGTTGACCAGCGAAAACGGAGCCGCGGTGTTCTGGTGGTGACACTCGGCACACTTCTTCTGCAGGATCCGGCTGACATGTCGGGCGTAGGTGATCGTGCCCTGCTCTTTCAGGCGGTCCTTGCGTGTGATCAGGCAGCCGACCGCTTCGGTGGTCGCGACGGTGACCGGCTTGTCGGCGAGCAATTGGTCGAGCGCGACCTTGAGTTCCTGGGTGCGGGACTTTTCGCGCTTGTAGAGGTACCCGAAGCGGTCATCGATCCGGCCCCGGTAGCGGATGGTCCGCCGCGCGTCGAGCACGAACACCTCCGGCGTCCGTTGGGCTCCGAACAGATCGGCCACCCGTTGTTCGCTGTCGACGAGAACCGGGAACGTGAGCTTGAACTTCTTGACGTGCGTGCTGATGTCGGTGGTGCTGTCTGAGAGATTCGGGTTGATGCCGATCACCGGCACGCCCTTGTCGGCGTAGTCCTTCTGCAGGTCGAGCAGCGTGGGGACGTAGGCATTGCCGATCGGGCAGCGGGTGCCCATGAAGACGACGACCACGAACCTGGCATCCTTGAGATCGGCCAGGGCAACCTGCTTGCCGGCGTGGTCGGGCAGGATGAAGTTGGGCACCGTCTGGCCGACCCGACCCGACGGCTTGCCAGCTTTCTCGTCGGCCTTCTTGGAAGGAGTGTCTTCGGCAAGACCCGGTGAGGCGATCATCGGGGCGAGGGCCAGCAGAGCGATGAGCACGGCGGGCCAGGCGCGGTGACGTGTGGTCATGATGATCCGTTGTACAGACAGGTCGGTTTGCATTGGCGGGGCTCAAGTCTGATAGGTCGCGCCAATCGAATAAACCCCGATTCGCGGACGAAGTGTCGGGTCGTTATCGTAGGCGTTTCGTTTTCCGGGTGCGGGCTAAGCGAGGGCCTGTCGCGATGACGGTTGAAGTCCAGGCGTTGACGGTTGACGTGTTCGGAACGGTCACCGATTTTCGTTCGACGATCATCAACGAGGGTCAGCGGCTGGCCGAATCGCGGGACTGGCCCGAGGTGGACTGGGGCGAGTTCGCCGACCGGTGGCGGGGTGGTTACGAGCCGGCGATGCACCGCGTGAGGACGGGGGAACTGCCCTGGACGCCCATCGATTCCCTGCACCGCATGATCCTCGACGAACTGCTGGCCGACTACGGGCTGGAGGATCTCGAGGAAGCCGGGCGGACCGAGTTCAATCTCGCCTGGCATCGCCTCCAACCTTGGCCGGATGTGATCGGCGGGATGAACCGCCTGAAGTGCCGCTACATCGTCGCGGCACTTTCCAACGGCAACATCTCGCTGTTGACCCGCATGGCCAAGCATGCGGGCTTCCCGTGGGACTGCGTGCTTTCGGCCGAGTTGGCCCGGCACTACAAGCCGGATCCCGAGGTCTACCTCACGGCGGCCGAGTACCTGGATCTCGAACCCGGGCAAGTGCTGATGACGGCCGCCCACATCCACGATCTCGAGGGGGCCAAGGCGGTGGGATTCCGTACGGCTTTCATCCCACGGCCGAACGAATGGGGACCGCACGGTGAGGCCGAGAAGCCGCAGGCAGGACAGTTCGACATCGTGGCACGAGATTTCCACGATTTGGCGGATCAACTGGGAGTGTGACCGTGGAAGCGAAATCGCTGCTGAGGGTGTAACTTGGAGGGTCGCCTGATCATGCGACTGCTGGAAAACAAATTCGGAGAACCGTCTCGTCATGTCTCGTGTCCGACTGACCGTCCTGTTGTTGACCGTATCGTTACTGGTCGTTCCGTCGCGGGCTGAGCCACCCGCGGCCGCCTGGAATCTCGAACACGACTCGCGCGATTCGTCAGGCAACGGCCTGCACCTTACCGGTCGTGGAGTCCGTTATGGCGAGAAGGGGGCGAGGAGGAACGGCCGCTCCGCTGCGACGTTCGACGGTCGCACCGGTGTGCTCGAAGCTGCCGACAGCAAGCGTCTTAACCCCGGCACCGGGCCCTTTTCGATTTCCGCCTGGGTTCACACCGACGAATCGCTCGACGACGTGCTCGGCGACGTACTCAGCAAGTTCGACCCGGCTCGTCGCACCGGGTTTGAGCTCTCGATCAAGAACAATGTCGGCGTGACCAACACGTCGGCCAATTACCGGCACGTGCACTTTGGCATCGACAACGGTCGGGTGGAGACATCGTGGACCGATCATGGTCGGCCGGGTAACAACATGTACGTCTTCAGCCTGCTGGTCCATCGCGGTCGGCTCTACGCCGGCACCTGCGAGCCGGGGATCAAGGAGGCCGGCCACGTCTACGAATTCGATGGCCGGAGGGGCTGGAAGGACCTGGGTACTCCGGACCGCAGCAACGCCGTGTCGACGCTGTGCAGTTTCGGGGGCGAGATCTACGCCGGAACCACCAAGTACCGTCTCGGCGGGTCGTCCCTGCCTGAATCACCCAACCTCACCAAGGGAGGTCGAGTCTACAAGTACATGGGCGGCAAGACCTGGAAGAGCCTGGGCAAACTGGGCCAGGCCGAGTCGCTGTACGGATCGGTGGTCTATAAGAACCGGCTCTACTTCTCGGCGTTGTATTCGCCCGGCCTGTTCCGCTACGACGGCGGCACGAAGTGGACCGACTGTGGGACGTTCGAGGGCAAGCGGGTCGAGAGCCTGGCGGTCTACAACGGAGCGATCTACGCCAGTGGCTTCGACGAGGCGGGGGTTTACCGCTACGACGGTGACGGCTGGGAGCACCTGGGCCTTGTCGGCAAGAACACCCAGACCTACGGCTTCGCCGTTTACCAGGGCAAGCTGCATGTCAGCAGTTGGCCGACCGGCAGCGTGTTTCGCATGGAGGAGGCTGCGGGAAAGACCAGGTGGGCCTTCGTGGGCCGCCTGGGAATGGAAAAGGAATCGATGCCGCTGGCCGTCTACAACGGCATGATGTATTCGGGCACGTTGCCCCTGGGCGAGGTGTTCCGGTTCGATGGCGGCACGAAGTGGACCTCGTTGGGCCGGATCGATACCACGCCGGGCGTGCGGTACCGCAGGGCCTGGTCGATGGCCGTCTTCCGTGGTCGGCTGTTTGCCGGCGTGTTGCCCTCGGGAAGGGTCAAATCGATCGAGGCGGGAAAGAGCGTGACTTCGGATGCGGAGTTGCCCTCCGGGTGGGTTCACCTGGCAGCGGTCAAGGGGCGGACTCGGCTGAGGCTGTATGTCGACGGGAAGAAGGTGGCCGAGTCGTCGCAGTTTGATGCCTCGAAGTTCGATCTCAGCAACCAGGTGCCTCTGAGCGTCGGCCGAGGTCAGCACGATCACTTCAACGGCAGCCTCAGCGACGTGCGGTTTTTTCGCAATGCGTTATCCAGTTTCCAGGTGAGACGGGTGATGCGGGGCAAGAGGTAGGAGAACGAGGCGATGCGAATCCTGATGGTTGTGCTGTGTTGGGCCACACCGTTGCTGGCGGCACAGCGGCCCAACATCGTGGTGCTGTTTGCTGATGATGCGGGCTACGCGGACTTTGGTTTTCAGCCGGGTGCGCGGGCGGACATGAAGCGGCTGACTCCACACATCGACTCGATCGCACGCGACGGTGTGCGTTTCTCGGCCGCCTACATGTCCGGTGCTGTCTGCTCTCCATCTCGTGCCGGCCTGATGACCGGCCGTTACCAGCAGCGGTTCGGTCACGACAACAACATTCCGCCCGGTTACATGAAATCGGGTCTGCCGTTGGGCGAGACCTTTGGAGCCAAGCGGCTGCAGGCTGGAGGATACAAGACGGGGCTGGTCGGCAAGTGGCACCTGGGTTACCCGGCGGCCTATCACCCGAACAAGCGGGGCTTCGACTGGTTCTACGGCTGCCTGCAGGGTTCGCGGAGTTACTTCCCGTACAAGACGAAGCCGACAGCTAACCGGGTGCTGCAGGAGAACGGGCGGGCGACACCGGAGGTGGGTTACGTGACCGATCGGCTGGGTGAGGCGGCGTGTCGTTTCATTGGTGAGCACCGTGACGAGCCGTTTTACCTGTTCGTGTCGTTCACCGCCCCGCATGGTCCCTTGCAGGCCAAGCCCGAGCATCTCGAGAAGCTGGCCACGATCCCTGCCGGCCGGCGTCGGCGGTATGCCGGCCTGGTTGTCTCACTGGACGAAAACGTCGGCAAGATCCTGGCGAGCCTGGCCACCAACAAGCTGGAGAGCCGGACGCTGGTCATCTTCACCAACGACAACGGGGGCCAGACCCGGACCGGAGCCAACAATCAGCCTCTGCGTGGCCGCAAGGGGCAGTTGTGGGAGGGCGGGATCCGGGTTCCGTGTGCGATGCGATGGCCGGGGCGGATCGAGGCCGGTTCGGTGATC
>CAUZJR010000335.1:0-6346 GCA_963580005.1 Planctomycetota bacterium
GATGGCACGGCGGCTCAGTGAAGCGGGCGTGAGGTTTGTGCAGGTGACGATGGACGGCTGGGACCATCACGGCGACATCCGCAACGCCCTGCCCGGTTCCTGCGCCCGGGCCGACCAACCCATCGCAGGGCTGATCGCGGATCTCAGCAGGCGAGGTCTGCTGGAAGATACGCTGGTGATGGTCTCCGGAGAATTCGGCCGCACGTACTGGAGCCAGGATCTCTCGGGGACCAGCCCGATCGCCAAGCATGGCCGCGAACATCAGCAGGAAAGTTTTTGCACGCTGTTGGCCGGCGGCGGCGTGAAGCCGGGCCTGGTGCACGGCGAAACCGACGACTTTGGCTATCGACCGGTCAAGGGGCAGGTACATCTGCACGACCTGCACGCCACGATCCTGCACCAACTGGGCATCGACCACGAGCGGCTGACCTACCCCCACCTCGGCCGCGACTACCGACTCACAGACGTCTACGGCCGCGTGGTCCAAGAGATCCTGAGCTAGCCCGCCTGTTGAAACCCCGGACGGGGTCTGACGCCCCGCCTTTTGCGGGGGGGGCTGAACCCTTTTGTTCCAACCCCCATCGCTCAACTGAAGGGGTCAGGCCCCGGCGTTCAACCCGTCGGATCGAAACCTCAACATCCGGCTCCACCTGACAGAAATTACTCCTTGCGGTTGGATTCCGGAACGGCCCAACAGTTGGTCGTGCCCTGCCCTGAGGACTAGACTGCGTTTCTGGGTCAACCAAACGCGGGACGATCCACTTCTCGGGTCCTCTTGGAAACCAATCGGAGCGTGCGATGAGCAGATTTCTGTCGTCTCTCGTGTTGTTTGCTGCCATTCTCGGATCCGCCGCCGATGCGGGTGAGGACACGCCCCCGGTCGACATCGGCAGCCGCCTGGAACTGCTGGTCGACGACGCCTTGATCGACAAGCTCGACGGCCTGGCCTTCAAGTTGCATGCGCCCCGCCCCGCCGAGGTGGCCCTGGCATTCGACAAGCCCTGGGAAGGGTCGGGGAATCACTACATCACCGTCTTCCGGGACGATGACGGATACCACATGTACTACCACTCGGTTGTCGGCCGCAGTAACGCAGCCAGCGGAAAGAGCTGGACCAGTTACACCTGCTACGCAACCAGCAAGGACGGGGTGAAGTGGACCCGCCCCAACGTCGGGCTGTACGAGTTCGAGGGTTCGAAGAAAAACAACATCGTCTTTCCGGGCCCGTTCGGATTCGAAGAGGGCGCGCTGTTGTTCCCTTATCCCAATCGCAGGCCGGGTGCACCGCCCGAACAGCGGTACCTGGCTCCCGGAGCCCGGGTTCAACGAACAGGTGACAGCGAGATCATCCGCTTGTTCCTGTTCGCGTCGCCGGATCGTGTGCGATGGCACCAGGTCGGCAAGACGGCAATCATCAATGGGCTGGGGACAAAGAAGCCGAGCACCTACTACCCGCCAGCCAATCTGCTCGACAGTGACCATTCCCTGTTCTGGGATGCCGCTTCGAAACGGTACACTCTCTACCTGCGGGATCAGAGAGTGCTTGCCGGTAGCGGCGAGCGACTGAGGGCCGTTCGCCGCACGACGTCGACCGACCTGGTCAACTGGTCGTACCCGGAATGGACCCACATGAAGCCGTCGCCACCGGACCAGTTCTATACCTTCGGAGCCCGACCCTACTTCCGTGCACCTCACATGTACCTGGCGTTCCCGATGAGGTACGTCCGCTGGCGAAACGCCCGCTTGCCGGCCAAGTACAAGAAACAACTCGGAGTGGGTGTGTCCGACACGGTCTTCGTGAGCAGCCGGGACGGCCTGCACTGGGATCGCCGATTCCTGGAAGCCTTCATAAGGCCCGGTCTCGATCCGCTCAAGTGGACCGATCGCAGCAACCACACCTCGATGGGACTTGTTCCCACCGGGGCCAACGAGATGTCGGTCTACACGCTCGAGTACTTTCGCCTGCCTGTTCCACGCGTCAGGCGGCAGGTGATGCGAGTCGATGGAGTGGCCTCGATCAACGCCCCCTACGCCGGCGGCCAAATGACGACCCGGCCATTGGTGTTCCGCGGAAACCGACTGGTGATCAACGCATCAACCTCGGCCAGCGGCGGCATCCGCGTGGAGATCCTGAAACCCGATGGGACGGCTATCGACCGTTTTGCCGGAGACAACGCGATCGAGTTCTTCGGGGACTCGATCGAACAGCAGGTCCGCTGGGACCAGGGACCTGATGTCAGCTCCCTGGCGGGCAAACCGGTTCGTCTGCGGTTCCTGATGAAAGACGCCGACCTCTTCTCGTTTCGGTTCTCCAAACGGGCTGCGTCCGCTGAACAGTCCAGCACCGACCGACAGACCGCGCCCAGGCCAATTGTCACCCGCCCGAATGTCCGGACCGATCGTCTCGGAGGAGTCGACATCCCCGCCGTCGCGAATTGAAGACGATGCACACCAGCCAGTACGTCCTTCATGCCCGCGGGGCAACCTGGCCACCGCGACAGCGAGATGGACGGTCGGGAGCGTCAGGCCGCTGAGGCCAAGTTTTTCGCAGCGCTCGCTGAGGCTCCCGGCTGTTGCAAGTCAGGTGAACTTCGTGTTATCTGGCGCGAGACTCAGCCCAAGACATCAGTAGCAGACCTGTGGCAAACGAAAACCTGATCGATCCCCGTGTCCGCAATCTTGTCTGGCGGGACCTGGTGACCCTGTCACGAACGCAGGTGCTCTGCGAACTGGTGCTTGTCTTTCCCTGGCTGGCCGGTGCGTTGGTCTGTGCCCATTTCGCAGGCAACACACACTGGGTGTTTTATGGACCGGCGCTGGTCTTTTCTTTCATTTTCTTTCTGACCGGTCTGCGAGTGGTCCACAATGGATATCACTACGCGCTGGGGATTTCTCGCCTGGCAACCGAGTGGGTCATCTTCGGGCTAAGCCTGTTGATGGGATGGCCCTTGCACGCGGTCCAGGTCAACCACCTGAGACACCACAAGTACTGCATGGAAGATGAGGACATCGAGGCCGCCAGTGCCAGGATGAGTGGTTGGCGGGCACTGCTGTTTGGCCCGATCTTCCCGTTCTTGCTGTTGGGCTATGGGATTTACTTTGGAAACCCACGTAAGCGGCAATGGATCATGTGGGAATCCCTGGCCCTGCTGTCGCTGCTGGCCACGGCCTTCCTGATCCTCGACATCCACTGGTTACGCTTTCACATCTGCTGCATGGCCATCGGTGAGTGCCTGACGGCATTCTTCGCTGTCTGGACAGTCCACCACGACTGCGAACGAGATCACCTGTTTGCCCGGACCCTGGAAGGCAAGTGGAAGAACCGGTTGACATTCAACATGTTCCTGCACATGGAACACCACTTGTTTCCCGCTGTGCCGACCCGCAACCTGCCCCAACTGGCCCAGCGTCTGGGAGCCGCAGCACCAGATCTTCGCGGCAAAGAGGTATTCTAGATGCCGTCGCGGCAGCGATTGTGGGCCCTGGCAGCCTCACTTGGCATTCTGCTGCTGACGGGCATCATTCTCGATTCCGTCGTACTCACTTCGACGAGTGCACTCTATTGTGCCTTCACCGGAGCCAGCCTGGTCGGTTTGGCCTGGGGAAGCCTGTCGACCTGGCCACGATTGAAGACCCCGAAGCAACGGCTGGCTTACGGCGCCGGACTGTATGTCTCCTGGCGGCTTACCTGGTTCCCCGTGATGGTCTTTAGCGGGACCGGCGCGGCATATGCCGAATCATTGGCCCGGGTGTGCCATATCCCGACATCGGTCTATCCCTGGTTTCTCCTTCTGGTTTCAGCCCTGCATGCCGCGGCAGCTTTCCTGATTGGCTGGCCGTTTCTCTCCAAACATCGGTTTCTCTGGGTCGTGACTGTGCTGGTACTCTCTCCGGCCGCAGCTGTCTCGTTCTCCAAGCTCGCGGACCTGCACCCTTTACCCGACCGTTGCTGGGCATTGCATCCCCAACAGACTGCCTCATCGCCGGTGGCCAACCCGTATCTTCCGGCATTGGAGCGACCCGAGTATCTATGGCACCAACGCGTCCTGCTCTTCGCTGCGGGGTCCACCTACGACCTCATCCCCTCCTCGCCCTGGTCACGCGACGTCCAGGGCACGCTCGAGTCTCTCTTTCGACAGAATCCGTTTGGCAGCACGGCCGATCGAGTCGAGGAACACTACCGGGGCTATCTGGCTGCTCACCAACAGATCAGGCCGTGAGTGCGGCCGATGCAGGCAGGCGGATGGATCCCTGGTACTGGATCAGCAGGCCGATCAAGGGCAACGTGAACCGCACCGTGACGTCCCAGCCATCATCACGGCCCGTCTCAATCGCCTCGACCCGGGGCGCCAGGAACGACGGCAGCGGTACCAGGCAGAACCAGGTCCGCCGTAACCGGTACCGCAACCCAGCCTGTTCGGGAAGCAGTTCAAAGCCAAGCCGCAAGGGACCACCCGCCTCGATCAACAGCTCACCGGACTGCCATTGACGAGTCCGCATCAGGTGGGAATCGAAGCACCGCACCCATCGCTCCTGATTCCCCGTCACCGCCACTTCAAGGGTAAGCGGGACCTCCTGGCCGGCAGGTGGCAGACGCATCAACGTCGCCAGCCAACCACGCCAGCGACCAGCCCCCCGTATCACTTCAAAAGTACCCGAGGCCTGTCGGGTCACTGAAGAATCGTGGAAGCGGCGCAGAGCCGGAGCAAGCTGGTCGAGTTGATCGCCGAGAACGCGACGATAAAGAGACGGTTCAACCATCAACTCATTCCCTTACAAACACCGATTCCCGAAACACTCACATTCCGCGTGGATCAGAAAACGGGGAGAACGTCACACAGTCTCCCCACCCCAGCCCCGGCATTCAACCCGCCAGATGACCAGGAAGAATACCTGGTCGAAGTGCTGCCGGTAGAACGCGAAACCGACATTCTGGTAACCTCCCGAGGAACCCAGCCCCGCGAGCTTCCTCCAGCGACGCCGATGCCCGACTTCACACGTCGCGACTGCCTGGTATCACTGGCCGGGGGTGCCGGTGGCCTATTCTCCACCTCACCCGGATTGGCCGCGCCGACAAAGCCGGACAAACGGCCGCTGGCAACTCGGGGCCGCGGGGACGTGACCACGCCCCGCTTTTTTCGGCACGACATTGGTACAGCACCCAATCGCCTGCATGAACCCTCGGTCGGTCCCGATGGTAACCTGTGGACCAGCCCGCTGGATGGCAACCTCTGGCGTTACCACTGTCCCAGTGGCGATGTCGAGAAGATCGACCTGAAGGCTCTGACCGGGCGAACCTGGAAGGGCCTGCACCTGTGGCCGATTGCCCATGGCCGGCAAGTCCTGCTGTGCACTCCCGGTTTGCCGAGGCTTTGGGTCTGGAACCGCGACTCCGGCCGGGTCAGCCAGCATCGATTTCCCCACCAGCGGCCGTCGGTCTACGGCGGACACGCGCTTCCAGGCAGCAATACGGTCCTGCTGTATGACACGCAGCATTCGGCGGTCCTGCTCTGGGACGTCAAGCGACACAGAGGCGAACTGTACCCGTGTCCCTACAAGCTCAGCGGCGAGCTCTACATGATGTTCGCCGATCCGCATCATCCCACGTACTGGGGATCGACATGGAATGGAAACGACATTGTCCGCTTCGACTTGAAGTCGCAGCGCTGGACTGGCCATTTCCGTCACCCGTCGGCAACCGCCTCGACCATCGTGGGCGGCCGCCTCTTTGACGGCAAGACGCTCTACGTCAGCAACATGTTCGAGGGCCAGGTTATTCCTCTCGACGTGGACACAGGCCAATGGGGCAAGCCGATTCCCGTCCCGGGCTTCGGCAAGTGGTTCGGTTATCTCAGTGGCGGGTTCCTCTTCGGAGATCACCTCTACTTCGATCATTCAACCTGGACCGGCGGCAACAGGTCAATCAATGGAAAGCCGCACCATTTCATCGGCAGTTGGACGGTCTTTGATCCCGCGACGCGGAAGTTCTCGCGTCTCGACTTCCCCACCCGTCCCGGCGAACGGCTTTCGGACCTGCAATCTGATTACGCGGCCACGTACAAGGACAACCTGTTTCTGGTCGCCGTCAACCGCCAGACCCCGCGCACGGCCATCGTGCTCAGAAGCACTCCTCTGCCAACCAGACAACGATCGGTTGAATAGTGCCGGAAGAGGTGACACAACTGTCATCCCGAGATCGGGCGCTACTGTTTCTCTTCGTCAGGGGCGAGCGAGAGGTCGATCCGGTCCGTCTCCAGGGCCCACGCTCCGCCTGAAACAAAGTCAACGAGCACTCCTACTACCACTCCATAACCCCAGACCATGTTGCCGGCCACCCAGGGATTGA
>CAUZJR010000336.1:0-6328 GCA_963580005.1 Planctomycetota bacterium
AACTGGCCGACGCCGATGTCGATGAGACGTTTCCCTACCTGCCCGAATGATGGACAAGCACGGCCCGCCATGAAGACTCTTCCACTCGCGATCGCACTGCTGGCCCTGGCCTCACTCTCACTCGCACCCCACGCCCTGGCCGCCGACAAGCTGGCGGCGTTCAACAGCGTCCGCACAGCCGGACCCGACTTCGCCGTGCAAGGGGAGTACGTCGGGACCGTCGGAGGCACCTATCCGGTCGGGATCCAGGTGATTGCCCTGGGCAACGGCGAGTTCCAGGGAATCGTGCACGGCGGAGGCCTGCCGGGAGCCGGCTGGGACGGCCGCTCACGGTTCTACCTCAAGGGACAACGCGACGGGCAAACCACACGCCTGGCCGGGGTTCACGGCGAACGACTGAGGTTCCCGAATCACAACTTCCAGGCCACGATTCGCGACGGGCAACTCAACGGAGAAGCCCTGATGTTCCTCAACCACGCCCCGAATTCTGTACTGAGTTGCCGCAGAGTGCTCCGCACCGCTTTCACACTCGGCGCCACCCCCCCCGCCAACGCCGTGGTGCTTTTCGACGGAAGCTCGACTGAAGAGTGGATCGACGGGAACATCGTCGACCAGAAACTGCTCGCCGAAGGGACCCGCAGCAAACGCACGTTTCGCAACTACCACATGCACCTGGAGTTCCGCACCCCGTTCATGCCGACCGCGCGAGGAATGCAGAGAGGCAACAGCGGTGTCTACCTGCAGGAACTCTGGGAAATCCAGGTGATCGATTCGTTTGGCTGGACCACAGAGAACCAGAAGTACGAACGACTCTCGCACGTGGGCCGCTGCGGCGGGATTCACGAACTGGTGATGCCCGATGTGAACATGTGCCTGCCTCCCCTGTCGTGGCAGACCTTCGACATCGACCACACCGCCTCGACCGTCGACGACAACGGCAAGCAGAAGACCCCGGCGGTGCTCACCATCAGACACAACGGCGTGCTGATTCACGACCACTACATCGTGCCCCCCACGCCCGCCTCGGCCAAACCGCTGCCCCACCGAAATCACCTCCCCGGACGGCTCTTCCTGCAACAGCACGGCAACCCGGTCCGATACCGCAACATCTGGGTCCTGGAGCGTTAGAGATGTCGAAACCGACTGGAGACTTCGCCGACCGCATCGTTGTCGTGACCGGTGCCTCGCAGGGCATCGGTGCGGCCACCGCACTGGCGTTCGCGCAGGCCGGAGCCACCGTCGTCGCCGGCTGCCCGGCACTCGAAGCCGAACAGCACCGCCAGGCGATCGCCGACTGGCGAGAAGAGGCAGGGCTACCCGCCGAACGAGTGGCCCCGGTCACAGCCGATGTGTCGCAGCCGGACGAGGTGGCCGAGTTCTACGACACCATCCAGAAACACTTCGGACGTGTCGACGTGCTGGTCAACAACGCCGGCATCAATCGGGACCACACGCTGGCCAAGATGACCGACGAAGAATGGCGGGCCGTGCTGGCCGTCAACCTCGATGGCACCTTCTTCAACTGCCGCGGCGTGCTGCCCCTGATCACCGACGGCGGACGCATCATCAATATCTCCTCGATGGTCGCGCAGACGGGCAACTTCGGAGTCGCCAACTACGCGGCCAGCAAGGCGGGGATCCTGGGCCTGACAAAATGCCTGGCGCTGGAACTCGCACCGCGAAACATCACCGTCAACGCCGTCTGCCCCGGGTTCATCGACACCGAGATGACTCGAGGGATCCCCGGCGAGGTGCTCGAGAGATACCTCGAGAGAATCCCGCTGGGACGGGCCGGGACCGCCGAAGATGTTGCCGCCACCGTGCTGTTCCTGGCCTCACAAGGCGCCGGATACCTGACCGGGCAGAGCCTGGGAGTCAACGGCGGCCTCTATACCGGAGATTGACCCCCCGCCGACGACGGGCCACTGCGATGGATCGCCAGCAGGTCACTCAACAGCGACAGCCCGGTCGCCTCCTTGCCCGCCCCGGCACCCACGATGGTCACCGGGCCCACCAGGTCGGTTTCCAGCGTCACCGCGTTGGTCACACCCCCCACCGACGCCAGGGGGTCATCCAGCGGCAACGTGACCGGCGAGACCGAAGCGGTCACCTGCCCGTCGATCCGCTCGACCTGGCCGATCAGCTTCCACCGCCTGCCCAGGGCCGGGGCCGAGGCCACCTCCTGGGCGTCCAGGCCGGTAATGCCTTCACGCGATACCCCCTCCACACCCAGTTCGGCCCCCATCACCACGTTGGCCAGGATCACCACCTTGGCCAACACGTCGTAGCCCTCGACATCGGCCGTCGGATCCGCCTCGGCATATCCCAGCTCCTGGGCCGTCGACAACGACTGCTGGTAGGGACGCCCCTGCTCCATTTCCGAGAGAATGTAGTTTGTGGTTCCGTTGAGAATTCCGCGGATTCGGGCAAAGTCGCATCCGGCCAGGGCCTCGGTCGCCGTCGAGAGCACCGGAGTGCCACTCATCACGGTTCCCTCGAAACGGAACTGTACGCCGCAGGACGAGGCCAGCTCCGAGAGTTCTCGCCAGGCCAGGGCCACCGGCCCCTTATTGGTGGTCACCACGTGAGCACCCGCTTCGAACGCCGCACGACAGTGCGACATCGCCGGCTCACCCGTCTCGATGTTGGTCAGAGTCACTTCGACCACCGCGTCAGCTCCGCACCGGCCAATCGTCTCCAGGCTGTCCCACTCGCAGACCGAGTCCGCATAACCCGCCAGGCAACCCGGTTCGGCTCCTCCGCGGGCCACCAGCTCCAGCAACCGACCCAGGTCCAGGCCGTCGGGGTTCTGGCAGCTGCCGTGATAGATGTCCGAGACAGCCACCACGCGTGGCTCGTAGCCGAATTGGCCGCTCAGCAGCTCACGCTTCTGATCGAGAATCTCGATCAGACCACGGCCCACCGTTCCCAGGCCGATCAGGGCGAGTTTCTGTACCACGTCGGGGCCTCACTGCAGCTTCGAAAATGACGCTCAGAAGAATACTCGATCGCGGTTCCCGTTGGCAGGCCCCCAACACGGGCCCCGCAACGAATCCACAAAACTCAAACCGGCTCACTCCGCAGATCCAATTCACCGGGGATTCGGCTACAAGAGGGACTCCACCCAACCCGCGCTCACGGCGGCTCGAGTCGTTCATGCCCCGCTCACTCCCGCACGCAATCGCATTGCTGGTCCTGATGCCCGGCTTGGCATCAGCCGATGAGCCCGCCTCGACACACTGGGCACTGAAGGCTGTCTCCCGCCCGACTGTCCCCGACGTCGACACCCGGGGCTGGGCCCGCAACCCGATCGACGCCTTCATCTGGCAACGACTCTCCCGAGCCCAACTCGCACCCTCGCCACCAGCAAGCCGCTCGACACTGCTCCGCCGTGCCCACTTCGACCTGCTGGGCCTGCCGCCCACAGAAGGCATCCCGGCCCCTCCGAGACGCTGGCAGGACGTGATCGACCGACTGCTGGCCAACCCGCACTACGGCGAACGCTGGGGACGGCACTGGCTGGATGTGGCCCGCTACGCAGACACCAAGGGCTACGTCTTCTTCGAAGACCGCAGCTTTCCCTGGGCGTGGACCTATCGAGACTACGTCGTCAAGTCCTTCAACCACGACCTGCCGTATGACCGCTTCGTCCTCGAACAACTCGCCGCCGATCAACTTGACCTCGACAACCAACCCGGCTCGCGGGCCGCGATGGGCTTCCTGACGCTCAGCCCCCGGTTCATGAACAATCTGCACGACCAGCTCGATGACCAGATCGACGTCGTCACCCGCGGCCTGATGGGACTGACGGTGACCTGCGCCCGGTGTCACGATCACAAGTACGACCCGATACCCCAGGCCGACTACTACTCGCTCTACGGAGTCTTCCGCAGCTCCTCGGAACCCATGGTCCCGCCGGAACTGGCTCCGCCCACCGACACCGCCGAGAACCGGAAGTTCCAGGCCGAGCTCGACAAGCGATCTACAGCGATACGCCAGTTCATCATCAAGACGCACGCCGACACGCAGCTCTCGGCCCGGAAACGAGCCTCCGACTACCTGCTGCAGGCCCAGAGAACGCTGGCACAACCGCCCACCGACGATTTCATGCTGCTGGTCGAAGCCGGCGGACTCAATCCCACGCTCGTGCTCCGCTGGCG
Organism: Planctomycetota bacterium; assembly: GCA_963580005.1. GTDB lineage: Bacteria > Planctomycetota > Planctomycetia > Planctomycetales > Planctomycetaceae > UBA8437. The sequence goes on from CAUZJR010000336.1 coordinate 4,161, forward strand.
AGTCTACCTCGAGAAACTCGAAACCGCCGCCGCCATCGAGAACACTCGCGACCCGGTCTGGGCCCCCTGGCAGGCGATGGCCGAACTCGATGTCAGCGACGCCAAGAACTTCGGCCAGGCGGTTCTCAAGCTCCTCAAGCGTCTCGCCGCCAGCTCGAACTCGGCCAAAACACCACTCGGACGGCCCTCCCCACTCAACCCTCTCGTGCTGGCAGCACTCATCGCCAAGCCTCCCGGATCACTCGACGAGGCCGCCGCGATCTACGGGCAAGTCCTCCTCGAGGTCGAAAGCCAGTGGCAGGCCAGCCTCAAGGCGGCTCGCCAGGCCAACGCCCCGGTGCCCAAGCACTTTGACGACTCCCACCGTGAACAACTTCGGCAGGTCTTTCACGCTCCCGACGCCCCGGCGCGAGTGCCGAGACTCTTCGGCTGGGGCGCGTTGTCCCTGCTGCCGGATCGCCCCGCCCAGGGCGTCTACAAGAAGCTCCGCAAGGAACTCGAACAGTGGCTGGTCAAGGGCGAACACGCTCCTCCCCGAGCCATGACCCTGGCCGAAAACGAATCGCTCTATCAGCCGCGAGTCTTCCAGCGAGGCAACCCGAACCGGCTCGGCGAATCGGTGCCCCGTCGGCTGCCCCTGGCGCTGGAAGCCACAAAGCGAACCGCCTTTGAACTCCGCAGCGGACGTCTCGAACTCGCCCGCGCCATCGCATCACCCGACAACCCGCTGACCGCCCGCGTGATCGTCAATCGCGTCTGGTTGCACCATTTCGGCGAGGGACTGGTTCGCACTCCCAGCGACTTCGGTACCCGAGGCGACCCGCCCACTCACCCCGAACTGCTCGACTACCTCGCCGACTGGTTCTGCCGCGATGCCGCTTGGTCGATCAAGGACCTGCACCGCCTGATCATGACCTCGGCCACCTATTGCCAGCAGAGTGACCATCGCGGGGATGCCTTCACCGCCGACCCACAGAACCGGTTGCTGTCCAGAATGCCGCGGCGGCGATTGAGTTTCGAGGCGATGCGAGACTCTCAACTCGTCTTCGCCGACAGCCTCGATGCCCGGATCGGCGGCACACCACTTTCGGGCATGTTCACCGGCAACGGGCTGTCCACGCGACGCTCGATCTACGGCCACATCGACCGCATGAACCCTCCGGCGTTGCTGCGAACCTTCGACGTGCCCAGCCCTCAGGCCAGTTGCGGACGTCGCGACGAGACGACCGTGACACCTCAGGCTCTGCACATGATGAACCACGGTACGCTTCACGAACTGGCCACCCGGCTGGCAGCTCGCACCTCCGGAACACCACCCCAGCGCACGCAACGGCTCTTCGCGATTGTCTACTCCCGCAACCCGTCTCCCGACGAGTCCTCTGCCGTGCTGACCTTCGTCGAAGCATTTGGCGGCGACAAGCCCGACTCGTGGACCGCCGTGGCCCACACGCTGCTGATGTCCAACGAAGCCCAGTTCATCGATTGAAATCCCGCTCATGCCAACGATTCTCTCACCCAGCAGTTCCGACTCACCCGCTCTACTCTCGCGCCGAGAGCTGCTCGAGCGATCAGGGACCGGCCTGGGAATGCTCGGGCTGGCGACCGTTCTCGAGCAGTCCGGAGAACTGGGTGCCTCTCCCCGCTCGGATCCCGCCTCGGCACGAGATCGCTCGACCCACCCGCTGGCCCCTCGAGCCCCTCACTTCTCGCCCCGGGCCTCTCGGGTCGTACACCTGTTCATGAACGGGGGTCCCTCGCAGGTCGACACGTTTGATCCCAAGCCCGAATTGACCCGGCAACACGGAAAGCCTCTGCCCACGCGTAACCTGCGCACCGAGCGCAAAACCGGCGCCGCGATGGGTTCGCCGTTTCAGTTCCGCCCGCACGGTGATTCGGGACTGCCCGTCAGCGAGCTGTTCGAAAAGACCGCCGCACACATCGACGACATGTGCATCATCCGCTCGATGCAGGCCGATGTGCCCAACCACGAACCGTCGCTGATGCTGATGAACTGCGGCGACGCCCGCTTGCCTCGTCCCAGCTTCGGGTCCTGGCTGACCTACGGACTCGGCTCCGAAAACCAGGACCTGCCCGGGTTCCTGGTGCTCTGCCCCGGCGGCTACCCGATTTTTGAAAGCCGTAACTGGCGGAGTGCTTTTCTGCCGGGT
>CAUZJR010000337.1:0-6313 GCA_963580005.1 Planctomycetota bacterium
CGTTGGCGATCGGTTCGCGAGACGGCTCGGTTAACGACTCGGGCAATCGGAACGACCACGACAGGATCGCCGCCAGCCCCATCACCGGCACGCCGCAGGCAAACAGCACCACGAATCCGTTCAGGCCATCGAGCCCGTCAAATTCCAGGCCGAAGAACTTACCACCCAGCAGCAGCGTCTGTGCAAAGGACCCTCCCACCGCCAGGACCGGGCCGGCTCCGAAGGCCAGCCCCAACGCCATCCCCCGTCGCCGCTCATCCGAACCCCGACCCACCATCTCCCACAACAGTGCAATCGCCGTCGGTCCGGCCGCACCCGAGACCGCACCCTGAAGAATCACCACCCCGATCTTGATCTCATTCGCCACCGGCATCGCCAACACGAAGGCCGTGATCAATAGCATCACCGACGTCGACGCGTAGCAGAGGCTGAGGTTGCGGCGCAGAGATCCGATGCCCGGCGACAGCCACGCCACCAGCACCACCACCGCCGTGAATGCAAAGAACATCGTCGCCGGCAGATTCGACACCCTCGCATCGGCACCCAACACCTTGCACAACGACGCCTGGGTGATCCCCACGTACAGCACCGGAGCCGCCAGGTACTGCATCCCGGTGCACATCGCGAAATAGACCAGATTGCTCACCTGCACCCGAGGCTCCAGGGAACACTCGGGGCTGGCCGCATCACCCTGCGGGCTGCTGTCCGTTTCGGTCATCGAGATGTCCTGCTTCGGCTGTCGTGGCTCACAACGGCAGGCTCACAACCTGGCCCGACTCGGCCGACATCAGACACGCCTCGCAGATCTCCACCGCCTTGCGACCCTCGGACCCACCGATGTGAGGCGCCCGACCCTCACGTACGCTGTCGACAAAGTCCTGGATCACAGCGGCATGAGGGTACAGCCGGATCGGCGACTTGGGCTCCTTCAGGTAATCAAACCGCTCGGGCTCATAAATCCGCTCCCACGACTCGCCCTGCCCCAAATCCAGGAACTCGAAGTTCTCGAGATCGAACATCGCGTCGCGGCCGAAGACCTGGAACCGCACTTCGCTGGAAGGCAGGCTCGGTGAAGGCAACTCGGCGGTGATCCACATGTGAGCCTGCACGCCACCCTCGAAACCCAACTGGGCCATCACCGAGAGGTTCGGGGTGTCGAGGTCGCTGTAGGTGGTCGACTGAGCATAGACCGTCTCCACCTCGCGGCCGGTCAACCACCTCAGGAAATCGGTGTTGTGCGAGGCCATGCCCATGAACAGCCCGCCGCCGGCCGGATCGAACATCCACTGCCGGTCGTCAAACAACTCGCGAGTCGTCGGCAACGGGAAGGCCGACACCGTCCTCATCATCTGGATCGGTCCGATCACCCCGTCATCGATCAACGCCTTGGCCTTCAGCGTGATCTTGCGGTACCGCTCGGTCTTGACCACGCCCAGGTTGACGCCGGCTTCTTCGCACGCCGCGATCATCCCGTCGCACTCGGCGATGGTCGGAGCCATCGGCTTCTCGGCCAGCACGTGCTTGCCCGCCGCAGCCGCCTTCCGAGTCAACTCGAGCCGATCCTGGTCCGGCGTGGCCAGCACCACCGCATCGACGTCGTCCCGAGCCAGCAGCGTATCAACATCCTCCTCGGCCGGCACCTCGTAGTCGGCCGCCAGGGCCGGGGCCCGCCGGCCTCCGGCGATCGCCACCAGGTGACACCCCTGGCTGTGATTCGCCACGGCCTCGCTGTAGGTGATCCCCATGAAGCCGCTGCCGATCATCCCGATTCCCACGCTATCCATGATGTGTCCGCCCTGGTCGTCACTAGTCATCGAAACGAATTTCCACGCGATCCAGCACCGGGTACCGGTCGCCGTTGTCGGAGCTGAACGTCGCACGGTACTGTAGAACGCGATCCGTGGGCAACAGTGCGAACTTCCTGCCTCGAACCGCCCGCCACGGCCGACCGCTCAACTGCTCGGCCACCGCCCCCGAACGCACCTCCATCGACAATCCACCCCCCCGGGGCACAGCGGCCCGGATCCGCATCCGACCTCTTCGCGCCGGTCCCGCCCAACTCAGCATTCGCGACTCGAACGTCTCGCGGTAACTCCGGTCGTACACGTTTCCGACATCCAGCGCCCACATCAGATGAGTGCCATTGGTCGGCAGTCGAGTCACCCGTGGGTTCTGAAAACGACGCCCGTCGTTGTAGAAGACTCGCGAGAACACGCGGTGGTTGCCGTGCTGAGTGTGACAGGCCACGGCCAGGTCGATCAGCCCGTCGCCGTTGAAGTCAGCGGCCAGCGAATCGTTGACCGAATCGCAGATCAGCGTCGACCTCCGCCGAGTGTGAAACCCGCTCGAAGAGCCCCAGTAGATGTGGCAGGCCAGGTCCTCGCGGGTCAATTCACCGCTGTGCTGAGGCGAGAAGATGTCGAGGTGTCCGTCGCCGTCGAAGTCGGCAATCGACCGACCCAGCGGGGAGAAACCGGGCAACCACTGCGAGTTCGACTGGCGAAAGCCGCCACGGCCCTCGCCCCAGAAGATCCGACTGCCCATGTCGCGGATTCCCGAACCCGGGTCGGCGTACGTGCCGCCAAACAGGTCGAGCTTCCCGTCGCCGTCCAGGTCCGCGGTGCTCATGCCCAGCACGCCCGCGAGATTCAGTCGTTTCGAACGCTCGGGTGAATACCCCGCCCGTCCTCCCCAGAGGATCCGGATCGTGTGCTCGCTCCGCGAGCCGTGAGCGATGTCGAGCCATCCGTCGTCGTTGAGATCGGCAACGACGTGCTCCTGCGAGTACCCCGGCTTGTCCATCTGTACGCGACGCTTCGAGTCGTAGCCCCCGGCCGACCCGTAGTAGACAAACAACTGGTCGGTCTTCCCCGGCCCCTCGGGGGCAAACGCCTCGAGCACCAGGTCGAGCCAGCCGTCGCGGTCCAGGTCGGCCACGCTGCTGGTGCCCAGGAAGTGCTCGTGGATCACCGAGCGTTGCTTGTCGAGATCGAAGCCGCCGGGGCCGCCCCAGAAAATGTTCGCCCCCAGTTCCGCCTCGCCGGGGCCCTCGGTGTGTGAATGGCCCGAGTTGAGCAGTACGAGATCGACGAAGCCGTCGGCGTTCAGATCCGCCGCACTCGACTCGTACCCACTCTGAAACGGGATCTTCCATACCCGTTTCGGGTCGAAACCGTCCTTCCCTCCCCAGAACACGTGAACCGGCACCGCCTCGTCAAACCGCCCACCAATGCTGTTGCAGAAGATCACCCGACCAGGCTCTCCCGTCTTACGGCCGCCCGCGATCGCCACGTCGGTCGTCCCCGATGTCCGAAAACCGCCCGCGATCTCCTGGAACCCGCGTCGCCCGTCGCCCAGCCACGCCCGCGACGTACCATTGAACGTGCCTTTGCCCTGGTGCACCGCTACGGCCAGGTCAGTGCGGCCGTCTCCGTTCAGGTCACCGAGTGCCGAAGCCACCGCAGCCGGGGCGGGCAGCCTCGTCTGGCGGCTCGAGGAAAACAGTGGGCCGTCCTCCCCGGCCCCGCGACCCCACAAGACCATCACCGCATCACGAGCCCCCCGTCCGACTCCAGCCTGCTCGCCCCCGGAGGCCCTCGCTGAGCTGAACCGAGTCAGCACCAGGTCGGGACTCCGATCCGCGTCGACCTGACCCACCACGACATGCGATGCGGCAAAGGCGGTCATCGATTCGGGTTCGTGCCACGTCCGCTTGCCCAGTGACCGGACGACGTACAGCGTCGTGCCGGATGTCCCGATGACCAGGTCCGATCGTCCGTCGCCATCGGCATCACCGCCGGTCACGCACAACACGCCCTTGGCCGGAACCAGCACTTCCTGCCGGTCCTTTTCAGACCAGAAGACCGTCACCTTCCCGTCACCTCTCAAGACCACCAGGTCGTCTGCCCCGTCTGCGTCGAAATCGCCGGCCGACAGTTCGATCGCCTGCTCGACACCCAACTCGGTGTACCCCACGGCCGAGAACCCGCGGCGGCTGCCTCGAAAGACCCGCACGATCCGGCCCGGCGGCTGCCCGATCCGCCAGCGAGCCGCACCCAGCACCGCCAGGTCGGGCCAGCTGTCGTGGTTCAGATCGACGATTGCCACGGCAGCCGCGTCATTCATGGGCAGGGCACTGGTCAGGCGGCGTCCCGACCAGCCGCCCTCTCCGCCCCAGGCAATCGACAGGAATCGGCGAGGATGATGCACGCCGATCGCGTTCGGACAGAACACGGCGTCGAGGTGGCCGTCCTTGTCCAGGTCGCCCAGCACCACGCGTTGCGATCCCTCAACCGGCAGATCCCGACTCGTCGGGGCACGTTCCGCGTTTACCACTCCGATGGTGGCCGGCAACATCTGGTAGGTGTCGTGAGTGCAGTTGAAGACCAGGTCGAGGTGACCGTCTCCGTTGAGATCGAAGCGGTTGATGGTCCGCAGTGTGCCGTCACGAGCCACGTAGAGATTGAAGCCGGCGCCGCCGAGTCGGCCGGCCGAGAAGTGCTCGAACGTGTCGTCGAGCAATCTACCCGGCTCGGCACCAGTTGCCCGGTCGATCATCCCCGGGCATGCCATCACAACGACCAGTAACCACTCGGCTCGCATCCGACGACTCATCACCACATCCTCTTCGCCCGGTTGGCTCATCACACTCGTCTCAGTGTACGACCCGTAGAAGCGGCATTCACCTCGACCGGCCCGTACCAAAACGTCTCCCGTTCAAAAAACTGGTCTTAGGTGCCCCGCCGCCGCTAGACTACCCTGATCAGGACCACTCCTACCTCTCTGCTCGAGACCCGAGATGCTCACCGTCCTCGGAAACCCACGCCCCGACTGCCGCGGTCTTGACCGCCGCGAGTGGTTGCAGATCGGGGGTGCCGGGATGTTCGGGGCCCACGCGGCGTTGGCCCGGGCGGCCGAGTCGGTTGCCGGAGCCGGCCCACCCACCAACGGGAAGGCCAAGGCCGTGCTGTTTGTCTTCCTCTATGGAGGGCCCAGTCAACTCGACACCTTCGACATGAAACCGGAGATCCCGCGTGCCTACCGGGGTCCGTTCGACGTGATCGACGCGGTGACCCCGGGGCTGCGGATCTGTGAGCACCTGCCGCGACTGGCCGCTCGCAGCGACCGCTACGCGACCATCCGTACCGTCACGCATCCCCAGAACGACCACAACGGCACACACTTCATCCAGACCGGCCGCACCATTCCGCCGGCCAATCGTGGAGCGGCCAACGTGGCGGCCACCAATGTCGATTGGCCCGCCTTCGGCTCGGTCGTCTCCTACCTCGACCACCAGGTCTCGCCCACCGGACAACTCGCATTCCCTCCCTACATCTACCTGCCGCAGCGGTTGGGCCACTACGCCGGGTATGACATCGTCGGACAATACGCCGGTTGGCTTGGTAAGGCCTACGACCCGATGGCCACGGCCATCCCCAAGCAACACGCACAGGACAACCCGTTCTTCCGCGACTGCACCGACAAGGAACTCGATTTCCGACTCACCGGACTCGACCCCCTGCCCGGCATCACGCTCGATCGACTCAACACCCGCCAGCGGCTCCTGGCCCAGCTCGAGTCGCGCCGCCGGGCACTCGACGCGTCACCGGCCACCCGCACCTACACCGCTCAGCAGCAGCAGGCGCTGGGCCTGATCCACTCTGGCGACATCGCCCGCGCGTTCGACATCCGCGAGGAACCCGACCGCCTCCGCGACACCTACGGCCGTAACCTGTTCGGACAGTCGCTGGTCATGGCCCGCCGGCTGATCGAACACGGTGCCCGTTTCGTCACCGTCGGCTGGGACATGACCGTCCGCGGCGATGACACCACCAGTTGGGACAGCCACCGCGAGCTGACTCGGATCAACCGCGACCACCTGCTGCCCGGCCTCGACGTCGGACTCTCAGCACTGCTCGATGACATGGGCCAAACGGGACTGCTCGACGAGGTGCTGGTGATGACCGGCGGCGAGATGGGCCGGACTCCGAAATTCGAGAACCGTGGATCCCAGGATGGCCGCGACCACTGGTCGTACTGTTTCCCGATGCTGCTGGCCGGGGCCGGCGTGCGGGGCGGGTTGATCCACGGTGTCTCCGACAAGCACTCGGCCTATCCCGCCGAATTGCCGGTCACCCCCGCCGACCTGGCCGCCACCATCTACCACTCACTCGGCATCTCGCCACACACCCGCATCCCCGACCCCCAGGGCAAACCCACGCCGCTGGTCGAAGAGGGACGTGCGTTGACCGAGCTGTTTGGATAACGCACCAGCCCGCTGGAGTCACCGGCGGGGTGGGATCTTGCCCACAAG
>CAUZJR010000338.1:0-6300 GCA_963580005.1 Planctomycetota bacterium
CCGCATCGACACCGACGGCTCGGTGACCCGCATCCTGACCCAGCCCGAGATCCAGCGTCCCAACGGCATTCATCTCTCCCCCGACGAAACCCTCCTGTACCTGGTCGACAGTTGCCCGGTCGTGGGCGGCAACCGCAAGATCTGGGCCTTTGATCTTTCAGCCGACGGCACCCCCTCGGGCCAGCGTGTCGTCTACGACTTTGCACCCGGCCGCGGCGGAGACGGCATGACCGTCGACAGCCAGGGCAACCTCTACATCGCCGCGGGCATCACCCGTTCGCGAGGCCCTCACGAAAGCTCCGACATCCCACCGGGGATCTGGGTGGTCACTGCCGACGGCGAGCTCAAGGGCCGGATCCCGATCGTCGAGGACGTGCTGACCAACGTGACCTTCGGTGGCGACGACATGAAGACACTCTACATCGCCGCCGGCAAGACACTGTTCACCACGCGTGTCGAGATTGCCGGCTGGGCCGTGCATCGGCGGGACGCATCATGAGCACATCGGGGCCCGAATCGAGTCATCGGGATCACGAGCAAGCCTCCTCGGGCGTCGGCGCCATCGGCTTTGCCATCATCACGCTCTCGGACACCCGCACCGAGGCGACTGACAAGAGCGGCCTGTTGCTGCGTGAATCGATCGAGGCGGCCGGTCACAGCGTGGCCCACTACGAGATCGTCAGCGACGACCCGGATGCCATCGCCCTGGCATTGGACTCGGCGCTCGGCGATCCAGCCGTCGGAGTGGTGATCACCACCGGCGGTACCGGCATCTCGGCCCGCGACTCGGCCTACGAGACCATCTCGGCCCGGCTCGACAAGCGGCTGGACGGGTTCGGCGAGTTGTTTCGGATGCTGAGTTTCGAGGAGATCGGTGCCGCGGCGATGCTCAGCCGAGCCGTCGGCGGGATCGCCTCGGGACGTCCCCTGTTCGCCCTGCCCGGCTCGACCGCGGCGGTACGGCTGGGGATCGAGCGGCTGATCCTGCCCCAGGTCGCTCACCTCCACCACGAGTTGACGCGTCACGCGACCGGCTGATGACGCTCGAAACGGCGGCGATCGGCTCGGTGGCACTATACAATGGTCATCGCCCTGCCCCATCCTCCACGACGGATCCCCACCGCCGATGCTCTCGATCGTCGTCCCCGTCCTGAACGAAGAGCAGAGCCTGGTCGAGCTGCATGCTCAGATCGCAGCGACGTGCAGCGAACAGGGGATCGAGTGGGAACTGATCCTGGTGGACGACGGGTCCGGAGACGGGTCGTGGGACGTGATCGGCTCGCTCGCCGAAACCCAACCCCAGGTCTCGGGGATCCGGTTGAGGCGGAACTTCGGCAAGGCGGCCGCGTTGACGGCCGGTATGAAGGCGGCCGGAGGTGAGTTGGTGATGATGATGGACGCCGACCTGCAGGACGACCCCGCCGAGATCCCCGGCCTGATCGCTCGACTCAACGAAGGCCACGACGTCGTCAACGGCTGGAAGAAACATCGACTGGATCCCTGGCACAAGGTCCTGCCCAGCAAGGTCTTCAACGCCATGATCGGATGGCTGACCGGGCTGAAACTTCACGACCACAACTGCGGGTTGAAGCTGTTTCGCCACCAGGTGACCCGCGACGTGAAGATCTATGGCGAGTTGCACCGGTTCATCCCCGTGCTGGCTCACGCCCACGGCTTCAAGGTGGCCGAGCAACCGGTCAACCATCGACCTCGTGAACACGGCCAATCGAAGTACGGTGTGCGGAGATTCCTGCGAGGATTTCTCGACTTGCTGACGGTCAAGTTCCTGACCGGCTACGGCCAGAGACCCGGTCACATGCTCGGGGCGTGGGGACTGTTCTTCCTGGGACTCGGCCTGCTGGGACTGGGCTTCCTGGCAGGGCTCTGGATCTCCTGCAAGGCCCAGGGAATGGACCCCGAGATCGGCAAGAACCACCTGCCGATGCTGGTCTACTCGGCCGCATCGCTGCTGTTGGGTGGCCAGGTGCTGTCGCTGGGGCTGCTGGCCGAGCTGCTGGTGTCGCGGACGGCTGATCCGAAGGAGACCTACAGCGTGGCCGAGCGGGTGTGAAGAACCGACTTGAGTCTCAGGTTCCATTGCTCGGTCATGAGCGACTGGAAGACACGGGGTCTGACCCCTGAGCCTAGTCGCTGAAGTCCAGGGCGATCGTCGTGCGGTAAAACTCCAGCGTCACTCTCTGGCTGACACGACTCGAGACGGCTCGCATGGCACTGACCGGCAGGGAGCTGGTTTCGGTGTGCACGATCTTGCCGTTGCGGACATCGAGCACCAGCACGCCGTACTCGGTCCGAGGCCGCTGCTGCAGGACGTTCTGCACAGGACGGTAGACACGGCTGGCAAACGTCAGCACGGGCAGGTGCGTAGGCTGGTCCAATTCAATCGCCTGGTTCTGGATCTTCACCGGCCCCCAACTGGCATTCTCCGAAACCGGCTGTTTGCCTCGCCCGACTTTTCCGACCTGCCCGCCCTGCCCACCCCGTTCGGCCAATCTCTCGGTGCGATCAAACGCCCAGGCCAACCCGTTGACGGTCACGGCCCGGGTCGACGTGCCTCGGACCTTGGTGGAACTTGGCTGGTTGACCATCAACAGGAATTGCCGCGAGGTTTCGAGCACAACGAATGACTGCGGCACGGGCTCTGGCGGCAACTTGATCTTCGCATCCACGAGCACTCGGCCCTCTGCGACATCGAGCACCCGGAACCGGCCGGTGGGTTCGAGCAACCCGACGTTCTGTCGTGCGGTGATGACCGGCCTGAGGTCACCGGCCAGCTCGACTGAAAACACGTCTTTCCCGGTGACCAGGTCGAAGGCCTCAACGGTCTGCGTCGTTTCGCTGGTCCGTCGGCTGACCACGCACTGTCCCACCCGGCTGATCAACTCGTCGGACGCCGGCAGCGAACGGGTTGCCACGGCGGTCCCGTCGGAAGCATCGAGCACCAGCACCTCGTTTCGCCCGTCGGGCTCGACACAGACAAACCGATCGGTGCCATAGACCCGGCAGCCTCGCGGCAGACCGCTACGTCGCCACAGTACCTTTCCGGTAAGCGAGTCGGCCGCTTCGATCGCGGTTCCGACCTGGTAGGTCAGCCGTCTGGTCCCGAGTCGTCCGACGTGTCCCAGGGGTCGTCCGGTCGCGTCGGTCATCTTGAACCACCTCGGTCCGGGACCCAGCACACCGGGCAATCGCACGATCCGCGACTGCACGCCGTTTTTGCCTTCGTAGAGATTGCGTCGCCAGAGCACATGAGGGTGCTGTTGGTCACCGAGGCCATCGATGACGGCCAGGCGGTTCCCCAGCACGATCAGCAGCAGGTGCCCACGGGCCTGCACCTGGTTCCCTTCGAACGCGTACGGCACTTTCGCCTCGCTGCCGGGCACGGCCAGGTCACCGACGGTTGTCAGTCGCCAGCGTTCACGGCCGCGGTCGTCGTAGCCGATCACATACTGCCGCCGGTTGTCCAACCGGAAGCTCCAGCCTCGCCACGCCAACGGCCTGCGACCGAAGAAGGGAATCGGGTAGGTGTTGACGCTGGTCCGCCGCTCCTCGTTCACGCTGCTGGTGGCCGTCACCGTGCCCGTCTTCCACGCGGGCAGAGTCTCGACGAGTGCCTTGCGAGTGGGATCCTTGTGCCAGGCGGCCACCGTGGCCTGGCCGGTCCGCCCCGGTGCCAACTCGACCCTCGCAAAACGACCACTCCGCAGCTCGTCTCGCAGCACGGCGATTGCCGAAGGCTTCTGCTGAGCCGACCACAGCCGGGCCAGCTCCGCGGTGGATCGGCCGGCAACAGCAAGGTCCCGGGCCGACCGCAGCGCCAGCAACAACCGTTCTCGCTCGACCGCCGGAGTCTTCCCGTCGAGCCGTTCGAGCAACTTGACTCGAGCCAGATCGGCGATCGGGTGACCGTCAAAAAGTGTCACGACTTCCTTCAGTGCGACCACGCCGGCAGAACCCTCGGTCGCCACAGCCTTATCAAACAGCATCTTCCGCCTGGCAGCCAGGGCGGTCTTCTGCGAGTCCGTCGCCCGACGGTCTACACCGATCAAACGCGAAGCAACCCAGTGAGTCCGCCGCACCGCAAGATCCTCGTTGATCGTCTCCAACTGACTCCGCTTGGCGCTTCCGAGTGAGTTGGGGGGCTGCGGTGGGGGCTGCGGTGGGGGCTGCGGTGGGGGCTGCGGTGGGGGCTGCGGTGGGGTGGTCGTGGGGGACTTGTTGCCGGAGTGTCGCAGCTTGAGGTATTCGTCGAAGGCCTCGACGACTTTCCCGGTCCGTGACAGTCCGGCGGCTCTCAGTCGTCGGAAGGCGAGTTGTTCGTCATCGGAGGCGAGCAGTGTTTCGAGCCTGGTGGCCTGGTCGGCGTAGCGGGAGTAATCGAATCTGAGTCCATCGAGCAGTGCCTGGACGAGCAGGCGTCGGACATCGGGGTCCTGCCTGGCTTTGAACGACTCGGCCAGGTCGACCACCGCCGGCTCGTATTCTCCCCGATGCAGTCTCCTTCGCCCTCGCATCGCCAGCGCCGTGGCATCCTGCGAGTCGCGATTCAGTCGCGAGGCGATCCGATCCTGCAGCGTGTCGTCGCTTTCGAAGGCGACCAGTTCGTTGTGCGAGAGTCCGATCAGCCGGCCAGCGGATCCGACGAGGTGTCCGACGAGTCGTCCGTCGGCCAATTCGGTCCGAGCCATCAGTCGTCCGGTCTGCAGGTCGATCGTGATGATGGCTCCCCGGCGGACTGCCTGGGCGTTATCTGACCCGGCGGCGTCTCGAGATTCCACGGGCAGGTGGTAGAGGTTTCCGACCCGGACTCCGACACCGGTCGGCCGGGGTATCGGGGTCGGCATGGACCACGCCGCGTGGCCGGTGTTCAGGTGGTAGGCCTGCACGCGACCTCGTTCGACGAGCACCACCTTGTCCTGGTGCACGGCGGCGACGAAGTGTGCCTGTCCTCGAGATCGGCTCCATCGCAGTCGGCCGGTTTCGAGATCCAGGCAGTGCAGTTGATCGGAATCTCGAGGCGTGAGGATGACCGCACCGCGTGAGAGCACCGGGACCGAGTCGAACCAGCCTTCGTTGCGAGAGAGTTGGGCAATGCGGTTGGACATCAGCATCCGCCGCATCGCCTGCTGGGCGCTGTAGCTCAGTTGGCCGTGGGTGGGGTGGTACGAGTAGGACCACAGCAGTTGTCGCCGTGCCACGTCGATGCCCACCACCAGTCCTGCCTCGGTCGGACAGACCAGCACTCCGTCTGAGTAGCTGGGGCTCAGGCCGGCGAGTCGTCGGCCGGGGTGGGTCAGGATGTTGAATTCCGGTTGAGCGATCCCCTGTGACCATTCCAGTGCGGTCGCATCCTGCTGGTCGGTTCGATGCGGCCCATCGGGGTGAATCGCCAGCAAGCGGATCTCCCCGTCCCGCTCGCCCAGGCAGTACAGTCGTCCGCCCAGTGGCAGCGGAGGTCCCAGGAAGAACGTGCCATCGATCTCATTTTCGCGATCTCCGGCCGGTCCACCGAGTTCCCAGGCCAGCATGCCCTCGCTGGCCAGGTCGAAGGCCAGCAGGCTGTTGTGCTGGCGGGGCACCCACGGCGCCGCCGAATCGGGCTCTCGACCCAGGCCCCTGGGCGTGAAGACCTGCAGTCCGAGTACCCCCACCCAGTCGACGGCATAGACCTGTCGCCCGTCGCTTGAGAGTGACCCGATGGTGCGGTCGTACCAGGCACGTTGGCCGAGGTACAACTCGGTGAGTGACTGCCGCATGGTGCGTCCGGCGACCGAGTAGCTGGGGACGTCTCCATCGAGAATCCTCTCGAAGGCCGGATCGACGGTGATGCTGTCCCACAGCAGCCGACCGGTGGACAGGTTCACCGCCTTGATGTCGAACAGGCTGCGGAAAACGACCACGTCGCCGATGACCAGCGGGTCGACGGCCGGCAGCAGCAGTCCATCGCGAGCCCGTTCTTTGGTCTCCAACCGGCCGAGATCGCCGAGGGCTTCTCCGAGGCGGTCCTGCCGTTTGGCATCGTCGAGTTCTCGCTCGAAGGTCGAGAACGACCACTGCGGCCGGGCTCCGGGCACGGCCGGGTCTGCCTGGGCCGAGCGATCGTGACGTCCTCGCCAGGTGACCCAGTTGCGTCCCTGTTGGCCGGCGTCGCCGGAGGGGCGTTCCGAGAGTTCCTCGAGTGCGCGGACCATGGCGACCTGCGACTGGTTGCCCAGCACCGCTGCCAGCGGTCCTCCCCGGGCGATCACCTTGCCGCGGTCGGCCGCCGACATGGCCACCAGG
>CAUZJR010000339.1:0-6283 GCA_963580005.1 Planctomycetota bacterium
GATCGGATCCAGCGGTTTCACCACCGCCCGCAAGAACATCGTCGCCGTGCGACCGGGCAAGAAGGTGGACGAGGTGTCCGAGACGTTTCGCGTGTCGCAGTCGGTGCCGCACATCCCCACGCCGCTGGTCTACCAGGACCACATGTATCTCTGGGCCGATGTCGGCATCGTCTCCTGCGTGTCGATGAAGACCGGCAAGAGTGTCTGGCGCGAACGGATTGGTGGCAAGTTCTTCGGCTCACCGATCTGTGTCGACGGTCGCCTGTTTGCCATCAACGCCAAGGGTGTCGTTGTCGTCGTGGCGGCGAGTCCCGAGTACAAGCTGTTGGGCAAGAACCCACTGGGTGAGGCTTCGAGGTCCACTCCGGCCGTTTCAGGCGGCAAGCTGCTGCTGAGAACCGATTCACGATTGATCGCCATCGGTGCCGAGTAGCGAATTGACCGGTCTCATGAGACGGCATTATTCTGGAATCTCACCTCTGGTGACCGGAGTCCTGTTGATGTTCCACTCACGCAACCTGCTCGCCTTCCTGGGGCTGATCTGCGGTGGGCTGATCACGCCGGCCTGTGCGACCGAGGCGGCCGAGGAACGCGGGTTGGCCGAGATCGCCGATGCACAGGTGCCCGACGACGCGGTATTGGTCGAGGTGCTCGAGGGGATCCCGGCCAAGACGTCGTGGGACTTCCCGCGGTCACGCCCGATCGAACGCTGGCAACAGCCAGCCGCCGGCTGGATCGGACTCCCTCGCAGGTACTCAAACCAGGGCCTGATCGTCGACCGACCCGCACCCTTCCTGCTGCGGGCTCGCATCCGAGTGGACTTGCCCGCCGGCAAGTACCAGTTCCTGGTCCGAGCACGCAACGCCTCCCGCCTGCAGATCAACGGCAAGCTGATCGCCTCCACCGGGTTCCTGAGCCGCAACGCCAGCGGACACGAGGCTGTCCCGGCCGCCGTACCCAGCCAACGCAAAGACCTGCTGGATCTCTCGCCAGGCCACAACCAGGCCCTCGTCAGCGTGACACTCGTCAAGCCGCCACCCGGCGGCCACGTCATTCTGCTCGAGACGTTCGTCGGTGGGGCCGGTGTACGAACCGAACTTGGTGAGCTCCTGGTGGGTTACGCAGCCCAGGGCAAGCCGTTTCGTTTGCTGGGTGGTCACCAAAAAACGCCACGAGGACTCTCGGCGGTCGATTGGGACCGCTACGTCCTGTCCTATTCTCAACAACTGGTCCTGTGGAACGACGAACGACGTCGAGCCAGCGACCCACTCGAACAGAAGCACTGGGCAAATCGGCACAAGCTGGCCCGGCGGATGATCTCGGCCCGGAGTCTGCCTCCCGGCGACAACGGCACACCGGCCGTTGACCGATGGCTACAGGATTCTGGCGCGGACGGTCTCCGAGTCGCGGTCGTCGATGACCACACCTTCTTCAGACGCCTCGTGCTCGACACCACCGGAGTCGTCCCGTCGCTCGAGGAAATCGACTGGTTCGTCGCTTTACCCGCTGCCACCCGGCGGCCTGATGCGATCCGCCGCTTTCTGGCCGACACCAGGTGGGCCGACCACTGGGTGGGATACTGGCAGGACGTCCTGGCCGAGAACCCCGGGATCCTCAAGCCCAAGCTCAACAACACCGGCCCGTTCCGGTTTTGGATTCACGAGTCGTTCCGAGACAACAAGGCGATGGACCGGTTCGTGACCGAGCTGGTAATGATGCAGGGCAGCCAGTACGGAGGCGGACCGGCCGGGTTCGCCATGGCCACTCAGAACGACGTCCCGATGGCTGCCAAGGCCCACGTGATCGGCACCGCATTCCTGGGCATCCAGTTGAAATGCGCCCGCTGCCACGACGCACCCTATCACCCCTTCCGACAGGAACAGCTCTTCAACCTCGCCGCGATGCTCAATCGCAAACCCCTCACGCTCCCCAAGACCAGCACCGTTCCCGGAGGATCACCCTCCGCCGATTCACCGGTCCAGGTCACCCTGCAACCGGGAACCACGATCGACCCCGCCTGGCCATTTGCCGAGCTGGCTCGAGGCGACCTGCCCCACGGAGTCCTCCGCGATCAGGACAATCCCCGCGAACGACTGGCGGCCCTGGTCACCTCACCCACCAACACCCGGTTCGCCCAGGTGCTCGTCAACCGGATCTGGAAACGGTACCTCGGTTGGGGATTCGTCGAGCCGGTCGAGGACTGGCACGAGGCCAAGCCGGCCTATCCGCGACTGCTCGATTTCCTGGCACGGGAACTGATCCGCAGTGGATATGACCTGAAGCACGTCGCCGATCTCATCTTCCAGTCGCGGGCCTACCAACGCCCCGTGCTTTCCCACCACGCGGCCTCTACAGAGACTCCTCCCGCAGCCGCTCCACTCAGACGACGTCTCGCTGCCGAGCAGATTGTCGACTCGCTGTTCGTGGTCAGCGGCAAGCCGATGCGGACCGAGTACCTGACACTCGATCCCGAGGGTCGACGGGGGGCGAACACGTTTCTGAACCTGGGCATTCCCCGGCGATCGTGGGAGTTTGCCGCGTTGAGCAACGAACGGGACCGGCCGGCGCTGGCCCTGCCCGCGGCCCGCAGCGTGGTCGACGTCTTGATGGCGTTTGGCTGGCGCGAAAGCCGGGCTCATCCGACCACGCTCCGCGATGGCACGATGACCGTGCTCCAGCCACTGGCCCTGGCCAACAGCACCGCCTCGCAACGCACCGTCACGCTCAGCGATGACCACGTGCTGACCGACCTGTTGATGTCAGAGCTGTCACTGCCCGACATCATCAACCGCGTCCATCTCAGCATCCTGTCACGACCACCGACGCCCCAGGAGCAAGCCGAGCTTCTCGAACTGCTCGCACCCGGCTTCTCCAAACGCCGCATCGCCGGTGCCAGGCGACAGCCGCCACCCAGCCGCAGACTGACTCGTGTGTCGTGGTCCAACCACCTGCATCCCGAAGCCACTCGCCTGAAACTCGCGCTCGAACAACGCGTCCGCGACGGTGATCCGCCGACCCGCAGACTGGATGGGAAGTGGCGTGAGCGGGCCGAGGACGTGATCTGGGCCCTGGTGAATTCTCCGGAGTTCGTATTCGCACCATGACCGACAGCATGTTCCGACCAACCGATTCCCGTCGCCGCTTCCTGCAACAGGCCGCGGCGGCGACCACGCTGGCTCCGGCAATCGGCCTGGCCGACCAGCAGCCACGCCAGCAGTCGGGGAAGCAATCGGGTCCGCCGCTGGGCAAGGCAGAGAACTGCATCATGTTGTGGCTTGGCGGAGGAGCCTGCCACATCGATACCTGGGACCCGAAGCGGAAGGGTGATGGCAAGAAGGTCGCCGGTTCGTACTACGACCCGATCCCCACCTCCGTGCCCGGCATTCAACTGTGCGAACACCTCAAACGCTCGGCCCGCCTGATGGACCGTTGCCTGCTGCTGCGGGGTGTCCATCACGAGGTGATCGACGAGCATGCCGCGGCCACAAACCGGATGCACACCGGTCGGCCTCCTTCGGGGACCACCACCTACCCCTCGATCGGCTCGGTCGTCGCCCACCAGCGGGGTGCCGCCGGAGACGGCGTGCCGCCCTATGTCGTGATGGGGTACCCCAGCGCCAGCCGGGGACCGGGATTCCTGGGGGCCAGGTCCGGATTCCTGTACCTGACCGATACCGAATCGGGACCGACGGGGCTGCAACGGCCCCGTGGAGTCGACTCGGCACGCCAGGCGCGGCGGGAAACACTGCTGGGCCGCATCCGCCAGAGATTCATCGGCAAGAACCCCGACGACAAGCGGGTCCGAGACTACTCGGCTGCCGCCGACCTGGGACTGAAACTGGCCGGGCGGAAGTTCATGAGCGTGTTTGACCTGAAGACCGAAAGCGATGCGCTGCGCAGCGGGTATGGGTCGGAATTCGGACAACGCTGCCTGCTGGCACGCAGGCTGGTCGAGTCGGGAGTGCGGTTTGTCGAGGTCGCGTTCAACCTGAACTTCATCAACGGCACCGGCTGGGACACTCACAACGAAGGCCAACAGCAACAGCACCGCCTGATCGACCAGCTCGACCAGGGCTTCGCCGCCCTGATCTCGGATCTCGAAAAACGTGACCGACTCGACCGCACCCTGATCGTGATCGCCTCGGAATTCGGCCGACCACCCGAGTTCGACAAGGGGGGCGGCCGAGGTCACTACAGCAAGGCCTTCAGCGTCGTGCTGGCCGGCGGGGGACTGAAAACCGGACAGGCCATCGGCACGACCGACGAACTGGGAAAGAAAATCCTGCAGCACCCCGTCTCGATCCCCGACCTGCACGCCACCATCTACTCCGCACTGGGGATCAACCCCGCCAGAGAACTCTACGACGGCGTCCGCCCGGTACCCATCACCGACAACGGACGTGCCGTGACCCAGGCTTTTGTCTAGCAAAGCGGCCTGGTGCCGTTGGGGTGGCACCTGATTGACCACGTCGACTGACACCACTTAACCTAGGGGCCGAGCACACTCGCGAACCCACCGCTGGAGCCGCCATGCGCCACCTTCGTCTCTTTCTCCTGGCCTGCCTCACCACAGCAACAACCACGGCAACCACCACGGCAGCGGAAGCAGCAGCTGACCAGGCGAAGACCCTGGCCGCCTGGAGCTTCAAGGAGAACACCTCGGGCTGGACCGCGGTGAAGGACTGCAAGCTGTCGGTCGGCGACGGCGTGTTGAGGATCCAGTGCACGGGGAACGACCCGCACATGGTTGCCCCGGTCCAGGTCACCAGCGGCTGGCACCGGTTGACGCTGAGGGCCCGTTTCCGCGGGCGACTCAACGGCCAGTTGTTCTGGGGGACCGAGGCCGAATCGGGTTTCAGCGAGGCACGTTCGGAGGTGTTCCAGTTCCGGGCCGGCGGTGACGCCTGGGCCGACTACCACATCTTTTTCCACACCGACAGCGACCTGGTGCAGTTGAGACTTGATCCGGGCAACCGCCGGGGCCGGGTGGAACTGGCGGCCATAACACTAGAGCGGAAGCGTCCTGCCGCACCACAGGCGACGCCCGTGGAGCGGATCAAGGCGGCTCCGGGCTTCAGTGTCGAGTTGCTGTACTCGGTCCCGATCAAGGAACAGGGTTCGTGGGTCTCACTGGCGACCGATCCGAAGGGCCGACTGATCACATCGGACCAGTACGGCAAGATGTACCGCATCACCGTGCCGCCGATCGGCAAATCGAGCCAGGGCATCAAGCTCGAGACCATCCCCGCCAAGATCGGCATGGCTCACGGCATCGTCCACGCCTTCGACAGCCTGTACGTGATGACCAACGGTCCCGGGGGAGGCCTGTACCGGGTCACCGACAGCGACGACGACGATCAGTACGACACGGTCAAGAAGCTGCGGGCCGTACCCGGCGGAGGTGAGCACGGTCCTCATGCTGTGATCCTCGCTCCCGACGGAAAGTCGCTTTACGTCTGTGCCGGCAACCACACCAACCTGGTGAATATGGAGAAGTCGGTGGTGCCGCGGACCTGGCAGGAGGACATCCTGCACGAGCGGATGTGGGATGCGGGCGGGCACGCGGTGGGCAAGATGGCTCCCGGCGGATGGATCGCCCGGATCAATCCTGACGGGACCGAGTGGGAACTGGTCAGCGTCGGATACCGCAACGAGTTCGACATTGCCTTCAATGCCGACGGCGAACTGTTCACCTTCGACGCCGACATGGAATGGGACATCGGCTCACCGTGGTACCGTCCGACCCGGGTCTGCCACGTGACATCCGGCAGCGAGTTCGGCTGGCGGAGCGGCACCGGCAAGTGGTCCACCTCCTACCCCGACAGCCTGCCGTCGGTCGTCGACATCGGACCGGGCTGCCCCACCGGCATCACATTCGGAACCGGGGGCAAGTTCCCCGCCAAGTACCAAAAGGCCCTGTTCCTGTCGGACTGGAGCTACGGCATCCTGTATGCCGTTCACATGAAACCCAAGGGTTCGACCTACACCGGCACCATCGAACGGTTCCTCTCGGCCGCACCCTTGCCTCTGACCGACGTCGTGATCAACCCTGTTGACGGAGCGATGTACTTCACGATCGGAGGCCGACGCACCCAATCGGGTTTGTACCGCGTCTACTACGACGGCAATGAATCGACCGAGGCGGTCGACGCCAGGAACTCCGACGGAGCCGCCCAGCGGACCCTTCGTCGGCAACTCGAAGCGATGCACCGACCCGGGCCCGTTGGAGTCAGTGAATCGCTGTGGCCTCACCTCTCGAACCCCGATCGCCACATCCGCTTCG
>CAUZJR010000340.1:0-6236 GCA_963580005.1 Planctomycetota bacterium
TGCAGCCCCTTGAGGTGCACCAGCCCCGCGTCGGTGACCTTGGTAGCGTCGAGCCTGAGGGCTTGCAGGTTGGTCATCCCCCTGAGATGCACCAGCCCCGCGTCGGTGACCTTGGTGGCGTCGAGCCTGAGGGCTTGCAGGTTGGTCATCCCCTTGAGATGCACCAGCCCCGCGTCGGTGATCTGGTTGCGGTAGAGGTTGAGCTTCTGCAGGTTGGTCAGCCCCTTGAGATGCACCAGCCCCGCGTCAGTGATCTTCCAACCGCTGAGGTTGAGGGCGGTGTGCGTCTCCAAGGCTGCGAGATAGTGCTTCAGGCCAAGGTCAGTCTTGGCGTCATTGGGAATGCCCAGGCTCGTCAGTTGCAGCCCCTTGAGATGCACCAGCCCCGCGTCGGTGACCTTGGTGGCGTCGAGCCTGAGGGCTTGCAGATTGGTCATCCCCCTGAGATGCACCAGCCCGGTGTCGGTGATCTGGGTGGTGCCGAGGGAGAGCGTTTGCAGGCTGGTCAGCCCCTTGAGATGCACCAGCCCCGCGTCGGTGATCTTGGTACCGTCGAGCCTGAGGGCTTGCAGCTTGGTCAACCCCCTGAGGTGCACCAGCCCGGTGCCGGTGATCTTGGTGCCGTAGAGGTTGAGACTCTGTAGGCTGGTCAGCCCGTTGAGGTGCACCAGCCCCGCGTCGGTGATCTTGGTAAAATTGAGGCTGAGCGTCTCCAGTTTGGTAAGCCCCTTGAGATGCACCAGTCCTGCGTCGGTGATTTGGGTGAACTCGAGATCAAGATGCTTTAGGTGGTTCAGTCCCTCAAGATGCACCAGGCCCGCGTCGGTGATTACTTCAACAACCTCGCCCTGTTCATTTCGCTTGATCTTTAGGTGGTTCAGTCCCTCAAGATGCACCAGGCCCGCGTCGGTGATTACTTCAACAACCTCGCCCTGTTCATTTTGCTTGATATAGGCCTCGTGCATCTTCAACACGGCAACGACGGGATCGGTATCAACCGCTGGAGCAGACGACTTGTCCACCTTCGCCTGAGATCCCTCCGGCGTCGGAACCGCACCTTCACCGGGCGGCGAGGAACCCCCACCACACCCAGCGATCCCAACCAACAGCAGCGCCAGAAGAACTCTCATCACATCTCCCCAGGCTCGGACACGGCCCCCAGTCTCCCCACCCCAGCCCCGGCGTTCAACCCGCTGGATCCGAACCAACCACACCGGGGTCGGGCGGTGGGGCCGTCGAGATGACGGCTACTTGGACGTGTCTAGCGACGAGATGTCCCAGACCTTCAGCGTGTTGTCCCAACTGCCGCTGACGATCCGCTTCCCGTCGGGGCTGTTTCGACAATCTGTCTGGTGTTTGACTTTCCGGCCCGGCCAACTCCCACGCCACTCACCTGGTGCTCTGCTGTGTCGGACTGGTGTCCTCGGAGCGGAGGACTTCCCGTAAGGCAACGGCCAGCAGGTGATGGCCCAGCGGTGTGGGATGGCAGTCATCATGGATCAGATCGCGATTGAAGAACCCGTCAAGTGCATCTTGCTTCCGGTCAAACAGTTTGCGGGCGTCGAGAAGATCGCATCCGGTCTCACGGGCGACGCTGCGGATCACCCGGTTGACACTCAGTCGTCCACCCAGGTGCCCGACCATCTGCTCCCGACACCGGGCAAAGGCGGATTCGGCCTCCCGCATTCGTCCCAATCGAACCAGGCATTCGCCCTCGATGTGGTGGAGCAGTGGAGATTCGCAGGAATCTCGCCGTGCCGCCCGCAGCGTTCGTATTGCCGCGGCCGGGTCGGATTGCTCGAGTTGCGTTGTCGCCGTGTCGAGCGACTTCCGGATCGACGACTGCCACCGCGGATCCGATGCCAACGGCTGCCTGTGATTCCAGGCTGGCGAGAGTCGGTAGTTGAAAGGGATGGTTATCAGCACGATCCGGCAACCCCGGAACGTCCGAATCATCTCGACGAGGTTGCGGCGAAACCTGCCCAGGTAGATCTCCTTGGAGACTTTCCAGAGAGCCGGATCGAATCGAGCCAGGTCGGCCGGATGCTTCAGGGCATACCCGGATCCAGTCAACTCGACGTGCATCCGGTAGGTCGCCTCGAATCGAGCCAGGTGGGCCTCTCGTGCCGCGGCCATCAGCCCCTGTCGTTGCCAGCGAAATGCGACGTACTGGACAACCGCGAGGGCGCGGCTGTGAGCGAGATGCTCGAGCAGACGTTGAGTGGTCTCACGAGATCCGTCCCGCGGTCGCCATTGACGGCCCGGGCTGCCGATTGACGGGGCTTGTCCGGGCACCGGTCGATGACACGATTCGGGTCGCCAACGGACCCACTCGTTGTTCCCGGTGAAGATGATGACGATCTGTGGACGAAATGACCTGGCGATCTTCCGGGCGACCGGAACCAGGTCGTGAGAGTTCCAGCCCGGGAAGGCGGTGTTGTGCACCTGGAAGGAGGCCGGAGGGGAGGGACCGCGTTCTGCGGAGTTTGTCGGTCGGTTCAGCGCGTTGCGGAGTTCTCCGGCCAGCGAATTGCTGTCGTTGTACGGGTAACCGTAGGCTGCGGATCCTCCCAGGAGGAACACCTGCTTGCCACGTCGGGTGATGTCCTCGTCGGGCGAGAGCGCCACCTGCGCCGTCGTGTAGCAGACATCCGGGATGACGCGTCCGCCGACGACCAGTTCCTGGCCGATGGTGGGGACGTCACGGCGGGGACGTACGAACAGCCTGGAATCATCATTCTCTCGCCCGGCGGCCGCGGTCGCCGGGGTGGCGTCAGGTTGCCGGTGCCGTTGTGGAGAGACCGGACGATCGACGGCCTGTTGACGGTACCCCAACAACAGCCGACGACGGAACTCCCAGACCGAATCGATCGCCCAGCCGCAGGTCTCCACTCCGGCCAGGACCATCAGGAGGAACAGCCAGCGTCGCCGTCTGCGTTGTTGGACTGACGAGGATGGCACGGAAGTACCCCGAGGCTCGGACACGGTCTCCCAGTCTCCCCACCCCAGCCCCGGCGTTCAACCCGCCAGATCCACCCAGGACAGCGCGCTGCAAAATGCGCTGCAGCAACCTGCCGTTTTGCCTCGCAAGGCGTCGCAGCCGAAAATGACCAATCCCGGCAAACCTGCGGATTGCAAGGCTTTGCGGACGAGTGCGGCCCGGGGCGAGGGGACGGTTTCGGGCTCAGTGGTCCCTACTGGATTTGAACCAGTGACCTCTCGGATGTGAACCGAGCGCTCTAACCGGACTGAGCTAAGGGACCAGCGGTCGTCGGCTGACGGTGTGGGCGGGACGGTGGATCAGTCTAGTTGGTGCGTTGCGTGGCGTCCACTTTATGGGTTGGGCGGCTAGCGCGAGGCCCGGTCGTTGAGCTGGTACAGAGGCAGGAAGCGGTAATACACCTCCAGGCACAATGTGCTCAATGCCGTTGCGTAGATGCGGCCGCCATGACTGCCCCACGGGCCCCTGGGGTCCCAACTCCCCTTGGCATGACCATCTTGACGCTGAGTCGCCACCAGCAGGTTCCGCAGACTCCCGTTCCACTTCTGCCACGACTCGCCACCGTACTGGTACATCGCCAATGTCCCGTAATACCAGTAGTACAGGTTCGTCTCGGACAACTTCGGCTTCTGCAGGCTCAGGTACTCAACCGCCTCGCGACTCGCCGGATGGTCTCGCTTGATCCCCAGCATCTGCTTCGAAAACAACGCCTCGGCAGTCATCGTCGGTGTCACCTGCTCCTCGGGACGGTACGACGCCAACCCCTTGAATCGACCCCGGCTGCGACTATTCACAAAATGAAACATCAGGTCCTTGGACTTCTCCGGAACACTCAGGCCGGCAATCTCGGCACTCTTCAGCGCCATCAACTGCCAACCAAACATGCTCATGTCCCCCTCCTGCCCCTTCACGTACCGCCAGCCGCCAGTCTCGGGATGCTGCTGCGAGACGATGTAGGCCACCGCCCGGGTGACCGCAGTCCTCAACCGCACATTCCGCGTCTTGTCCGTCTGCATCCCGTACGCCTCGGCCAACGCATACGTCGAAATCGCATGGCAGTAGTTCTTCGCATACCGGGTCGCCCGGCTACCCAAAAATCCGCTCGTCTGCTGCTGCCCAATCAACCAGTTGATCGCCCGGTTGATCTCATCGGCGTACAAACCCTCCTCATGCGTGTACCCCGCACCCAAAAACGCCAGCAGCGACAGCGCCGTGATCCCCGCATCGGCATGCAGACCCGCCCTGCGGTCCGCCTCGGGCCGACTCGGGTCACCATGCAAGCCCCGCCCACCGGGGTCCTGGCAGCGTTGGCCGCCGGGGCAGTGAGTCGAGAAGCCATCCGAATCCCAGTGACCGTCCTTGTGCTGGTGCCGGGCCAGCCACGCCAGGCTGAATTCGACCGCCTGCTCGGATGCCTCGGTGCCGCCGTATTTCTGAGCCGCCAGCCGTCGTTGCGTGAGTGTTCTCAGGCGATACGTCGCCGGCAAACTCAACTCGCGCCGCCGTCGCGGTGCCGCCGCCACCGAAGGCCGAACCGAGTTGGGTCGTAGACCCGGCACCGACAAGCGGCTGGCCACCCCGTCACGCACCGAACGAGTGGTGCCGGGTCGAGGCGTCGGTGTGCGAGCGACACGGCCGGGTGCCTGCCGGGTCGGCACGCCGTCCCGGCTCCCGCCGGGCCGCCGACGCTTGAGCCGGGTGAAACGATTCGACGCCGGTGAACCGGCCGCTGTGCCCGAGGTGGTTGCCGGAGAATTGGCTCCGGCCACGTTCAGGTCGGCCGCACCCGCCACCGGACCCTCACGACGACGGATCACGTCGCCCTCGGCCGCACGCTTGATCGGGAAATTCGTCGATGCCACGCGAGGTGTCTCCAAGCCCATCGGCTGAGACACCGCCGCAGGTCGCGGCGTCTGCCGCTCGACAGAGCCTCGAGTCGGAGTCCGCTCGAGCGGCACGTCGGAACGCAACCCCGCCCGCCCCTGAGGACGACGCAGACGACTCGTCGTCGGCACACTCACCTCCT
The DNA here is from genome assembly GCA_963580005.1 of Planctomycetota bacterium. Lineage (GTDB taxonomy): Bacteria > Planctomycetota > Planctomycetia > Planctomycetales > Planctomycetaceae > UBA8437. The sequence goes on from CAUZJR010000340.1 coordinate 5,028, forward strand.
GCCGACTCTCCGCCGTCGGATCATCCACCAGCAACGGCACGTCGGCGCGCTGACGCTTGCCGCGGTCTGCCAACTCGATCGGCTCGGGACGCGCCTCGGGACGATCCGGCAACTGCGGCACATCCTTCAACTCCGGCTCAATCCGATCCGTCTCCTCGGAGACCCGCTCGGGAGTCGCCAACTCGGTCAGCTCGGGCGGCGTCGGAGGCACCCGCTCGATGGGACGCTGCTCGGTCTCGGGCAACTGCTCCCACACCGGAGTGTTCCCCGGTTCCGGCTCGGGATTCAATTCGTCAGCCTCGACCAACTGGTGCTCGACATCCACCTCCACCTCCGGAACCTGAACCTCCGAAATCGCCGGGGGAGGCGAGATCGCCACCAGGCCCAGGGCACACGAGACGTGGACGAGTATCGAAAAGACCAGCGACTTCTGGCTCGGGTCGTTGTCGCCCCAGCGGGTCACCAGCATCGTCACCAGGTGGATCGAGGCGAAGAACAGGCCGGCCAGCAGGCAGCCCCACAACACCTTGCCCGCGATGTCGGGCGAAATCCCCAGCAAATCGCCGATCGTTTGGGCGGCGTCCGCGACGGCCAGCAACATCAGTTGCCCTCCTCGTCCTGCTTGTACGCCAACGAAATCCTGGTGATCTGAGTCCGATGACAAGCACCCAGCACGTTGATCACCGGCTGGTACATTCCCTGCCCCTCACCACGAACCACAACCGCCTGGTCCTCGAAGTTCGCCTTCGCACTCTGCAACTCCTGCTCCAACTCCTCCAGCGACATCGCCTGGACTCCCAGCAGGATCGTGCCGTCTCGACGGACGTTGATGATCAACGCATCGGGAAGGCCCGTCAGAGGCTGAACCTCGTCGGAACTGGGCAACTGGATGTCGTACTGCCGTTCCTGCTCGGTGAAACGGGCCCCGACCAGGAAGAAGATGATCAGCAGGAACACGATGTCGATCATCGGCGTCAGGTTGATCGCCGCCTCTTCGGTTTGATCGGCACCCTTGAGTGGCATCGCCTCGAGTCTCCGGTCCCGGCCTCGAAATGCCTTCGCCGCCCCGTCACCTTGCTCCAAAACCCTCTTACCCCGTATCGGCCTTCGGACCTCTACACGGTTACGTTTTCGTTGATCGTGCGTCCCGTGAAGACCACCTCGATGTCCTCGATCTCCACCCACGCTGCCTCGGTGGCCGCCGTGCCG
>CAUZJR010000341.1:0-6226 GCA_963580005.1 Planctomycetota bacterium
GCCGACCGAAACACCGATCAACATCGACCTGTCCGAACTCGAGACACTGACGTTTCGTGATGAGATCGAAGTGTCGGGCGAACTGGTGCGGAGGGCCCGGTTGCGGCTCGTCGAGCAACTTGCCAGTCCGCGGCAGGACCGCGAGGATATCATCAGCACCAACCTGGTACTGCTGGATCGCATCCTGACCTGGATGGAACTCAGGCAGCAGATCAGCCAGGAGAGCCTCGACGTTGGAGAACTGACCGTCCTGCGTGCTCGTTTGAGGATTGACGAGAGCTACGTCCTGGTTGATCGCACCAGGGCACAGTTGGAGGAGATCCGGCAGGCGGTGCCTCCGGCAGCCCCGATCACGGTATTTCGAGGCTCCTCGAACTCGATCGAGGCGAGGCTACAACTGACCGCCAGGCAGCTTCAGCTCTTCGATCAACTCAAGCAGAAGGGGCCGGGTCGTGTCGCCGTGCTCGCGGCCTACCTCTTGCGAAAAGCAGCCACAGAGAAGCTGCTGGTGCGGATGACCACTCTGCTTCGCGGCGAGTCCCAGGAACAACTCTCGGTGTTGCAGAAGGAGGCGGATGCCACGCTGAAGGCACTCGTCGATCTCGAGCCGTCGGCCCGACGCATGGTGAGGGCAGCGGCCACCCGCCCGAACGTCCAGGCCGAACTCAAGCAGTCGACCGACCAGGCCCAGCAACTGATCGTCAAGCTGGAGACTCTGGGCGGAGGTGCCCAGCCGGGCCTACCGAAGCTCGAAATCAGCGTCGACGACGCGATGGTCACCGCCCTAGTGCAGCGATTCGAACTGATGAACGAACGGAATGCGCTGGCCGACAACTGGCGAGCGATCAAGCTGGCCGCAGACGACCTGAAGTCGGCACTCAACCTCAACGTCCGCCACACCCTGGCCTCTCGCGGCAACCAGCCCCTGAATTTCAGCGTTGAAGACAGCCAGACCGAACTGCGTGCGGCGCTGGACCTGCCTCTGAACCGCCGCTCGCAACGCAACAGTTTTCGCCAGGCACTGATTAACTACCAGGCCGGCCGTCGGTCTCTGATGTCACTGGAAGACAACGTGAAGTTCTCGGCCCGGCAGGACCTGCGGCAACTCTCGCTGGACCGGGTCCAGTACGACATCTCCGTGATCAGCGCCGCCCTGGCCTCGGAACGGGTGTACAGCACGCAGCTGGAACTGTCGCTGGGGCTGGCCACGGTCACCGCGCGTGACTTCCTCGAGGCTCAACGCGACTACCGTGCCAACCTCAGCAGCGTGGCCACCGGCCGCCTGGGCTACATCGTCAACCGCGCCCGGCTGGCCTTCGATCTCGAAGTCATGCTCGTCGGGGATGACGGGATGTGGGCTGAGCTGAACAACGAGGCTTACCAGCCGCAGCCGCAGCGGGAATTCCCGTCGAATGCGGGACCGACCTACGGCGAGCTGCCGCGAGGTGTCTGGCCCTCGCAGAAGATCAAGCGGATGCAGCAGGTTCCTCCGCCGGGTGACGCACCCGAGTGATCGTTCAGCGAGGCTGACGGTGGCGAGGCTTCATCGCGACGAAGCCGGTTGCGGTCATTACGACCGACATGCCAAACAGGGTTGCGATGGTCACCATCCGCTTGAAGCGGTCGTGCCGCAGTTGTTCTTCGAGCACCTTGCGGTAGTCGTCGTCGGCGTTTGCCGTCGCCCGGTGCAATTCGACACTCGGTTGCGGCCCCTCGGTGGCGAGCACCGCGAATCCGGCGATCAGCAACATCAGCCCCAGCAGCAGGCACAGCGGTGGAACGACCCGGTTCATCGATACTCGCAGCCTATTCGTGACGCAAGGCTTCGATCGGATCGAGCATCGCGGCTTGGCGGGCCGGGTAGACTCCAAACACGACACCAATCCCGACGGAGATCAGGAAGGTCAGGGGCATGGTCCACCACTGTATGTACGATTCGATCTCGGAAAAGAACGTGACGACGATCGGGACTCCGACCCCAAAGAGGATCCCCAGCAGGCCTCCGGTTGAGGAGAGCACGATCGATTCGACCAGGAACTGGATCGTGATGTCTCTGCGCTTGGCACCCAGGGCACGGCGGATCCCGATTTCTCGGGTCCGTTCGGTCACCGTGGCCAGCATGATGTTCATGATCCCGATCCCACCGACGAGTAACGAGATGCCCGCGATAGAACCCAGGACGAGGTTCCAGATAATCTTCTCTTCCTCGGCCTGCTGCAGAAGTTCCAGCGGCACCTGGACTTCGATGTCGTTGGCTCGTGAGTGATGAGCCATGATGATCTTGCGGGCCATCGCAGCGGTCTGGCTCACGAGGTTTTGGTCGGCGACGGTCAGGGTGATTTCGCTGAGTTGATTGCGTTCGAAGTTGACACTGCCGGCGGTCACGATGATCTTCAGTTCACCAAACCGACTGCGGGCTGCGGTCAGCGGGACGTAGATGTCCCTGTTGAGGTCTTGCGACCCGACCCCACCGGCCACCGCGTTTCCGCTGCCCTGGGGACTGAGTACTCCGACAACCTGAAAGACCATCGTCCCCAGCCTCACCGACCGGCCCAGCGGATCCTCGTAATTGAAGAGCCGATTGGCAGCGCCGGCGGCCAGTACGGTGACGTTGTTCCCCCGGGTCATGTCGGCATCGCTGAGAAAGCGGCCGCGTCCCACGGTAAGGCTCTTGACGGCGAGGAAGTCGGGAGTGGTGCCCAGGATCCTGGCGTTGGGGATCGCGCGGTGCATTGCCTGGGCCCGTTTTCGAACCAGCGTAATCGGGACCGCCCGTTCGATGGTCGGGATCGTGGCCTTCAGGCGGACCAGGTCTTTGTAGCGCAGGCCATAATCGATGACCCGACTGGAGGATTCCCCTTCCGAGGAATCCTCCTCGCTGTTCTCCTGGTTCGGCTTGACGCTGCGAATGATCACGTTGGCCGCGCCCAGGCGGCGAATCCGCTCGAGCGCCTCACGCTTGGACCCCTCGCCAATGGCCAGCATGGCGATCACCGAGCCGACGCCCAGGATCACCCCCAGCATCGTCAGCAGGCTCCGCAGCTTGTGCAGCAGCAGGCTCTTGACGCCAAGCTTGAGAGTCTGCCACATGGCCGGGACGCGTCACCTTGAGGTGTGAAAGAGAGGCCACCAGGGAGCATCGGCCAGCGGGGCGCGGCCGCCGCGCAGCACTTCGATTTACTTGCCCTGCGACTCCGGCTTCTTGGCCGGCTGCTTAGCCGGTTTTTTAGCCGGTTTTTTGGTTGGTTTCTTGGTCGGCTTCTTGGTCGACTTCTTGGTCGAGTCCTTGGCCTGTTTCTTCTTTTCATCAACTCCGTATTTGATCGACTCATCGAGATCCGTCTCGGGGTCAATCTCATTGGCTCCGCCGTCTTCGGACCGGACCAGGGTCATCGGATTCAGCACAACGCGTTCGCCGGCCTTGAGTCCTTCGCGGATTTCAATGAACTTCTCATTCGTCTTGCCCACCGTAACGGGCCGCTTTTCGACTTCACTGGAACTCTCGACGTACACCCAGTTCTCCTCACCAATCTGCACGATGGCCTGCACCGGAACGGTCAGCACACTCTTGACCCGTTCGATGTGTATGTCGACGACCGACGACATACCGGGCCGCAGATCAGCGACCTCTTCTTCGATCGTGACGATGGTCGTGTAGACCTTGACGTCGGTGCTGTGCCATTCGCCGGGGTCGGCCAGGACCGCCACGGAGCTGATCGAGCCTCGGTACTTGCGGTTGGGGAAGGCATCGACGGTGATCGTGGCCGGCAGTCCTTCGGTGATTGATTCGAGCACTGATTCGTGGACGCCGATCTTGACTTCCATGGCGCTGAGATCCGGCAGCGTGATGATTCTCTGTCGCTCGCGCACCGTCCGTCCCTCGCCGACGTGCGACTTGCGGTCGCGTTCGATGGCGTAGGTGGCCATGCCTTCATGCGGCGCGAAGATCTCACACTTCTCGAGCTGCTTCTTGTACTTGGCGAGTTTCTCCTGCTCCTTCTTGTAGGCCCGATCGGCTCCGTTCTTGGCCGCTTCGGCCTGCAACAACTGCGCCTCGTTGTTGCGGCCCACCTGCTGCAGGTTGCGCTTCGCCGTGGCCACCTTACCCTCGAGCTCCATCTTCATCTTGCGGTAGGTGTAGTCGACCATTTCCTTGCGGCTGGAAACCTGCCGGGCCACTTCGCTGCTGGCCGAGAGTGCCGCCAGGCGGGCCTGTTCCAGGTCGCCCTTGCTGCGGTAGCCGAGCTTGGCGAGCTGCTCGATGCCCTTCAGATCGGTCTGGCGAATCAAGCGGTTCGCCTCGGCCGTCTGGATGTTCAGGTCCATCAACTGCAGGTCCAGCTGGAACGTGCCCCCCTCTTCGTCCTCATACTGTTGTAGTCCCAGTTCATCGAGTGCCAGTTGTAGCTGGGCCTCGGCCAGCAACGTCTCGTTCTGGGTCTTCTGGTTTTCAAACGTCACAGTCGCCTGGATCTGCTCGTTGAGTGATCTCTCGGCCTGTAACTCCTGTTCGTCGAGTCGGTCGTGGATCAGGGCCGAGTCAAGTTCGACCAGCAGATCGCCTTTCTTGACGTACTCGCCGTTGGGCACGATCGAAAGGATCTGGGTGCCGGACCGCTCGCGGCCAACGTTTTCGACCTGGCACCGCAGCTCGGTCGTCTTCTGGCTCTGCAGGCTGCCGTTCTCGGTCACCTGGATCGGCAGGTCCGATTTCTTGACCGTGTAGAAGATCAGTGCCTCGTTGGTGTTGGGCCCGCCAAAAACCACTGTCCAGCCGACCCAGACCAGCAAGCCCAGTCCCGCGAAGACCAAGCCGATGATAGCCAGCGTGGGGCCCATCCCCGAGGTCTTGACAGCTCGCCTGGGGGGGATGCGGCGAGACGGAGTGTCGATCGGAGCTTGAGACTGGGTCTGTTCCGGCAGTGTCGTGACCATAAGTTCCTCGCCAAGCAGGCAGTTCCGGGCGGCGTCACCAAGAATCCTGCCGAGAGGATCGTGCATGACGCGACAGAACGCAACCTGAGATTCTGCCACAGACTAAACACCTGTGACGGCGTTCAGGGTCGCCAACGACTCATTTTTACGCGAATTCGTGCAGAATTAAGCGAAAAAACGGCGAAACAAGTCGCCGAACTCTCCTATCCAACCGCAGCAGTATGGTCGAATCGTGAGGAGCCCTCGCCTACTTGTGGCTGTGAGGTTCTTCCTTGAATTCAGCGACGTAGGGCGTGCCGTCGACCTCGGCACTGATCGTGCCCTGAAATTCTTTGACGATGCCCAGGCTGTCGTGGGTCCCGACGAACCGGGACGAACTGCCTGCGGCTTCGCCTTCGAGTGGTTTGGCCTTCAATTCGACCTGGAATTTCGGATCGGCGATACTCAACAGGACCGTGCCCGCCTTGACCGCAACCGGCGTGTTGGCATCTCCATCGAGGACGTAGACGATCGTCTCCTTCTTGTCGTGATCGACAGTGAATTCGACGTGGTACTTGCCGCCACCCCAGTCCGAGATCGTGCCTTCATGCGGTCCGGCATCGTGACTGTGATGGTCATGGCTGTGGCCGGAGCTCGGATCCGCGGAAGGTTTCGCTGCCGGTTTCGTGGGGGAAGCCGACGAGGACGACTGGTCCGAACCGGTGCAACCCGGCAAGCAGGCCACCGCGACGGCACAAGCTGCACAGACACTCAGCACAACCATAGCACGGGACATTCCCATCAGTGACTCCTCAGGCAGGGTGTTGCAATCCGGAAGAAGACCGTGGCCGCACACTCGGAGCCACCGCCTGATTGTAGGTCGCTCAGTCGATCAGTGCATCGCGGGAATCGTCTCGCCCTACGATCCGTGCTGCGTCCTGGCCGGTGAACTTCCAGAACAAGCCCGGGTGAATCAGGAATTCGCAAAACGTCGAAGTAAACAGCCCGCCGAGGATGACTGTGGCCACGGGATACAGGATCTCGCGTCCCGGTTCCTGGCCACCGAGCACCAGCGGGATCAGCGCGATGCCGGCCGTGAGTGCCGTCATCAGCACTGGCGCCAGTCTCTCGAGACTCCCCCTGAGAATCATGTCCCGACTGAACTCCTCACCTTCCTCCTTCATCCGGTGGAAGTAATGCGTCACCAGCAGAATCCCATTGCGGACGGCGATGCCGCCCAGGGATATGAACCCGACCAGACTGGGGACGGTCAGAGACTGGTCGGTGATCACCAGTGCGAGCACACCGCCGA
>CAUZJR010000342.1:0-6197 GCA_963580005.1 Planctomycetota bacterium
CGGGCTGCAGTTTGCCCGCGACCTGGACGACCCGCGAGTCGGTTCACCGGACCTGAAACGCGGAGTGATCGACTCGGCGGTCGAGGCGATGGAACACATCGACATCGATGCGGTGATTGAACCACGAACCGCTCGACGGGCGGCGCTGGTGGCGAGCGGACTGGTGGCCATCGGGCTCGCGCTGGTCGCCTTCAGCCCACTCGAAGCCGGCACCGGGCTCGGGCGGCTCTACCTGCTCTCGGCAGAACAATGGCCCCGCACCGTCGACCTCCAGTTCCTCGACCCCACTCTCACACCGGCGACCTGGGATGGACGCAACGGCGTGAGACTTCCGGCGGGGGAGTCGATCGCATTGCAGGTCGTCAATACCCGCGGAGACCTGCCGCCGGAATCGGTTATCGAACTGCGTCACGCAAAAGGACCGCTCCGAACCCGCCGCATGCTGGCGGTGCAATCACTGGAACACTCGACCCGCCGCGACTCGACCCAGAGCCTGCGAGACGTGGGCACGTTGCTGCTGGTTCCACCCGACGGGTTCCAGACGCTCGAGTTCCGGGCCCGCGGCGGAGACGACGCCACCGAGTGGATCCCGCTGTCGATGATTCCGCCCCCGTTACTCGAATCGCTCAGTGTGGTGCTGAACCCACCCGCCTACACCGGCAAACCGCTCGAGCGACTGCCCACCGGCCACGGCGACATCGAGGCGTGGATCGGGACCCGGGCCGAAATCACTGCCGTGGTCAACCAGCCGATCCGCTCCGCAAGCCTCGTACGGGGCGACCAGCAACCGCTGGCCGTCTCGATCACAGACAACGGCCGGACGCTCAAGGTCGACTTCAGTGTCGAGACCGCCGGAGTCTCACACTGGTTCCTCGTACTGGTCGATCGCAACGGGCTGACCGCAGAACGACCCGAACAGTTCGAACTCCGAGGACTCGTCGATCGAGTGCCCGATGTCGAATTGGTCGAACCACCCGGTAACATCCAGATCACGCCCCAGGCACGCATGCCGTTGGCCATCAGCGCACACGACGACGTGGGCCTGGCCGATGTGCAACTGGTCATCCGCCCGATCAATACGGCCCAGGCAACCGAAAGCCGGCTGAGACTTCACGGAGAACATCCCGGTGATGGCCTGCTGCTGATCGAGCACACCTGGCCCTCAGCCGACTCGCTGCTGAAACCGGGCATGGAATTCGACGTGCACGTCGAGGCCACCGATGCCTGTGATCTCGATCCCCCTCGCGTCGGACGCTCCGCAACCCGGACCATCTCCGTCGTCACTCCCTCGCAAAAACGCGACCAGCTCGACGCCAGGCAATCAGCACTGCTCACGCAACTCGGCGAAATACTCCGCAAACAACGAAACCTGGGGGCTCAGACCGCCGTGCTGATCGTGCAGTGCGAGACTGCCGGGAGATTGCGACCCGGAGATCGTGAAGTCCTGCTGGCCTCCGAAGTCAACCAGCAACTGCTCGATCAGCAATTGGCCGCCGTGGACAGTGGCCTGGCTCAGCGTGCCCGGAGACTGCTGGCAGAACGAGACGCCAATCGCATCGACGATCCTGCGGTCACCGCCGATCTCAAGAGGATTGCCGCTGACCTCGAGAGCCTCCGAGACCGCGAACTCCCCGAACTCGAAGCAGCCCTCGCACAGGCCCGACGGCTCCTCGACTCGACCCCCGCAGCCAACCCGCTTGAAATCCTCTCGGCGATCCAAGACCACCAGGATCGAGTCATCTCCGTCCTCGAAGCGATCGACAGGGATCTCGCACCAGCACAGGACCGACGAGACCGACTCGGTGAAGCGCGTCGGATCATCGAACACCAGCAGCAACTGCTCAACGACACAGCCTCGCAACCCGAACAGACCCTCGATCAACCCGTCGGGCAACTCACCAAGCAGCAGCAGGCCAACCTGCAGAGGATGGCACGACAGCAGGCGGACCTCGCCGATCAGCTGCAGCGACTCACCCGACGCACTGCATCCGCCCCCCCCGACATTTTTCCGCCCAACCCACTCGGCCCGCCCGACTCACCCGACTCACCCGGCCCGTCCACCTCGCTGCTGCCCCAATCGCACACCGCCGTCGGTGATGAGGGAACCTCCGCGGCGATGAAAGCAGCCGCCGACAACCTCAGGCAAAATCACCTCGGCGAGGCTCAACAGATCCAGCGGTCGATCCTCGAACAACTCGCCCAGTTCGAACGATCCCTGCAGGACCATGTAACCTCCGAAGACCAAACCGAGCTGGCTCGGCTCAACCGACTGCTCGCTGGTGTCAAGCAGCTGGTTACCGACCAGGCAACGCTGCAGGCCCGGACCCGCCGCGCCGTGCAGGGATCGGCATCCCGATCCCGGCGATCGCTGCTCAAGACCAAGCAGTCGCGACTTCGACGCGACGCACAACAGGCTGTCGATGCAGCCGGGCAACTCGAATTGACACAGGCCCAGGCCACCGCCCAGGGTGCTGCCGACGCGATGCACCGCGCCGCCGTGGCACTCGGGCAATCCGATTCAACCGCGGCACCCTCGGCTCAGGCCACCGCGATCGAGAGACTCGAGTCGCTGTACAGGATGCTCGCCGAACAGCAGGCCAACACCAGGGCCCGCCTGACCGCCGAACAATCGCACAGGGCCTGGCAGGACCTCTCGCGATTACGCACCCGACAGGATCAGCTGGCCCAGCACACCCTCAGTCTCGAAGAGACCCGCAACAGCACCGGACGCTGGACACGACCGCTGCTGAAGCGGCTCGGTCAACTCCTGCAGAGACAGGAGTCGGTCGCCACAGAGACCCGCCGGGTGCAGTGGCCCGATGTCAACGACACCGACGCACGGCGAGTCCTCGATTCAATCGCCACGCAGATGCAGCTCGCCGCCGACTCGCTGCGGCGGCGACAGACCGGCCCCCAGGCACTAAAGCCCCAGCGACTGGCCCTGGCGCAACTCGACCGCTGGCTCAGCCAGACCCGGACCACCAAGCCGCGCAAAGGCACCGCAACCGCGTCCCCCCTGCCCGGCACGGACCCGGCACGGCCCAACACGCCAGGAGTTTCGCCGAGGGACCCCACGGGCCAGGTGACCAATCCCGGTTCCCGCCCTGCCGGCCAGCCTGGGACTGGGACCGGTATCGATAAAGTGGCCGGTGAGGTGCGACTGAACGCTCTGAAACAGGCGCCCTGGGGCAACCTACCTCCCGAACTCCGCCGACGGCTCTCTCAATCCGGCCGCGAACGGACACCCGCCCGCTACACCGAACTGGTGCGTCGCTACTACGAATCGCTCGCCGGCAAACGTGCCAGGACCCGGAGCCAGATCCGAAGGGAACCCCGCAAATGAATCGATCCGGCAGGGATGGAGAATCGGACACGATCCGATTGCAGAAGGTCCTGGCACGAGCCGGACTGGGCTCGCGACGCGGCTGTGAAGCCTTGATCCTCGCAGGCCGAGTCCGAGTCGACGGAAAGGCCGCCGACCAGCTCGGCACACGCGTCGACCCCACCACGCAGAATATCGTCGTCGACGGCGAGAGGATCGCGACCGAGCGGGCCGAGTACTTCCTGCTGAACAAGCCGCGAGGCTACCTGTGCACCAACCGCGATCCCCGCGGCCGACCTCGGGTGATCGACCTGTTTCCCCAGGTCACCGCGAGACTGTTCACCGTCGGACGACTCGACGAACACAGCCAGGGCCTGCTGATGGTCACCAACGACGGAGAACTCGCCCATCAGCTGATCCACCCCCGCTACCAAGTCCCCAGATTCTATCGAGTGCAGGTCGCCGGAATTCCCAACCGCGAAGGACTCAAGGCACTCAGAGACGGGCTCCAGTTCTCCGACGGGTACTTCCGAGTCCACACGGCCAGGAAACTCAAGACCCGGGGCAAGAGCACCTTCCTGTTGCTGGAACTGCGACAGGGCCGCAACCGTGAAATCCGCAGGATGATGGCGAGGATCGGGCACAAGGTGATCAGCCTCGAACGGACGGCGTTTGGTCCCTTGCAACTGGGTCGGCTAAAAATCGGCCAGCACCGCAGGCTGAGACCCGCCGAGCTCGATTCGCTGCATGAACTGATCGACGGCGAGGCCGGCGCGAAAAGCGATCGCAGGACTTCGAGGCAACGATCGAGTAAGGTGGTCGGCAGGAAACGCCGAGGCGGCCAACGCTCGCGGCGACGACGCTGATCGAAGGCCACCACCGCCGAAACAGGTGCCGGCCCACTCACGGGATGAACCCGCCCATGGATGAGGCCGCTGAACTCAAGCTGCCCGGACTGGTTCCCGACGCCTGCCAGCAGACCGCCCGAGTCGTCCAGCAGGTCCGCATGGCCCGCGACACCTACCGCCTCAGACTCGAGTGCCCCGAACTGGCACGGCGGATCGTGCCGGGACAGTTCTTCATGGTCCGAGAACCCCGCTGCAACGACCCGCTGCTCGGACGACCCTTCGCACTCTATGACACCGTCGAGGACGACAACGGCGAACCGGTCGGGATCGACTTCGGTTACGTCGTCATCGGAAAACTGACCGGGCGGATGACCGCATGGAAACCCGGTGACTCAGTCGAGATCTGGGGACCGCTGGGCAACGGGTTCCCCACCCCACCCGAGGGCCACCTGGTGATGGTCGCCGGTGGCATCGGACAGACACCCTTTTTGGCCGTCACCCGCGAGGCACTCGGTCTTCGGCAATACGGAAGTCCCAGTCGACCCGCCGCGGCGTCGACTCCGAGACTGACGCTGTGCTACGGAGTCCGCTCGGTCGACTACCTCGCCGGGGTCGACGACTTTGAGGATCCGGGACTCGAGATGAGGATCTCGACAGACGACGGCAGCCACGGGCACCACGGGCTGGTGACCGAACTGCTCGAAGACCTCTACCGCAACGGCACGAGCCCCACCGCGGTCTACACCTGTGGCCCCGAGCCGATGATGGAAGCGGTCGCCTCGGTCGCCGCACAACACAAAACCCCCTGCTGGGCCTCGCTGGAAACTCCGATGGCCTGCGGATTCGGCATCTGCTTCAGCTGCGTCACCCGAGTCCGCGTCGGTGACGGACAATGGGACTACCGCCGGACCTGCGTCGAAGGACCGGTCTTCCGAGCCGAACAACTGCACTGGTGATGCTCATGAACTCTCGCAACCACTCGATCCTGATCGCCCTGATCGCCCTGATGGCCGTGATGGCCTCGGTGCTGCTGGCAGCTCCCGGACAGACCGCGGTGGCTGCCGAGCCGCCCGCACCCACGCCCGCGCCCCCGCCAAAGCCCAAGTCACTGGCCGAAGAACTGCCCAGGATCAAGGCGGTTGAAGCCCAGCGGGCAGCCGCCACGTTCGCCGTACAGCACGGCTTTCGTCTCGAACTGGTCGCCAGCGAGCCCTTGGTTGCCGACCCCGTCGATGCCTGCTTCGACGCCGATGGGCGACTTTACGTGGCCCAGATGCACGGCTATCCGTTCTCTCAGGAAGCGACGCGGCTGAACCCCAAGGGAGGCGGGAAGCCCGACGCGGGTGTGGTGCGGTTACTCGAGGACACCGACGGCGACGGGAAGTTCGACCGCAGCGTGAAATTCGCACAGGGGATCCGCTGGCCGACTTCAGTTTGCTGCTACGACGGCGGCGTGTTCGTGCTCGCGCCTCCGAAACTGCACTACTTCAAGGACACCACCGGCGACGGTGTGGCCGATGTGAGTCGCGTGATCTACTCGGGCTTCGGACGCGACAACGTCCAAAGCGTCGCCAACAACCTCAAGTGGGGACTCGACAACCGCATCACCCTCGCCGCCGGACGCAACCCGGGCCAACTGACCCGCGACAAGAAACCCGTGCTGGCTCTGGGCGGCAAGGACCTGAGCTTCGATCCCAGGACACTCGATCTCCGGGCACTGACTGGCGGAGTGCAGTTCGGCAACAGCTTCGACGCCTGGGGCAACCGGTTCGTGTGCAGCAACAGCAACCACATCCAGCACGTGCTGCTGCCTCGCCGCTACCTGTCGCGGCACCCCGGACTCAGCCCCCCCGCCTCGATCCGCTCGATCGCCGCCCTCGGAGCAGCCGCACCGGTCTATCGTAGAAGCCGTGCCGAGCCGTGGCGGATCGTCCGTACACGCCGACGTGTCTCCGATCCCAAGGCCAGGGCCCGCCTGCCACGGACCGAACAGTTCGCCATCGGCTTCTTCACCTCCGCCACCAGCG
>CAUZJR010000343.1:0-6193 GCA_963580005.1 Planctomycetota bacterium
TGTTTGATGGTCAGAGCACGCAGCCGGGTGGGATCTGTCCCGATTGTTTCCAGCGGTACGACTCGCTCAGGGTACTTGCGGTCCTTGCCATAGGTGCCGTGGCACGAGCTGCACTTGTTGCGAAAGAGTTCCTGGCCCGAAGCGGCGAGTTTGCGGTCGATGGGACCCGAATACTCCGGCGGACGCAGCGATTCGATCCAGGCCAGGATGTCCTGGAACGCCGGTTCCCAGGAGGTGAGCGTATCGGGACCGTGGTTGGGCAGCAGGATGAACTGCATCAACACCCGGTGGTTCTTGGGTGCAAAGGCATCGCAGTACAGCGACGACTTGAGCCGGACATTCCAAAGCGGCGGTGCGTCCATGTCGTGGTGCAAGAGTTTGGGGGGTGGGCGGTTGAGGTGGACGGCCATGTCCTTGTCGCGATAGTTGCCCAGCACGATGCCGAAGACGACCGAGTTGGTGGTGCCGCGGGTTGAGGAGAGTGGCACGGTGGTGGAGACGAGGTCGAGGTGTGCCAGGGGCTTGAGCATCCTGAGCTTGGTGCGGCGGACGTCTTCGAAGAGCGTCTGCAGGTCGAGATGGGTGTTGGGCAGTCCGGGGATCACTCGCCCATCGACCCGTCCGGCGTGGCAGGTCAGGCAGTTCATCACCCACCGATTTCCGGCGACGGCGACGTGGCCCAGCGCGGGAACCGACGTGGGGTCCTTGACGTCGGGGTCGGGCATCAGGCCATAGCGATCAAATGTCATCCGTCGCCTGGTGGCCAAGTCGGCCCCGGCGGCCTGTTTGCGCAGCGGCTCGTCCCAACTGGTCCAGAGCTGGTCAAAGACGGCCTGGTCGAAGTCGGCCGGCAGGAAGGCCCGGGTCCGCAGCCAGCGGTAGCCTCGAGCCGCCGCGCCTGGCTCGGGGTCTTCGGCCGCGACGCTCGATATGAGCGCCGAGATCAGCAGGCAGGAGATGGTGAACGAATGTCGGGACATGTTTCACTTCAGAGCATCGGCCAATGCGTCGGCATCGTACACGCAGCCACCCCAGGTACCGCCACCCAGCTGCTGCAATAACGCCCAAAGCAGGGTCTCTGCGGGCAGTTCGGGGTCTGCGGCGAGGTCGTGGCGAGGTGATCGTGAGGCCAGTCGTCGCTGGCCCTCGTCGGGATCAAACCGTTCGTCTGCTTCACCGACCAGGTCGATCCGGCCTTCGAGCTCGTTGGTATCGACGGTGATGTTCAGAGTGTCGCCATCGATCAGCTTGCCGATTGGGCCTCCGGCGAGCGCTTCGGGTCCGACGTGTCCGATGCAGGCACCGGTTGAGACTCCCGAGAAGCGGGCGTCGGTGATCACGGCCACCTGTTTGCCGAACTCGAGGTATCTGAGCGCGGCGGTGATCTGGTAGATCTCCTCCATACCCGCACCCAGCGGCCCGCGGCAGATCAGCACGACGATGTCGCCGGCGACGACGGGCCGATCGGTTTGCCCCTTGATCGCGGCGATCGCTTCGCGTTCTGAGGTGAAGACTCGTGCCGGGCCGGTCATGCGGTAGACTCCGTCGTCTCCCACCACTTCGGGGTCGATGGCGGTGCTCTTGATCACTGATCCTTCGGGGGCGAGGTTGCCGACGGGGAAGGTGACGGTGCTGGTCATGCCGCGGCTGCGAGCGGTGTCGGGATCGAGGATCACGTCGTCGGGGTCGATGCCGTCGCGAGATTTCAGCAGTTCGCGAAGCCGGGTTCGACGCTCAGATGTTTCCCACCAGTCGAGTGATTCGCCGAGCGTGTGGCCGGTGACGGTCAGCGCGTCGGTATGGAGCAGACCGAGGTTTCTGAGTTGCAGCATCAACTCGGGAACTCCCCCGGCCAGGAAGAACTGGATGGTGGGGTGTCCGACCGGTCCGTTGGGCAGCACGTCGACCAGTCGCGGCACCTGTCGGTTGACCCGGTTCCAGTCTGCGACGGTCGGCCGTGTGCAGCCGGCGGCAAAGGCGATGGCCGGCAGGTGGAGCAGCAGGTTGGTGGAACCTCCGCAGGCGGCGTACAACACCATGGCGTTGTCGACGGCTTTCGCGGTGACGATATCGGCAACCGAGATGCGGGCGTCGGCCAGTTCGACCAGGGCCCGAGCGCTGCGGACTGCGGTGTCGAGCCAGATGGGTTGTCCCGAGGGGGCCAGTGCGGCGTGCGGCAGGCACAGGCCCAGGGCCTCGGCGATCACCTGCGAGGTGCCGGCGGTACCCAGGAACTGGCAGCCGCCACCGGGCGAGGCACAGGCCCGGCAGCCCACGTCGGCGGCGTACTCGAGAGTGATCTCCTCGTGAGCGAAGCGGGCCCCGATCGACTGCACCTTCCCGGCATCCTCGCCGTCATCCACTGGCAGAGTCACACCTCCGGGGACAATGATCGTGGGCAGTTTGTGGTGCGAGGCCAGGGCGATCATCATCGCCGGCAACCCCTTGTCGCAGGTGGCCACTCCGAGCACACCGCGGCGAGTGGGCAGCGAACGGATCAGTCGGTTGAGTACCACGGCGGCGTCGTTGCGGTAGGGCAGGCTGTCCATCATGGCGGTGGTGCCCTGCGAACGGCCGTCGCAGGGGTCGCTGACAAACGCCGCGAAGGGGATCGACTCGCGACGGTCAAATTCCCGGGCGGCCGCCTGCATCAGCAGCCCGACCTCCCAATGACCGGTGTGGTAGCCCAGCGCGATCGGCTGACCGTCCGGGGCGCGGATCCCTCCCTGGGTACTCAACAGCAGGTACTGCGGCCGGGTCAGCTGATCGGGGGTCCAGCCCATCCCTGCATTCTGGGTCATGCCGAAGATGTCGCCGCTGGGCCGGTCGCGGAGCATCTCTTCGGTCAACGGCAGCGACCCGGTTGGGCCCGGTGCGGAGGTGTTGATCGCGAACAGGTCGTCCCGATCGGTCTCGAGCAATTCGGCGAGTGAGCCTGCCATCAGGAACGGCCTCCGTTGGAGTTGACAAACGGGAAGAGCCGCTCGATCGCTTCCTCATCAAGCGGCGCACCGTATTCACAGCCTTCAAACGCCTCGATCCACTTCATCGACCCGGCACGTTCGGCTCCGAATTGCCGTTCCAGCAGATCACGGTGCTGATCGGCTCGGTCGCCAATCCACTGCTCGTACTTCTCGCGTGCGTAGCGGTGCCTGCCCGCGTCGTCTTCGGGCACGACGTCCTCGGGCCACATGTTGTGAGGCAGCCATTCGAAGAACTGGCTGATGTGGCAGCAGAGCATTTCGACGACCCGGTCGATCACCGGTTCCACATCGACGGCGACCGTGGGAGTGAACGGATAGGGGCGTTTGAAGCCGTCGGGCAGAAAGGCGATCACCGGGTTGGCTGTCAGCGCCTTGGTGTCGGGCGCGATGGCGGGAACTGTGACCATGTAGGCCGCATCGCAGACCAGGGTGCCGGTGTAGCGGTGATCGGGATGGTAGTCGTTGGGTCGATGGGTCAGCACCAGGTCGGGTGACTCGCGGCGGATCAGGCGAATCAGGTCGACTCGGTTCTCGAGCGTGGCTTCGAGGCTGCCGTCGGGATGGTCGAGCACGAGGTAGCGGATTCCCAGGGTGGCTCCGGCGGCATGGGCTTCCTTTTTGCGAATCCTGGCCAGGCGGTCGCCGTCTATCTCGTGATGCCCCGAACGTCCGTCGGTCATGCTGACGAAGGTGACCGAGTGCCCCAGTTGCCGCCACAACGCCGCTGAGCCTCCGGCCGAGAGGTCGCAGTCGTCGGGATGGGCGCCGATGATCAGGATCTTCAGGTGCTTGCTCATGATCAGGGGTTTGCGAGTGAGTCCGGGTCGAGAACCACTACTTTAACATCCCTTGGCAGAGATTCTCAAACCAGTTCGGTTTCTGGGGCCGCGGAAGGCACCTATAATCTGTCCAGGAGAGTTGAAGATCCGCTTTCAGGCAGAACAGTTCGGGACACCAGCAGAATGTCGCGGGGAGTGGCGGTCGAAACGGTTGAGGTCTACGAGGATCCTCTGGATCTGATGGACGAGATCGATGCGCTGAAGCGGGACAGGGACGTGACGATCCTGGCTCACTATTACGTCGACGGCGAAGTCCAGGACGTGGCCGACTTTACCGGCGACAGCCTGAAGCTGGCCCGTGACGCGACCCGGGTGCAGACCTCGACCATCCTCTTCAGCGGCGTCCACTTCATGGCCGAAACGGCCAAGATGCTCAATCCCGACAAGACCGTGCTGCTGCCGGATCTGCTGGCGGGATGTTCGTTGGCCGAGAGTTGCACGGCCGAGGCGCTTGAGACTCGACAGGATCAGCTGCGGGCCGAGGGTCTCGACTTCCAGACCGTCGCCTACATCAACACCTCCGCGGCGGTCAAGTCGCTGTGCGACTGGATCGTCACCAGCGGGAACGCTCGGGAGGTGATCGAGGACAAGGTTCCCGCGGATAAGGACATCCTGTTTGTGCCGGACCGTCACCTGGGTCGGTATTTGCAGGAGGTGACCGGTCGGGAGATGATCTTGTGGCCGGGCTCGTGCATGGTTCACGAGGTCTTCAGCCTGCAGGACTTGAACCGTGCGAGGCGGAACAATCCGGACGCGGTCGTGATTTCTCACCCCGAGTGCCCTCGCAACATTCTCGAGGTCAGCGACTTCATCGGCGGTACCGAGGCGATGCGTCGTGAGGTGGTGTCGGTGGAGGCACCGACGACGTTCCTGGTGGCGACCGAAGCCAACATGATCCACGCGTTGGAGCAGTCAGCTCCCCGGCACAGTTTCGTGCCGGTGCCGGGCATCATGGCCTCAACCGGTGAAACCTGTGCCTGCAATCGCTGCCCGCACATGGCGCTCAACACGCTGGCTGCTGTCAGGGACTGTCTGAGGGACGGGACGCCTGAGATCACCTGGCAGCCGTTTTTCGAGTCAGCTCGGGAGGTGGTTGCTCGCAGTCTGCTTGAGTAACCCTCTCAACTGATACGACCTGCCCGGCTACGGGTGTGCACCTGTCGCGACCGGACCGGGTTGCCCAATCGCTTGTCTCTGCGGCGATGTCACCATTGGTTGCCCGCGGAAAACTCAGAGGTTTTGTGCCTGGGTGGGTCGATACTCGACTACGGTGGCACCTGCTCGCAGGTGCATCTCGAACGGTGCCACCCGAGTTGCGAGCCAAGGACAGACATCATGAAGAGTGGAATCCGTCCGGGACGGGAACGGCGTCGATCCGTTTCTTGGACCGGCCTGCTGGTGGTCGTGTTGGCGTTGTGCCTGGCGGAGTTGCCCATTGGCACTCGTGCCCTGGCCGCCGACGAAGCGGCGAAGGTCTCGCCGGTCAATTTCTGGATCATCAGTTCTCGCGGATGTCCTTTGGGCACGCGGGTCATGGACGGGGCGGGTTTTGAGTACCTGCGATACGACCAGGATGGGAATCCGGCCAGGGGTGATGAGAAGTCGTTTCACGCCTCGTTGCACAAGGGTGTTCCGATCTGCGTGGCGGTGCACGGTAGTTTTGTGAGTTGGAAGGACGTGGCCACCGACGGCTTCATGACGGCCAAGTGGCTCCGCAAGGCCGCACCCGGCCGACCGCTGAACGTGGTACTGTTTTCCTGGAAGAGCACCGGCCCGTTCACGATGACCACCGTGCCCTTGGTGCTGTCAGCTCTGCCACAGATCGACGCCGAACTGCTGGGCCGTCGCAGCGCGTTTGTCGGGTTGTACCTGGGTCGGCTGATTGCCGACTTGCCCGCCGGGCACCCGGTAACACTGTTCGGCCACAGCCACGGATGTCGTTCGGTCTCCTCGGCCCTGCACGCGCTGGGTGGAGGTCAGGTCCAGGGTTACGTTTTGGCCGATCGTCCCAGGCACAAGCGTCGGATCCGGGCGATCTTTGCGGCGGCTGCGATCGATCACCATTGGCTGAATCCCGACCAGAGGTACGGGCGTGCGATCGATGTGGCCGAGACGGTTGTCAATCTCAGGAACCATCGCGACACCGTGCTGCAGATCTACTCCTTTCGTCACCCGCTTTCGAACAAGGCCCTGGCCAACGTGGGATTCACCCACCAGGACCGAATCCTGATGGGACGGCGTTCCGAACGGGTGTTCGAGCTGGATGTCAGTGAAGTGGTGGGTTCCAACCACGGCTGGCCCTACTACTATGCTCGTCCTGAAATCGCCGCGTCGGTGGCCCGGTACGTCCATTTCCTGCCGGCGGCATCC
>CAUZJR010000344.1:0-6184 GCA_963580005.1 Planctomycetota bacterium
CGCGCCGATCATGCCCACTCCCGGTGCCGTCGGAAATATCCTGCAACAGATCGCCGAGCAGCGTGGCGTCAACGCCGTGGGGGTCGACATCGGCGGAGCCACCACCGACGTGTTCAGCGTCTTCGAGGGCACCTTCAACCGCACCGTCAGCGCCAACCTTGGCATGAGCTACTCGATCTCAAACGTCTGCGCCGAGGCGTCTCTGCCGAACATCCTGCGATGGGTGCCGCTGGACATGGACGAACGGGAACTGCGGAACCGGGTCAAGAACAAGATGATCCGTCCCACCACCATCCCCCAGACTCTCGAGTCGCTGCTGTTCGAGCAGGCGGTCGCCCGCGAGGCGTTGCGGCTGGCCTACGAACAGCACAAGGACTTCGCCACCACGCTCAAGGGCGTGCAGCAACAAAGGACCGTCGGCGACACCTTCAGCCAGCAGTCCAGTGGCCAGACGATTGTCAACAACATGACACTCGACCTGCTGGTCGGCTCCGGTGGAGTTCTCTCGCACGCTCCCCGTATGTCCCAGACCGCCGCGATGCTGGTCGACGCCTTTCAGCCCGAGGGTATCACCACGCTGGCCAAGGACAGCATTTTCATGATGCCCCACCTGGGTGTCCTGTCCCAGGTGCTCCCCGAAGCGGCCGTGCAGGTCTTCGAACGCGACTGTCTGGTCTACCTGGGCACCTGCATCGCGCCGGCCGGAATCGGCAAGGCCGGCAAGTCCTGCTTCAGCTATCAGATCACAGGCGAGGGGATCAGTCACAGTGGCGAGGTGGGATTCGGTGAGATGAAGCTGTTGAGCATGGCCGATGGCGTGATCGCCACTGCGGTCATCGATCCGGCCAAGGGGTTCGATGCGGGCGAGGGACCCGGCAAGCAGGTCGAAGGCGAGATCCGTGGAGGCACTGTCGGAGTAATCCTCGACGGACGGGGCCGACCACTGGAACTGCCCGAGGATCGGGACGCCTGCCGACAGGCGGTCGTCGCCTGGAACCAGGTCCAGGGATTGGCGGAGTTGAACTAGATGGCCCAAGCCTACACCCCCGGTCTGAAAGTTACCCCGTGGACACGGCATCGTGTCCGCCGGATCCTGCCGATTCCCGGTGAGGTGAAGAAGGCTGTCGGTGACGCGGTCGGGGCCACCGATGTCGTGGCCGAGACGTTCATGCCGGGCAATGTCACCCCCGCCAACGTCGCCAACATGCTCTCGATGCCACCCGCCGACATTCCCGAGTGCATGATCAAGCAGGTCGGTGACACCGTCGAGGTCGACGAGATCCTGGCCGAGACCAAGGGAATCTTTGGCTTCTTTAAGGCCAACTGCCTGTCGCGGACCGCCGGTACGATCGAGACCATCTCGGAGGTGACCGGGCAGGTGATCATCCGTGGAGCACCATTGCCGGTGCAGGTGACCGCCTACGTTGCCGGCGAGGTGGTCGAGGTGATTGCTGATGAAGGAGTCGTGATAGAAAGCGACGTGGCCTTCGTCCAGGGGATCTTCGGGATCGGCGGCGAAACGGTCGGGCCGGTCGTGATGGCCTGCGAGAGTCCCGACCAGGAGTTGACTCCCGAGAGAATCACCGACGAAATGGCCGGGGCGGTGCTCATCGGCGGCGCCCGCATGACCGGCCCGGCCGTCCGCCGGGCAATCGAAGTTGGCTGTGCCGCGGTCGTCTCGGGTGGACTCGATGACGCCGATCTGCGAGAAATCCTCGGCTACGATCTCGGCGTGGCCATTACCGGGTCCGAGACTATCGGACTCTCACTCGTCGTCACCGAGGGATTTGGCGAAATCAGAATGGCCGCACGGACGCACCAATTGCTCGGCGAGTTGGCCGGCTGCGAGGCATCGGTCAACGGCACAACACAAATCCGCGCCGGAGTGATGCGACCGGAAATCGTGATCCCACGCGGTGATGACGAGGTGACCGCCGCAGGCGATTCGGACCGCGTGGCCGGACTGCTCGAAGTTGGTACCTTAGTCCGAGTGATCCGCGATCCGTATTTCGGTTTTCTGGGAACCGTGGCGGATCTGCCCACTGAGCCACAGATTCTGGACTCCGAATCGCGTGCTCGCGTGCTGAACGTGCATACGTCTGAGGGAGAGAACATCGTTGTTCCACGCGCAAATGTGGAACTCATCGAGGAGTGACGGAATGATACGGAGCATCTCAAATCCGCATATGCCACGCCTGACTCTGCTCGCGATAATGCTGCTGACCGCTGCGGGACCGCTGGCCGCCGCTCCGCGACCACCGTCACAGGTCACAGTGACCGACCTTCCAAACGATGATGGGACTGGCTTGGTGATTCGGTGGAACCTGTCTCCCGACGACACTCCCGATGCCAAGCCACGCATCATCGGCCAATACAATATCGAGCGAAAAGACAACGACGACGCAAACGCAGAATTCGAACTGATCGGCGAAGCCAATTTGGGGGAGGCTTCTCTGGAAGACAAGGAGTGCGAGCGAGGAGTCGAATACCTGTATCGAGTGATCGCCGTCGGCTTGGACAAGTCGCAATCCGAACCGACTGTGGCCGGCAAGGCCGCCGCGGGTCAGTTGCAGTGGATCGACGGCTCACGATTGTGGTTCGGCGTGATCGGACTCGTCGTGTGTGGAGCAGTAGTGGTGTTCATCCAGATCGCGAAGAGTGGTCGTGAACTGAAAATCCGCAAGATCGCCGGACTGGAAGCCGTGGACGAAGCCGTGGGACGGGCGACCGAAATGGGACGCAGTGTCCTGTTCATCCCCGGAATTCTCGATATCAACGACATGCAGACGGTGTCCGGGATCACCGTGCTGTCGCGAGTGGCCGGCTTGGCGGCCGAATATGGCGCACAACTGGATGTCCCCACGTCGCGGTCACTGGTAATGACAACTGCCCGGGAAACAGTGCAGGCGGCCTACCTGCAAGCCGGACGGCCCGACGCCTACAACGAAGACAGCATCTACTACCTGACCGACGAGCAATTCGGCTACGTGGCTGCGGTAACCGGCACCATGGTGCGTGAGAAGCCGGCCGCCTGTTTCTACATGGGCGCATTTTTTGCCGAATCGCTGATCCTGGCCGAGACAGGTAATTCCATCGGAGCCATTCAGGTTGCGGGAACGGCGATGCCCAGCCAATTGCCGTTTTTTGTCGCCGCCTGCGACTACACCTTGATCGGCGAGGAGTTCTTCGCTGCCAGTGCCTATCTCTCCGGCGAAAAGCACCAGTTGGGGAGTCTCAAGGGGCAGGATCTCGGCAAACTGGTCGCCGTAGGATTGATGGTCATCGGTTGCCTGTTGGCGACACTGGCAGGTTTCTCCGAGCCAGACGGTGCCCTTTCATCGGTCGTGTCCTACCTGAAAGACCACGTCCTCGGTGATGGAGGATTGCTGCTATGAAGCGGACGATTCCCTTGCTGATTGCTGCCGCGACGGGTTTCATGTTGATCCTGTCGGAGTTCATCCCGTTGACCCAATCCTGGGGTCGTAAGGTGATGATCTGGTTCGACATCCTGGCGGCATTCGCCTTCGTACTCGGTGGGGCTAACCTGCTGAAAATCCACCTGCAAAAGATCTCCAACCGCCGGGTCGGATGGGGGTATTCGGTGATCACGGTCGTCGCCTTCACCATCACGATGGTGATCGGTTTGGGCAAGTTCGGTGTCACGCCATCCGAGGCGTTTCCCGACTTCGCCTGGTCCGGAGATTACCTGCAGGAGGGCAGCGGATTCGACTGGATGTACCAGCACATTTACTTGCCGCTGGCGTCCACGATGTTCGCCTTACTGGCCTTCTACATCGCTTCGGCAGCCTTCCGCGCCTTCCGCGCGAAGAACACCGAAGCGATCATCCTGCTGACCACCGCATTTATCGTGTTATTGGGACGGACCTATGCCGGCATCTGGCTGACCGCAGAACCGCTGGCTTGGCTGGGACAAAACCTGTTTGGCGACGCTCAGGCGCTGGCCATGTTCAGACTGGACGTGATCGTTGACAACATCATGAGCATTTTCAACATGGCTGGAAATCGCGCAATCATGATCGGGATCGCGCTAGGAATTGTCGCGCTGTCACTGAAGGTGTTGTTGGGCGTCGATCGCTCATATCTCGGATCCGAGGAGTAGCCGTCGCATGGGAAACTTCTTCACTAATCTCGACCGTCGTTGGATTTTCCTCGGTATGGCTGTCGTGGTTGCCATACCCATGCTTCAGGGCCTGTCGTTTCCCGAGGAACCATCAGAAATGGTCCGCGACGTCTTCAAGGCCGTCGATGAGCTTCCAGACGGATCGAATATCCTGATGGCCTACGATTACGACCCGGCCACCAAGGGCGAACTGGAACCCATGGCCGCAACCTTCACTCGGCACTGTGCCAAGAAGAAGCACAAGTTGTACTTCATCACGCTCTGGCCCGCTGCCGTCCCCATGCTCCGGCAGAACATTGACATCCTCGAGAATGAGTTCGGCAACGATTACACCTACGGCGAGAACTACGTCAACCTGGGCTTCAGACCGGGAAGCGAAGGAGTCATCAAGGTTGTGGTCACCGACTTGAAGGACCTATTTGCCAACGATGTCAACGGAGAAGCCCTGCAGGACATTCCGATGACACGCAACATCAAGAACATTCAGCAAATGGACCTGATCGTGAATGTCAGCGCCGGAACCCCAGGAGCCAAGGAATGGGTGCAGTACGCAGCCAGCAAATATCAGATCAAGATGGTCGCCGGTGTCACCGGCGTCGGAGCTCCTGCCCTGTATCCCTACGTGCCTAATCAGTTGACCGGGCTGTTGGGCGCCATCAAGGCAGCGGCGGAATATGAGCAGGCCGTGAGCGAAGCTTATCCCGAATTCAACGACAACCCGGCCACCAAAGAGGCACTGCGGCGGATGGGTCCACAACTGATCGCCCACTTGTACATCGTCGCGTTGATCATTCTGGGCAACGTCATCCATTTCACCGAGAAGAAGCGGGGAGTACCCCGATGAATACCAACAAGAACGTCACGTTGATCGTGGTGATCGTCGCCGGTGTATTCTTGGCCATCCGCGCGGCCAACGGAGAGTTCGGCAGAGTCTACACGAAGACCGAGACCGTCGAGTTCACCAAGAAAGTCCGAGACGCGGTTGGGGATTCCGTTCAACCGTGGACAGTCGAACGACTTGTCGCACGTTCCGAAGTGAACGACGCGCAAGGCCAACCGCGACCCGATGTGCACCTGAGTATTAATCGCACTCTGGGTTTGTGGATAGCGGCGTTTGGCACGCTGTGCATCATGTCGTTTCTGATTGGTGACAACGTGTTCTACAAGCTCGCCGAAGCTGTCATCGTGGGTGCATCGGCCGCTTATGCAATGGTCGTCGGCTTCTGGACTGGGATCATTCAGAACCTATTCGGCAAGTTGATTCCCGACACCATGCGCAACTCGGTACTGCCGGGACTCCCCGACGAAAATAACGCGGAACTTGTGTACATCGTACCGCTGATTCTCAGCGTGATGATGCTGTGGCGGCTGGCGCCGGTTGGTGGCTGGATTTCGCGATGGCCCCTGGCGTTTTTCATCGGAGCCACAGCCGGCATCCGTCTTGTCGAATACCTGGACGCCGACTTCGTCCAGCAGATCTCATCCAGTATCATTCCTCTGATCGTCGTTGCCGGCGACGGCAGCATCGACTTCGCCGCTTCGCTGAAGAACAGCTTGATCATAGTTAGCATCCTGACGTGCCTGGTCTACTTCTTCTTTTCGTTCGAACACACGGGCGTCGTCGGCGCGACGGCACGTGTCGGCATCTGGGTTCTGATGATCACCTTCGGCGCCGGCTTCGGCATGACCGTCATGGGTCGAATCGCCCTGATCACCGACCGATTCTCCTTCCTGTTCTTCGATTGGCTCTGGTTGCCCAAGCCAGGCGTCGACACCTAGACGCCCAAGTTCGGTTTGTCTTGAAGAGACACACCCCGAGACACACCCCGAGACACACACCATGGGAAAACTCGACGGCAAGGTGATCCTGATCACTGGTGCCAACCAGGGCATCGGCAAGGGCATGGCCCTGCTGTTCGGCTCGGAAGGCGCCAAACTGGCCATCGGAGCCCGCAACGCCGAGAAACTGCAGGCGGTGGCCGATGAACTGACCGCCGCCGGGACCGAGGTCGTCTCGCAACCCACAGACGTCACCGACCTGGA
>CAUZJR010000345.1:0-6166 GCA_963580005.1 Planctomycetota bacterium
CAACGACGGCAACGACGCGATTGTGGGTGGCAACGGCCACGACGACCTCTCGGGCAACTCGGGCTTCGACACTCTCACCGGCGGCTTCGGCCGCGATACGCTCTCGGGTGGCGAACACGACGACGCTCTGACCGGCAGCCAGGACGACGATTGGCTGTTTGGCGACGAGGGCCAGGACAGCCTGTATGGCGGTACCGGCGACGACTACCTCAATGGTGGTCTCAACGACGATCGCCTCTACGGCAACTACGGAGACGACACCCTGGGCGGTGGCGACGGGGACGACCTGCTCGAGGCCTCGCACGGTGACGACATCCTCAACGGCGGTGACGGCGACGATACGCTCAACGGGGGCGACGGCTTCGATGGACTCTCGGGCCACGACGGCAACGACGAGGTCAACGGAGGCGGCCAGGACGACACAATCCTGGGCGGCAACGGCCACGACGCACTCTCCGGAGGCGGTGGCCGCGACATCGTGCTCGGAGGCGATGGCAACGACACCATCAATGGGCAGGGCGCCCAGGACACGTTGGCCGGCAACGAGGGAGCCGACGTGATCACTGGCCTGGCCAACGAGATCAACGAGACCTTCTCGTTCTACGCGTCGTGGGTCGACTCGGTCTGATCTCCGGCCGCGAGTTGTTCGAGTGACAAGGCGGCCTCGACGAGCCGCTTGATCACCCTCCCGTTCGCCTCGGGAAACCGCCCGGCCTCGAGTTCACCAAGGGGTGACCAGGCGAAGGGGTCCGCGGGCGAGGGCAGGTCTGCGTCGCGGGGCCGGCAGAGCCAGAAGTGCAGTTCGACTCGACCGTGGTCGTAGTCGCAGGTGCACTCTTGGAGTTGCCTGAGCGAGTCGATGGGGATCCCGGTCTCTTCGAGGCATTCGCGGAGTGCGGCCTCGCGAGGCGTCTCATCGGGCAGGCACTTGCCGCCGGGAAACTCGAGCATCCCACCCAGAGGTGTCTCGGGAGGCCGGATCCCGACCAGGCAATCGGTGCCGTCGTGCGAGAGCACCACGGCGATCCCGATTCTCTGGGCCGCGGTGGTCATGGGCTGGGGTCGTCTTTGCGGGCGTCCGTCGGCGGGGCACCCATGATGTGGAAGCCCGAGTCAACGTGCAGGGTCTCGCCGGTGATCCCGCTGGCGAGGTCGCTGAGCAGGAACATGCCCGTCTTGCCCACCTCCTCGGCCTCGACATTGCGTCGCAGCGGCGAGAGGGTCTGGTAGAGGTCGAGCATCAGGTCGAAGTCGCCGACGGCCGATGAGCTGAGAGTCTTGATTGGTCCGGCCGAAAGCGCGTTGACACGGATCCCCTCGGGTCCCAGTTCGCTGGCCAGGTATTCGGTGGCACTCTCGAGTGCCGACTTGCACAGTCCCATCACGTTGTAGCCGGGGATCACCTTCTCGCCGCCCAGGTAGGTCAGTGTCAGGATACTGCCTCCTTCATTCAGCAGCGGCCGGGCCCGGCGGGCCAGAGTCATCAGGCTGTAGACGCTGATTTCCATCGAGAGTTTGAACCCGTCGCGGCTGACGTCGACGACCTCGCCCTTGAGATCATCCATCGGGGCGTAGGCGATCGAGTGCAGCATGAAGTCGATCTGGCCGTAGGTCTCCGCGGCGACGTCGAACACATGATCGAGTTGCTCATCGTTGTTCACGTCGCAGGCTTCGATCATCTCGGTGCCGAGCGGTTCGACGAGCTTCCTGAGTCGTCGTTCCATACGCGGCCGTTCGGGGTCCTTGTCGGGGAGGTGAGTAAACCCGATCTCGGCTCCTTGTTCGTGCAGCTGCTGCGTGATGGCCCATGCGATCGAGTGGTCATTGGCGATGCCGAAGACCAGTCCCTTCTTACCGTCAAACAGGCCCATGCGGGTGGCTCCTTGGGAGACTCATCAGAGGATTCTGGCTGGTGCCCGCCGGTGTCTCGGTCGGGATGCGGCGAGAATAGCGACTGTCACGGGGGGCATCAACGGCCACTGTCGGGTCGGCGGTAGTCGGGGTGAGCGGCGAGGAAGGCCGAGGTCATTTCCTTGCGGATCCGCCGCCTGAGACCGCCGCGAAGCAGGTTGGAGTGGTCGCGACCCTCGTGGATTTCCACAACGGCATCGCTGCCCAGATCGGACAGGGCCTGCTTGAGCCGGATGGTGGCCCCTTCGAGGTAGAACGTGTCGATGTCTCCCATGAAGACGTGCAGCTTGCCCTTGAGTCGGGGCCCCAGCGTCTTCCAGTTCCGCTCGAGCACCAGCCGGATGTCATACGGTTCCCAGGTCCTGGCCGTTTCGAGATCGACTTGGCCGGTCTTGCGATCCCACAGCAGCCGCGGCTTGCCGTTCTTGAGCCGCGGGCTGAAGACCGCTTCGAAGCTGTTCAGTTGGCCGCCATGCCCGAGCACCCACTCCATGTCGGCGAAGCCCTTGTACCACAGCACGACCCGACCATCGACTCGTGCCAGGGGTCTCCGTTTGCCCTGGGGGTCGACGTACATGTTTTCGCCGCTGCGGTAGAGGTTGATCCGCTGGAAGTCTCGGAAGTCGACCGGATCGGGCGAGGTGCTCCAGGTGCCGCCGAAGACCTCGGGATAGGTCACCTGCAGCCACAGGCTGCTCCAACCTCCGGAGGAGTGACCTGTGAGGAAGCGGGCAGACGCGCTGGGGACGGTACGGAATCGCTTGTCGAGCTCCGCGATCAGCTCGGTGGTCAGAGCCTTGCCGACCGGCCCGTTGTTGGCCGAGTCGGCAAACACGTGATGTCCCAGCGGACAACTCGGATCAAGCGCCACGCGCAGGAACTCGACTCCCCCCTCGTTCTTTTCTGCCACCGGTCGCGTCAGGCTGGCACCAAGGTGGGTGCCTCCGAACCCTGGAATCGAGAAGATCACCGGGTAGCGTCGTTTCGGCTGGAGGTGGTAGCTGGCCGGCAGGATGACGGCGGCCCGAGTTGAGACGGGTCGCTTGTGGAACTCGGTGAGCAGTTTCGAGGGCACTTCCAGCAGCTTGCTCCACTTGGTCTCTGTGAACCGATTGGGCGAGACTTTCTGGCCGACGCGGAAGGCGACCAGGTCTTGCGCGTCATCATTTCCGAGAGTGATGACCTGGCTGAAACCGTTTCCTGCCCCGACGCCGATTTCTCGGTCGAGAGGATTGAAGCGAGCCACGGCCTGGGCCTTGTGACCTGCCAGCTGCATCTGGGCCAGGGGTACGGGGTAGGCGAGGATGGGTCCGGCCGTGAGCCCCTCGGAGCCCGTCAGGCTCGCCGACGACTTGGCGGAGAATTCGAGTCGGACACCGGGTTTCCAGTTCTGGACATCGCGGGCGACGAACTGCTCGGGGTTGAACCACCCCGGTCCGCGGCGTGGCGGGTTGTTCTTGCGGCTGAAGAGCACGTAGACCCGACCGGTGAACGGTTTCGAGTGCACGCTCTTGGTGAACTCGACTTGAAAGGTCCTGATATCGGCTTGCAGCGGCTTGACGTCCTGGGACGCGGCGAGAGCGAGCAGGACGACCAGGCAGTGGTGCAATGTCCGGAGGGGCATGTGCAGTCTCGGGAAACGGGTTGAGGCTCGGGGGGTCCATGGTAGCGACCCAGTTCTGATTTTTCGTGTGATGGCGCTTCATAGTCGGAGGGTTGACGATACAATGCCGCCCGGTGGGGCCAGGGAATGGCCCCCGCGACTGCCGGAGGGAGGACGCCGTGACGGAACATGGCGAGGGGCGGGATGCAGCGGGTAGTTTCCGCGAGACGGTGACCGACACGTCGATTTCGGACTGGGGCACTCAGTCGGTGGCCTACCGGGGCTACGACGTGCTGGACCTGGTCCGGGAATCGACGTTCACCGAAGTCGCGTACCTGCTGTTGTACGGTGACCTGCCCGAGGACCTGTACCTGGCTGATTTCCGGGCGATGCTGGCCGAGTCGTCGGATGGCGAGAGCTGGAGCGACGAGTCGGCCTGGATGAGCGACCTGCTGGATCGTCTTCCGTTGCATGTGCCCTTGACCGAGATCCTGCGGACGGCGATCAGCGTGGTGGCTCATTTCGATCCTCAGCCTGCCGATCGTTCTCTTGAGGCCGATCGGTCGCGTGCGATTCGGCTGCTGGGTCGTGTGCCGATGCTGGTATCGGCCCGGCTGGCGATGATCCGGGGAGAGGAGCCGATGGCGGCGGATCCGGAGTGGAGTTTTCCGGCTCAGCTGGCGGCCCTGTTGACCGGCCGCGTCGCCTCGCCGTTGTTCGAACGGGCGTTGGAGGTGTTGCTGATCAGCGTGGTCGACGTGGGCTTCAGTCCGGCGGTGCAGGCCGCTCGGCTGGCCGCGGCGGCTGGAGCGGATGTGCATGGAGCGGTGCTGGCGGCTGCGGCGGTCGAGTCGACAGCCGAGCGAGCGGGGCTGGCCGAACGGTTGGTGTTGCTGTGGGACGAGCGGCCCTGGGGTGAGGACCCCGACGGCTGGGTGCTCGAACGGCTCGATGCCGGCCAGGGCGTCCCGGGGAGCATATTTGGTGGCCAGGCGGCCGTGGATCCGCGTCGCGAGGCGTCGGTGGCATGGGCCGAGCACCTGTCTTCGGAGAGCGGCTCGGAGTCGACTCGGAGCAGGGACCGTGCGGCCGCGGACCTCGAAGCGGCCGTCGTCGCCTGCGGTGGCGTTCCAGGTTGGGACTGGTCGACAATCCGTCTGCTGTCCGCCGGCGGGGTCGAACCGTCGCTGCACCTGCCGCTGGTCGCGGTGGCCCGGT
This sequence comes from Planctomycetota bacterium, assembly GCA_963580005.1. Classification (GTDB taxonomy): domain Bacteria; phylum Planctomycetota; class Planctomycetia; order Planctomycetales; family Planctomycetaceae; genus UBA8437. Next base: position 4,733 of record CAUZJR010000345.1, read on the forward strand.
TGCTGGGCTGGTCGGCTCATGTGCTGGAACAATCCGGCCACCCCGCCGCCAGCGTCTCCCGCCCCCATTACATCGGCCCGAAACCTCGAGAAATCCCCGCGAGGCCGGTTTGGGAGTGAGGCCGGGTGGGGCGGGTTGAAAAAGCTTTGTGCTCGAGGTTCAATCGAGCCGACGTGGCGACGCTCGATCGGTCTGACACGGAGAGGATAAACATGCGTCTTCTGATTCTGTTCCTGACCCAGTTCCTGGCCGTGCTCGTGGCCCCCTCGCTGGTTGGGCTGGGAGCCCCGGTGCTGCTGCACTGTGCCGAGCCCGTTTCGGTCGAGGATCCGGCTCCACCTCAGGTCGCCGGTAAGGCCGACAACACGAGTGCACCTGCCCCGAAGGCCTACTCGCTGATCAAGAACCACAAGCCCCCCAAGCCGCTCTCGAAACGGGCCAGGACACACGCCTGGACCGGGTTCCTGGGCCCGACCCGCAACGGCGTCTCGACCGAGACCCAACTGTTGAAGACCTGGCCCAAGACGGGTCCGGCGAAGGTGTGGGAGCTTGCTGCCGGCGACGGTTATGCGTCTCCGGCGATCAGGCATCCTTACCTGGTCTATCCCCACCGAGTGGGCAATTCGGTGCTGGTCGAATGCCTGCACGCGGAGACCGGCCAGCAGTTCTGGCAGCACAAGTTCGCCACCGCCTATCGCGACCGGCTGGGTTACAGCAGTGGCCCTCGGTCGACTCCGGTCATCGACGGCAACCGGGTGTACATCTACAGTGCCGAGGGTTTTTTGATCTGCCTCGAGTTGGCGACGGGTCGGAAGATCTGGAAGCGGGATCTCTCGACCGAATTCGGCGTGCCTCAGGGCTTCTTCGGAGCGGTGGGCTCGCCGCTATTGGTCGGCGATCGACTGGTGATCAATGTCGGCAAGGTGGGCGGTCCCTGCGTCGCGGCGTTTCACACCCTGACGGGCAAGCTGGTCTGGGTTTCGGGCAAGAAGTGGGGATCGGGCTACGCCTCGCCGCGGCTGGTGACGATTCATGGCAAGCAGCGTGTGCTGGTGTTTGCCGGTGGCGAGAGCAGGCCGCCCACCGGTGGCCTGCTGCTGATCGACCCGTCCAACGGGAAACTGGAGCTGGAATTTCCCTGGCGGAGCAGGAAGTACGAGAGTGTCAACGCGTCGTGTCCCCTGGTGGTCGGCGGCAACCGGATCTTCGTCTCGGCCAGTTACCAGACGGGCACCGTGTTGCTGGAAGTCGGCAAGGACCTGGCTTCGCACAAGATTGTCTGGAAGATGGTCGACGCCGAACACAATACCGAGCCGGACCAGCTGGGACTGCACTGGGGCACTCCGCTGATCAAGGACGGGTACCTGTATGGTTTCGACGGCCGCAACGAACCGGATGCGTCGCTGGTCTGTGTCGATCTAAAGTCGGGCAAGG
>CAUZJR010000346.1:0-6145 GCA_963580005.1 Planctomycetota bacterium
CGACGACGTAGGCGACCTGGCCGGGTCCCGAGAAGAAGTGTTCCTGGATGAACATGTCGCGGTCCGAGAGAAAGATGCCGAAGTCGGGATGCGAGTGGTACCAGCCGATGATCCGCTGGTCGTCGTACTTCGAGTCCATCTCCTCGTTGATCTGGGCCCATGACTCATGAGTGAAGGTGACCTCGGCGTTCTTGCTCGTGGCCGTGTCGCAGCGGATCGAATGCCTGATCAGGGCAAAGGGCCCCTGGTCGTCCTGCTGCCAGCCACCGACGAGCACTCCACAGATCTCCACCGAGGTATCATCCTTGGCGTGGTCCCTGATATCGGAGTGAACTTCGGGTGCGAAGTGGACTCGAAAGTCACTTTGCCCACCGGCCGGGAACTCACCGCTCTGAAGCGACTCATCCTGGAGCTGGCTCACGTCGATTTCACTCATCACGGTTCTCCAATTGCCTGGCCACGAATTCGATCTCGTCGTCTTCGAGGTTTCAATCGTCTGAGGAAGATTGATGGGGAGCGTGTTCGAGTTCTCCGAGCACGCTCGAGCGGTCTCCGGAAAACTCGTAGTACCTGGATTCGAGTCCCGCTCGCGCGCCCACGATGTCCCAGGGGGGGACTCCGAGTTCTGCGAGCGTATGTTCGAGCAATTCGGGGCGATCACCGATTGTGTGGTAGAGGTTAGGAGTCCGCGGTTCGTCGCAGTCGGGGCAGCGGCCTTCGGATTCGGTGACACGTCCGAGCGAGGCCAGCAGGGGTTGGGTGACGTTGCAGGTCGGGCAGGTCAGAGATTCGAGCAGGTCGTTATTGACCTCGATCACCGCCTCGGGGCCCAGGTCGGACCGGGCCCGTTCGAGCAATTCGGCGGCGGTGGTTGTGGCGACCTCTTGGTCGAGCACGCAGATGGGGTCGTAGGCTTCGTGAGCGGGGCAGTCTTCGAGCCTGGGGTAGCTGACCGTGTAGCTCTGGTGGTGTGTCCCGTCGAAGACGAAACCCTGGCCGGCGAGCACATCGAGTCCGTGCAGCAGCTTGACGGCTTCCTGCGCCTGGATCCCGGCGATGACCGACGAGGTGGTGGGGGTGGTGGGCACCTTGCCCTCTTCCATTTCGTCTCGGGTCAAGAGTGCACAACTGCGTCGTGCGTCGAGCATCTTCCAGTCGACCTCGCTCATCGTGCATTCGTAACACGGCCCGGTCGCCGGGTCGAAGACTCGAGCGACGCCATTGAGCCGTTCGATGGCTCCATCGATCCAGGTAGTTGCCGTGCGTGCGGCGGCCGAGTTGATCGCCACCCGGGCCTCTCGATTGTCGAGTCCTCCGAGGATCACGTCAGCCCAGCGGTAGATGCCCAGCCCGAGGTCGTGGACGATGTTGCCGTCGAAGCTGGCGGTGTTCATTTGCGGATAGAGTTCACGAGCCCTTCGGGCGGCCACTTCGGCTTTCGGCTCGCCACAGTCGGATTCTCGAAAGAGCACCGAGCGTGAGAGATTGGAGTGTTCGATGCGATCGAGGTCGGCGATGAACAGGTTGCCGACCCCCAGCAGGGCCAGGTTCTTGACCAGCTCGTTGCCGATCGCACCGGCGCCGATCACCGCCACTCTCGCCCTCCGCAGACGTTCCTGGTCCCACCAGCCGATCAGTTCGAATCGCGCGAACCGACCGTCTTCGGCTTCGAGATCACCCAGTCGCAGGATCTGGTCGTTCACGGTCAGTCTCGGTCAGCAACCCAGGCGGCGACGCCCTCGGTTCTCAAGCCCGTCATGCTCCGGCGGTGATTTCCGGCTGCAGTCTCAGCACATCACCGTCCTGGACTCCCTCATCCGAGAGTGTCGCGGTGTCCACCAGCTGTCGGCCGCTGGCCTTGTGATGAAACTTGTAGCTCATCAGCTGCCCGTCGGGGCTGTGCCGGGGCAGGTTCATGCGGTCGACCAGCACGGCGATCACGCGGTTGACCGGCGCATCCGAAGGGACCTCGACCGACTGCCGCTTGTTGCCGGTGGCGTCCCAGACCTCGATCGTGATTTCACCCATCCGCAGATACCTCGGAAATGGCCCGCACAAGAAGACCTCCACTGCTGCGGGGAGTCGGTTTCGGATCGAGCAGAATGAGTGTGTCCCAAGGGGATGGTGCGAGTCAACCGAGGCGGCTGGCTCAATCCAGGCCCAGGATCGGGACGATTTCCTGCTGGCAGGGTCCGCCGGTGACGTGCACGGTTCCCTGGTCATCGACGAACACGTTGACTTCGCTGCGGATCCCGAATTCGGGCAGGTAGATGCCCGGTTCGATCGAGAAGCAGGTGTTCCGCATGACTCGTCTGAGTTCGTGAGTTTCGAGGTTGTCCATGTTGGCGCCGTTGCCGTGGACTTCCTGTCCGATGCTGTGTCCGGTTCGGTGGATGTAGGCATCACCGTAGCCGGCTTCGGCGATCACGTCGCGGCAGGCCTGGTCGACTTCCCATCCCTGCAGGACCCGGTCTTCGGCGAACGCATTGCTGACGCATTCGATCGCGGCGTCGCGGGCCGCGGCGACGATCGAGAAGACCTCGGCGTACCGCCCGGGCACCTCGGTCCCCACGAAACCCATCCGGGTCAAGTCGCTGTAGACACTGTGCGGCCGATCGACCTTGCACCACTGGTCGATCAGCACCAGGTCGCCTTCGCGGATCGCGGTATCGGTTCCGGTTCCGGTTTCGTAGTGGGGGTTTCCGGCGTGCTGGTTGCGGGCGACGATCGGAGGGTGGTAGGTGACGGCGTCGTGGTCGCGGTAGTGATCCATGATCACCTGCCGGATCTCGGATTCCTGGACCTGGCCTCCTGCGGCGGTCGCCTGGGCGATCGCCTTCCAGGCCACGGCGAACCCCGACGTCGTGATCACTTCGGCCTCGCGGTGCATCGCCACCTGGTCGTCGTCCCAGGTCGCTTCGAATCTCTGGACCAGGTCACCCGAGGAGACGACCTGGCAGCCGGATTCCTGGACCAGTTCGATCGTACCGGCGTCGATGCGTGAGACGTAGGGGTTACCGGCCCGCGGGGCGTACTCGGCGGCGACGGTTTCGAGACCTTCGAGCAGCCAGGCGAGTCCGGCCTCGAATTCCTGCCACGCCAGGTAGACTCGAGTCTCACCCTCGACGAGGTCCAGCGCCCCGGCCTCGATGCGGTGCACCAGTTTCCTGGGCGGCCCATCGGTTCTCAGGCAACACGCCCAGCGTCGGCTGCCGGCGTGTTCGCCGTCGAGTCCGAGCACTCGGCGGGCCAGTACGTTGCTGTTGCGGAAGTCGTACAGCAACCAGCCGTCGAGTTGGAATTCTCGCAGCGCCTGATGGATCGGTTCGGGGTCGAACATGACCGGGGGGGCGGGGGGTGCAGGTCAGCTGGAGATCAAGTCGGCAGCGGTCAGGCTGGGGGGGCTACTTGAGGAAGAAGAAGCGTTCGGCGTCGGTCACCGTTTTGGGGTCCCGTTTCCTGAGCGCCGCGAGGTGCTTCATGGCGTCCTGGACATGCTTGGGCAGCGGGCCGGCGGCAGCTCCCTTGGGGATGTCCTTGGTACAGACGAGCATGTAACGGACGACAGCTCGCTTGATCGCGGGGACATTGAAGGCCTTCTCGTCGTACATCGTCATCAAGCGATTCTGGATGCTCCAGTCCTTCCAGCGAGCCAGGTCGGCGATCACCAGGTCGGCCAGCTCGGGGCGTTCCAGCAGGATTCTCATCGACTGTCTCAGCCGCGGCTTGGAGATGCGTCCCTCGGCGTAGCTCCACATGAATCTCAGGGCCTGCATCGCGGCGTAGGTCTCGCTGAAGGGGACGAGTTTCTTGCGTCCCTTGGCATCGGTCAGCACCTGGCCCTTTTCGTCGACGAGGTAGAGGTTCTTGAGCTTGAGTTGTTCGATCAGCGGCAGGCCCTTTTCTCCGGCCAGCAGCAGGTAACCCGACATGACCCCATCGATCCCCAGGCGGAATTCTTCCGACGGTGTCGAGATCTTCTGTTTCATCAGCTTGGCATCGGAGGCGTTGCCCGAGAGTCCCAGCAGCAGTCCGTAGAGTCCCATACGTGTCTGGGGTGTCTCGGCGTCTGCGACCCACCTGGCGACCTTTTCACGAGGCAGCAGCTTGCTGACCGAGGCAATGTCCTTGTAGGGCGCGTTGGCGAATTCGGCGTATGCGTCGTCGGAGATCTGTCGGTCGGGGTATTCGAGGAACTTGATGAAGTAGGCCAGCCGCTTGGTTGCGGCGGCTTCGGGCGAGGGTGCCTGGACGATGTACTGGTAGCTGGTCTCGGTGACCGGCAGCGGGCTGCCCCATTCGACGCGTGTGGCCTTGCTGCCCAAGAGCAGGAACATGTCGCCTTTTTTGCCCGAGCGGAACCGTGACAGGCGGACGCGTTGGCCCTTCTGGACTGCTCCGCGTCCGTTGCGAATCACCTGTCGGATCTCGTAGGTCGTCTGCGACGGCAGTCGTTTTCCGTCGACTTCGCGAGCCTTCTTCGCCCCGGCCCAGATCACCAGTGCCGCGGCGTCGGCCTGCGAGAGTTGTTCGGCGAGGGTCAGCGAGGGTGCGGCACAGAAGGGGCAGCACCGCTTGGCCGCGGTGGCCGGTTCCGGCGTGACCAGCAGGCTTGAGAACGCGAGGGCCGCCAGTGCGAGGGCCGAGCAGGAGGTTCGCTTCAGTGTCATGTCACCCGTCTCCGGTTTGCCGAGAGGCCAGGACGTGTCCGGTCGTGGCCTGGCCGACTCGAAAAGTGAAACGCTCAGCGATCGACCACGATCGCGTCGTCGATGCTGTACAACAGTCTACCGTCTTCGATCTTCTTGGCGATATGGAACAGGCCCACCACGTCGAAGGGCCGATTCTGGATGTAGGGCGAGCTGATTCCTTTGCGGAGTGCGACCTTGACCAGGTCGTAGATCTTCGGGTTGCGGCCGAAACAGCAGATCTGGTTGTCGCGGGCCAGCACGAAGACCTCGACCGGGTCGGTAAACGTGGGGTACATGAACCCGCGGACGCGGATCCGTTTGCCGTCGAGTTGCTTGAGCCACCCGGGCATTTGCGAGGGGGCATTGGGTGGCACCGGCTCCATGTTGAGCACTTTGAGCAGGTCGAAGTCGTCGTAGGAGACCCTGAGCGCCTTGTCCGGACCCACGCTCTTGAACGACCTCTCCTTGATCAACAGCTTGATCTCTCGTGGCTTGGTCGCAACGGCCGGTTTCGTTCCGGGAGTTCCTGGCGGACCCGGCGGCGTGGGACGTTGTCCGAGACCTTCACCGGGGAGTGCCGGACGCAGCGGATTAACCGGCTGAGAGAAGCCTTGATCGGGGAGCGCCGGCCGCAGCGGATTGACCGGATCGCGGGTGGCCAGGGGTCCCGCATCGGCGATGCCGGCGACAGGTTCCAGCGGCGGGTCGACCGCCGGACTCTCGATGGCCCCCGGCGAGCCCACCTGGGTTGCCAACGGGGGTGGCGGGGGGTCTGTGCTGGTGTTCTTATCGTCGTTGGGCTGATCGCCGGCAGTGGCGGCCACCGGCGGGTTCTCGACGGCGACCACCGGTGCGATGTCCGAGGCGGTCACCTCGCGGTATCCCGCATCGTCGGTCTCGCGGCAACCGGTGCACAGGAGCAGGGTACAGAGGAGCGTGGTGAGCGGCGCGGGTGTGCGGGACCACGAACCGTTTCGCATGTGATGAGGCATCAGAAGTCCACCTTGGCGCGTTTGCAGAAGTCGGCATCGATCCGATAGATCGGCCGAAACTGCAGATCGCTCTGAGACCGGATGTTGGAAGTCCGAAAGGTACCGGCGACGCCGGTCAGGCCCAGTTCCAGGTCGAAAGTTTCGCCCGGCGGCAGAAACACCTCGACCATGTCCGACTGGTTGGGCTGTCGACCGAAGCAGCACTGCTGGTTGTCCTTGACGATCACGAAGCTGTTGAGGCCCAATCGTTGTTTGCCGCGGTACATGAAGCCTCTCAGGTAGATCGGCTTGCCGTTCATCGCGGCGATGTCCGGGTGCAGCGAGTTCTTTTCACTGAATCCTTTTTGGGAGATGTCGGTGGTGAAGTTGACCGACTGGAAGCCATCGGGCACCTCGGTGCTGACCAGTAGAGCCGCCACGCCGATGTTGCACAATGCGGCGACGCCTCCGAGCACGACGCCG
>CAUZJR010000347.1:0-6133 GCA_963580005.1 Planctomycetota bacterium
CCTGGTAGCAGGGCGAACCGAGCAGCCCGTTGTACTCGCGGCCGCCGCTGCGGCAGTTGCCGTCGGCCCAAAAGCGGTGTTCGTTGCCGGGGAATCCGTCTCCGAGTGACAGGAAGCGGGCGAAGCGATCGAGATCCTGGCCGGGTCGGTAGGCGAGGCCGGTCTTGAGAAATTCGCGGGCGCCGACCCGGTCGTTCTCGTGGTTGACCATGTGGCTGTGGCACTGGCCGCAGATCTGCGAGGCCATGCGGGGCGAGGAGCGTGTCGGGTTGAGGATCTCGTGGTCGCTGTCGCCGGCGACTCGTTGCTTGAGTCTGCGGCCGGGGTGGCGGTACTTGTTGACGTGGGCTTCGGCCGGTCCATGACAGGCTTCGCAGGCGATCCCGATTTCGCCGACGCGAGTTTTTGAGAAGTAGTTCTCGGGCGGCTTGCCCAGCCCCGGTTCGCCTCCGACGTTGTGACAGTGGATGCACTGGTGGTTCCAGGTGCGGAAGTGAGACAACTCGGGTTTGTCGGGCGGTTGCAGGAACACGTCGTTGCGGTGGACCCAGCGGTCCTCACCGATGTGGTACCTCCAGGGGAACTGCCAGAGTTCTCCGGTGCGGTCGCTGGTGACCCAGAAGACCTGGAAGTGATGCGAGCCGGTGGTGAGCATCACTCGTCGGTCGACCCGCTGGGGGTCTCTGACCGCCAGCGCCTCGGGGATCCCCGCCGCCTGGGCCTTGTCCCATTCGGGGTTGACCATGTCGACCCAGAACTGCTGGTCGCGGCGAGAGAGCCTGGCTGAGCGGCCATGAGTTTCGAGCCTGAGCCTGGAGTCGAAGTCGTCGCGGGCTCCTGGGACGACTGTCGAGGCCGCCGCCACCTGGGTCATCGTGCGGTGGAAGGTCTTGTGCCAGCTGGCGTATTCGCCCGGGTGGCAGCTGCGGCAGGTCTGCGAGGAGACGAAGCCGCGGTCCTCGGAGCGGCGAGGGAGGTAGGTGTCGGCGAGGACGTCGGGGGTAGGCGAGGCGAGGCTCCAGTAGAGTGTTCCCAGTCCGAGCGAGACCAGGGGGATCAGCACCAGGCCGGGTCTCTGCCAGCGGCCCGGCAGCGTGCGTCGTACCAGCACCGCCGCGACGGCCGCCACTCCCACAAGCATCAGCAGTTCCCTGAGGGGCAACTGCAGCAGGAGTTGGGAAAAGGCGGACATGGCGGATTCAGGATAGGTCGCCTTGTGGGTCGGGGGCAACGGGTGTTGTGGGTGCCGGGCGGGCTGGGCGTGCCGGGCTTACAAGCCTCCGAATTGCCGGACCGCCTCGTAGAGGACTGCGGTGGCCGTGCTGGCGAGGTTCAGGCTGCGGACTTCCGGTTGCATCGGCAGCTGCAGCGTCCGTCCGGCGTGAGTTTTGAGCAGTGCGGCCGGCAGTCCGCGGGTTTCGCTGCCCAGCACCAGCACGTCGCCGGGTGTGAACGAGGCGTCCCAGATGGTGCGTCGGGCCGACTTGGTCAGGAACCACATCGGCCTTTGGCCGAGCCGCTGCAGCAGCACGCTCCAGTCGTCGACCGCTTCCCAATCGACCTGCGGCCAGTAGTCCATGCCGGCTCGGCGGAGGTGTTTGGCGTCGAGTCGGAATCCGAGTGGGCGGACCAGCCACAGCTTGGCTCCAACGGCCAGGCAACTGCGGCCGATGTTGCCGGTATTCTGCGGGATGTCGGGCTGGTAGAGCACGACGTGCAGCAGGGGAGCGTCATGCGAGCCAGCCGGGGCGGGGACTGTCTCGGACATGGCTGGGCTATTGGGAGGTGATGATCCAGACCTGCACGGTCGCCGTGCCGGTCTTCAGGTCTCGAGTGTCCTGGTCGGTGGCAGCGGCCTGGGCCGCTTCGAGTGCATCGGCGAGTGTTTCGCTCGTGATTGTCTCGGACCACTCGCTGATCGCCCGGGCCGCTTCGGGGTCATCGGTGTGGTAGCCGATCCGGATGCGGTCTTCGATCTCCAGACCCGAGTCCTTTCTCAGTTGCTGCACTCCGCGGATGCAGTCTCGAGCCATGCCCTCGCGGATCAGTTCCTCGGAGAGCACTGTCGAGAGTGCGACCTGGACGTCGTGGTCGTCGCCGCAGACCCAGTCGCCAGACTGGCGGGTTTCGATCAGGACGTCCTCGGGCTGCAGCGACACGTCGTGGCCGTCGAAGCTGAGCGTGACGGATTGGCCGTTGCGGAGCGGGGCGAGCAATTCGGAGTCGATCTCGGGCAGTTCCTTGCGGATGGTCCCCAGCAGCTGGCCGTACCTGGGTCCGAGCGTCTTGAGGTTGGGCTTGTAGACGTAGCGGACCAGTTCGTCGAGCGATTCGCAGGCGGTGACCTGTTTGACGTTTAGTTCCTCGGCGATCACTTCCGAGAGTCGTGCCACGGAGTCGAGGCGGTGGGGGTCAGCCGTCGAGAATCTCAGCTCGGGCAACGGCTGCCGCACTCGTTGGTTGGATTCGTCACGGAGTCGGTGTCCGAGCCGGACGATTTGCTGAGCGGTGGCCATTTGCTGGTTGAGTTCGGGGTCGAGCAGTTCGGGGTCGGCCGTGGGGTAGTGTTCCAGGTGGACGCTCTGGTCGCTGTCGGGGTCGTTTCCGGCGACCAGGTTTCGATACAGCCGTTCGGCGAGGAAGGGGATCATGGGTGCGACGAGTTTCGCGAGCGTGACCAGGACGGTGTACAGAGTCTGGTAGGCGGCGAGCTTGTCGCGACCTCCCTGGGGCGAGTCGTCGTCGCGGGATCTCCAGAACCGTCGTCGGTTGCGTCGGATGTACCAGTTCGAGAGGTCATCGATCAGTGCGGCGGTGGCCTGGCAGGCTTCGGCGGCGTTGAAGTCGTTCAGAGAGTCCTGGCAGGTGGTGACCAGTGCCTGGAGGTTGGAGAGGATCCAGCGGTCCATTTCGTGGCGCTGGTCCATCGGCACCGCTTCGCTGGCGGGGTCGAATTCGTCGAGCCGGGCGTAGTTGATGAAGAAGGCGTATGAGTTCCAGAGCGGGATCAGCAATTGGCGTCTTACCTCATCGGCCGGCCGGCTGCTGACCTGGCAGATCGGGACTCCTTCGGCCGTCTGATCGATCGGTCCCTCGGGGGTCTCGATCGTGACCGGCTGATCGGGGTGTCGGGTGCCGAAGCGGAGATCGACGGCGGGGTTCTGGGCCAGGTACATCCAGCGCATGGTGTCCACGCCCAGCTGCTCGGCCGCCTCCTCGAACCAGATCGCCGTCCCATCAGACTTGTGCATCGGCTGTCCCGACTCGTTCATCACCAGCCGGTGTCCGAGCAGGTTTTTGAAGGGGGCCGAGTTGTCCATCATCGTGGCCATGGCCAGCATGGCGTAGAACCAGTTGCGGAACTGCCCGGGGAAGCACTCGGTGACGAAGTCCGCCGGGTACTGCTGCGACCAGGCCTCGCGGTTGGTGTTGAACTGCAGGGTCGAGAAGGGAACGATGCCCGCGTCGAGCCAGGGGTTGCCGACGTCGGTGATCCGCGACATCAGGTTTCCGGTCTCGGGGTGAGCGATCTTGACGCCGTCGATCCAGGGCCTGTGAGGCGTGTGCCCTTCGAATTCGTCCCAGCCCTCAACGGCGCGTTCCTGGAGTTCCTCGAGTGACCCCATCACCTCGAAATCACCGGTCTCCTCGTCGACCCAGATCGGCAGGGCCAGGCCCCAGAAGCGTTTCTTGGAGATCATCCAGTCGCGCATGTTGGTCAGCCATTCCAACTCGCGGCTCTCGCCGTCGACCGCTTCGGGCAGCCAGCGGATCTGCCTGGTGACCTCCTTGATCTCCTCACGCCAGTCCATGTTGATGAACCACTCGTCGACGAGCCGGAACACCAACTCGTCGCCGGTCCGCCAGCAGTGCGGGTAGATGTGCGGGTAGGCCTCGGTGGCGACCAGCAGGTGATGCTCGGCGAGATGATCGAAGACTTCCTGTGGAAGATCCGGGTCGGTGGCTTCACGTCCGGCGAGGAACCCGAATTCCTCGGTGAAGCGTCCGTCTTCGGCCAGCGGGGCCAGCGCGACCAGCCCGTTGTCTCGGCCGAGCTGGAAGTCGACGTCGCCGCATCCCGGTGCGATGTGGACGATCCCGGTGCCCTCGCCGGCGACGACATGAGCGTTCCCCTTGCTGTCGCGGCCTCCATCGATCACCCGGTGGCTGCCCGCGGCGGTTAACTCGGCCAACGCCTCAACCGCAGGGATGCCGCCGGGGGCCTGCTGCGCATCGAGGTCGTCAAAGGGTCCGCGGTATTTGCGGCCGACCAACTCGGCCCCCTTGAGCGTCCCCAGGATCTCGTAACCGCCCTGTTCCTTGAACAGCTGGGCGATGGTCTTCAGCTTGGGAACATCCTCGGGCCAGCCCCACTCGGGTCGCCCGAACCCCTCGCGGAACTCGCGATCGAGCCGTGCAAACTCGAGGTTTTCGGCGGCCAGGTAGTAGACGGCCCCGTCGCGTTTTGTTTGCAGTTTTACGTAGTCGAGTTCGGGATTGACGGCACAGGCGACGTTGGCCGCGAGTGTCCAGGGGGTGGTGGTCCAGACCAGCAGGAACTCGTTCTCGGCATCCTGCAGCGGGAATCTCGCAAAGACACTCTGGTGTACGCTCAGCCGTCGGCCATCGGCCACTTCCATCTGGCTGTAGGCACTTCCGCCCCGGCCCGACCAGGGCATCACGTCGTGGCCTCGATAGAGCTTGTTTCGGGAGAAGCACTTCTTGAGAAACGCCCAGATGGTTTCGTTGTTCTCGGTCGAGAACGTGAAGTAGCTGCCGCCCCAGTCGGGGTTGCCGAGCCGGGCGACCAGTTGATGAGCCGGTCCGGTGACGGATTCTCCACGAGGAGTCTCGATCGTGACCGGTTGATCGGTACCGATCGTCTCGGAGAGTTTCGCGAGTGTGGCGGGGGTGTCCCAGTCCATCCAGTAGCCCAGCCTCACCGACTGTTCGGTCTGGCGTGCCGCGAATCTGAGCACGCGTCGCTTGCATTCGGTGACGAAGCGATCGATCCCGAACTCGTGCACATCGCTCTTGGTCTTGAGTCCCAGGTCGCGTTCGACCTCGACCTCGACCCACAGTCCCTGGCAATCGAATCCGTTCTGGTACCTCAGCCGGCAGCCTCTCATCGCGTGAAATCGCTGGTAGACGTCCTTGTAGGTCCGTCCCCAGGCGTGGTGGACTCCCATCGCGTTGTTGGCGGTGATCGGTCCGTCGAGAAAACTCCAGAGCGGTCCGTCGGCGTTCTGTTGGTTGAGTCGCTCGAAGACGCGGTGCCTGGTCCAGAACCTCAGCACGTCATGTTCGCCGCGGACAAACGCCGCGTCGGACACCTTTTGGAAGTGTTCACAGGAGGAGGGCTGCTCGGTCATGATCGAGCCGGCTGGGGGGTTCGCGCGAGAGGCTACTGTATGGGTTGGTTCGAGGCTGGGGCAAGAGCGGGTCGGGTCCGCCTAGGCCAGCCGAGCCACCACGCGCGGGATCAATTCGGCGAGGGTGGCTCCACCACGAGCGGCCTGTTCGAGCACCATGTCGATGTCGACGGGGTGCAGTTCTTCGGGCAATCCCATGTCGGTGACGATCGAGAATCCGAGCACCCGCATCGACATGTGGCGGGCCACCAGGCACTCGGGAACGGTCGACATCCCCACCAGGTCGGCACCCAGTCGTCTGAGCATCCGGTATTCGGCGCGGGTCTCGAGATTCGGGCCGGGCACCGCGGCGAAGACTCCGGTCTTGAGTGTCCAGCCCAGCTCCCTGGCACAGTCTCCGGCGATCTCGATCAGCGACATGTCGTAGGGGTCGCACATGTCGGGGAACCGCGGTCCGAGGCTGTCGTCGTTGGGGCCGCGGAGCGGGTTGTCGCCCAGGAGATTGATCTGATCAGAGATGGCCACGATGTCGGCCAGTTCGTACTCGGGGTTCATCCCCCCGGCCGCGTTGGTCAGCACCAGAGTCTCGGCCCCCAGCGACCTCATCACGCGGACCGGAAAGGTCACCTCCTGCAGCGAATACCCCTCGTAGAAGTGAAACCGACCCTCCATCGCGATCAGGGGGACACCGGCGAGAGTGCCGCAGACGAGTCGGCCGGCGTGCGAGGGGGCCGTGGAAACCGGGAAGTGCGGGATCTCCT
>CAUZJR010000348.1:0-6112 GCA_963580005.1 Planctomycetota bacterium
GCTTTGTGTCGGACCTGTTCCCCGAAACCGCCCGGCACGCCGACTCGCTCTGCCTGCTGCACTCGATGCACACCGAGGGAGTCGCACACGGTCCGGCCACGCTGTTCTTGCACTGCGGGTCCACGAACTTCGTCCGCCCCTCGATGGGTGCCTGGGTCAATTACGGACTCGGCAGCGAAAACGAAAACCTCCCCGGATTCATCTCAATCTGCCCCTCCCCCGGCAACGGCGGTGCCCGCAACTACGGTAGCGCGTTCCTGCCTCCGGTCTACCAGGGCACGACCATGGGCGTCGCCGGAGGATCGGCAGCAGATGCCAGGATCCGCGACCTGGTCAACACCCGGCTGCCACGCAAAGAGCAACGACAGCAGTTTCAGCTGTTGCGAGCACTCAACTCCGGTCAACTGCCCCAGGGGCCCAGGGACACCGAACTGGAAGCGGTGATCAACTCGTTCGAACTCGCCTGGCGGATGCAGAACCACGCTCCCGATATCCTCGACCTCTCAGGCGAAACCGCCGCGACACAGGCCCTGTACGGGATCAACCAGGACCCGACCAACGATTTCGGACGCCAGTGCCTGATGGCCCGACGACTCAGCGAAGCCGGCGTCAGATTCATCCAGGTCACCTACGGCGACGGCTCGCCCAACCCCGCCTGGGACCAGCACTCGAACCTGCCCAAACATGCCGAACACGCCCGCCGCGTCGACAAGCCGATCGCCGGACTGCTGACTGACCTCGAGCAACGAGGACTGCTGGAAGACACGATCGTGTGGTGGGGCGCCGAATTCGGCCGCACACCCTACGCCCAGAACCGGGGGACCGGTCGAGACCACAATCCCGATGGCTTCACCGTCTGGCTGGCCGGCGGCGGACTGAAGCAGGGCTTTGCCTACGGAAGCACCGACGAGTTCGGCCACGCGGCTGTGGACAAAAAAATGCACATGCACGATCTCCACGCTACGCTGCTGCACCTGATGGGAATCGACCACCTGAAACTCACCTATCGCTACTCGGGTCGCGATTTTCGACTCACCGATGTGCACGGCGAGGTCGTCCACGAACTGTTCAGCTAGCCGATCGACTCGAGGACTCAACAGGATGCTGCTGAGACTGCTGATCCTGTTCGTCGTCCTCCCGCTGCTGGATCTCTGGTTGCTGTTCACTCTCGCCGACGGCCTGGTCAGCTTCGGCGTCACCGTCGGAGTGGTCGTGGCCACGGGCATCGTGGGTGCATCACTGGCCAAGCGGCAGGGCCTGGCGGCCTGGAAGAACTTCAACTCGGAAGTGAGCCGGGGTGCACTGCCCGCCGATGCGATGCTCGACGGAGTCCTGATCCTGCTGGCCGGGGCGGTGCTGATTACTCCCGGGCTGATCACCGACGCCATCGGCCTCGCACTGCTCGTGCCCCCGCTGAGACACCTGGTCCGCAAAAAGCTGGTCGCAAGACTCGCATCGAAGATCCAGATCGCTTCGGTCGCCTCGCCCCACTTCCCCGGCGCAGACAACCCCGACCCACCACCCGAGGCAACGGTGATCGACGCCGAATTCCACCGCCACGAACCCTAGACCAAACACCAGCCCCCTC
Source organism: Planctomycetota bacterium (assembly GCA_963580005.1). Taxonomy (GTDB): domain Bacteria; phylum Planctomycetota; class Planctomycetia; order Planctomycetales; family Planctomycetaceae; genus UBA8437. The sequence goes on from CAUZJR010000348.1 coordinate 1,589, forward strand.
CCACACACCTCCCACACACTTGGACCCCTTTGCATGAACCACAATGTCTCGCGACGCGGGTTCCTGGCCGGAGCCTCGACCTCAGCAGTCACCGGATCTCTGCTGGCCAACCGGGCGGCACCTTCCGAGACCCTCCGCATCGGACTGATCGGCTGCGGCGGGATCATGAACGCCCACTCCCGCAGCCTCAGCCACTTTGCACCTCACGTCCACATCTCGTGGCTGTGCGACGTCGATCCGCGGCAGATGAACCACATCGCCACGGTGGTCTCGAGATACCAGAAGACCGCGCCGAAGCGGACCGGGCGGTTCGAGGACATTGTCGAGGACGACAACGTCGACGTGGTCATCATCGGCACGCCGCACCACTGGCACGCTCGTATCGCCCTGCTGGCACTCGCGGCCGGCAAGGACATCTACCTCGAGAAGCCGATGTCGCACGTCTTCAACGAGGGTCCGGCGATCATCGCCGCGGCGCGGAAGTTCAAGCGAGTGGTCCAACACGGGTCTCAGATGAGATCCAGCCCCGTCACCGCGGCGGCCGGAAAACTGCTCGACTCGGGGCTGATCGGAGACATCCGCATCACCAAGGCCTGGAACGTGCAGCGACGGGGGACCCGAAAAGTGGTCGCCGACGCCCAGCCGCCCTCCGATGTCGACTACGACCGCTGGCTGGGGCCGGCTCCGGTCCGAGGCTTCAACGTGAACCGGTTTCACCGCAACTGGCGAGTCTACCGCGACTATGGCAACGGAGACATCGGGGACGACGGAATCCACGACCTCGACATGGCTCGCTGGGGACTGGGTGTCACCAGCCAACCGATTCGCATCACCGCCCACGGAAGCCACTCGGTGTACCGCGGAGACGACCGGGGTGACCGCGAGTACCCCGACAACATGATGGTCAACTACGAGTACGCCGACGGCAGAGTGCTGATCTACGAGGATCGGCTGTTTACTCCCTACGGCATGCACGGGTACGACAGCGGAAATGCCTTCTACGGCACCGACGGGTACATGATCTTCTCGCGTCGAGGAGCCTTCAGCACGTTCCTGGGACCCAAGGGGAAACCGGGTCCGACCGAACCGAAGGAGACACGGACCCGGAAAGGCTACGCGCCCCACATGGCCAACTTCCTCGACTCGGTCCGCTCACGAAACTTCAAGACCCGTGCCAGCGCCGAAATCGGACACCTCTCCTGCAGCCTCGTTCACCTCGGAGAAGTCGCCTACCGCACCCGCGGACGACTCGAATTCGACCCAAAAACCGCAGCCTTCACCAATGCGCCCGACGCCACGAGGATGCTGACCAAGGACTACCGCAAGGGGTACGAATTGCCCGACGTCTAGCCGACTTGACGATGGTGTTGAGTCGACCGGCGGTGAAAGGATAAACTGATGGATCAGCCGCACCCGATGCATGAAGACAGGGTCCAGCACCCTTGGCTTTTTCACCCAGAGTGAGATTCGCTCGATGACCGCTCATCGCTCGCCCGTCCCCGCCGCCCACCCCCGCTTCTCGAGGAGAACAGCGGTCCAGGCCGGCGCCATCGGGCTGTTGGGTCTTGGAGGCAACCACCTGAGTGCCCTGCGGGCCGAGGGGGGTGAGGCATCCGCGGCACGGCGGCACAAGTCGGTGATCTACCTGTTCCTCTCGGGTGGACTGGCCCAGCACGAGAGCTTCGACATGAAGCCGGATGCGCCGGATCGCATCCGTGGCGAATTCCTGCCAATCGACACCAAGGTCCCCGACATCCGCATCTGCGAGCACTTGCCGCAGTTGGCCCGGATCGCCGACAAGTGGGCACTGCTCCGCTCGCTGACTCACCCCTACAACGAACACTCGCAGGGCCACGCCGCGATGCTGACAGGGATGACTCCCCGCGGACGCGGCTTCAGCGGCAGCAAGCCCCAGGCGACCGATTACCCCTGCATCGCCAGCGTCGTCGGCACCCAGATGCCCCGCAACAACAACCTGCCCCCCGCCGTCGTGCTGCCCGAACGGCTCGTCCACGTCACCGGTCGAGTCATCCCCGGTCAGTTCGCCGGGCTGATGGGTCCCGAACACGACCCGTGGTTCATCGAGGCCAGCCAGTTCCGCTCGAGCCAGTACTACCACGGAGCCTTTCCCGAGTATGGGTTCCACCGCACCACCGGCGCCCACACTCCTGAAAACTACCGGTTCGCCGCACCCAGCTTCTCGCTGCCACCCGGTGTGCTCGCACCGCGATTCAAGAACCGGGTCGGACTGCTCGAGACCATCGACGCCCAGCGCAAGCACCTCGATCGCACGGTTGCCGTCGGCAGCTTCGACCGGTACCGCCAGGAGGCCGTCTCGCTGTTGCTCGACGGAGGTGTCCACAAGGCGCTCGATGTTCACTCGGCACCCGACAAAGTCCAGGACCGCTACGGGCGGAACAGTTTCGGCTGGAGCTGCCTGATGGCCTGCCAGTTGGTCGAGGCCGGTGTCAGCCTGATCCAGCTCAACCTCGGCAACAACGAGTCGTGGGACACTCACGAGGCCTGCTTCCGGAACATGCGCGAGTACCTGCTGCCGCCGACGGACCAGGCGGTGGCGACGCTGATCGAGGATCTTGATGAGCGAGGTCTGCTCGAGGACACGCTGATCGTGATGGCCGGAGAATTCGGACGGACCCCCAAGATCGTCCCCTCCAGCCGCACCAAGACTCCCGGCCGCGATCACTGGGGTCCGGTGCAGACGGTGTTCTTTGCCGGAGGCGATGTGCGAGGCGGTACGGTGGTGGGAAGTACCGACCGGATCGGAGGCTACCCGGTGGCCAACACGTACAAGCCCGAGAACATGGCGGCGACCATCTACGAGCACCTCGGGATCCCGCGGACCGCCGCGTGGTACGACAAGCTCGATCGCCCGCACCAGATCTACCACGGTGAACCGATCGTCGAGTTGAAGCAGGGAGCGTGATGAGTCAAGTCGATCCCCACTCGCCGATCGCACAGGCACTCTCGCGACGCACGTTGCTCGTCGCCGGAGCCACCGGGTTCTGCGGACTCGATGCCGCACGGTTGCAGGCGGCCCAACAGGACCAGCCCGTCGCCACGCCCGACTCATCCCGCCGCGGCCCGGCCCGCTCGACCATCCTCATCTGGCTCTCAGGCGGCACGTCACACATCGACACCTTCGACCTGAAACCCAAGGCGGCCCGAGAGTTCCGGGGGCCGTTTCAACCGATCGCCACCTCGGCTCCGGGTGTCGAGATCAGCGAACACCTGCCGATGCTGGCCCGACAGGCCCACCACTGTGCCATCATCCGCTCGCTGGGACACTTCCGCCGTGGCACCGGAGACCACCACGCCGGGTACTATTACAACCTCACCGGACGGGCTCCCGATGACAGCTTCCGCCAACTGCTGAACTCCAGGACGCCAAGAAAGACCGACTGGCCGTTCATCGGCAGCGTCGTCGGCCAGCAGATGCCGACGCACCCCTACCTGCCCCAGGCGGTCTCGCTACCCCAGAAGCCCGGTGCGCCGCAGTACACCCGCCCCGGCCAGTTCGCCGCCAACCTCGGCATCATCCACGACCCGGTCTACGTCTACGGTGATCTCGACAAGCCGCTGAAGTTCACCGCGCCCGCCCTGTCGCTCAATGGCGACATCACGCTCGATCGACTCAAGAGCCGACGCGGACTGCTCGAAACACTCGACACCGCCACCCGGCGAGTCGATCACTCGCACGCCACACTCGACTGGTCGACCCACCAGCAACGTGCCTTCAGCTTCCTCGGCTCACAGGCCACCAAGGACGCCTTCGATATCACCTCCGAACCGCAGTCAGTCCGAGATCGTTACGGGGACGACCTGAACGCGATGAGCATGCTGATGGCCCGGCGGCTGGTCGAGGCCGGTGTGCCCTTCGTCTCGGTCTTCTGGAAGGGCGACAAGAAGGCCGCCGAAAAACTCAACTGCAAGAGCGGAGGTGGCTGGGATACTCATGGCAACAACTTCGTCTGCCTCGAAAAATACCTGCTGCCACGATTCGATCGCCCCTTCTCGGCCCTGATCGAAGATCTCGACGATCGAGGACTTCTCGATCAGACACTGCTGATGGTCAACAGCGAGATGGGCCGCAAGCCCAAGATCGGCGACCCCCGGTCCGGTGGCGTCACCGGGCAGGGACGCGACCACTGGACGCACGCCCAGAGTATCCTGCTGGCCGGTGGCGGCATCCGAGGCGGCCAGGCCTACGGCACATCCGACAAGGTTGGTGCCTACCCCGCCGACAAACCGGTCGCCCCCGAAGACGTCGCCAAGACGGTCTACCACGCCATGGGACTGGGCAACCCCGAAGCGATCGACAGCCAGGGCCGCCCCTACCGGATCCTGGAAGAAGGCGAACCCCTGACCGAACTCTTCTAGCCGCCCCCCGCCCCCCGCCCCCCAGGGACTGGCTCCAGAGCTCCGTCAGGACCGCCGGTGCCTGTCCCAGCTCAACGCATCCGCTTGCGAATCTGCCCGAAAATCCGCTCCTGCTCCTCCGCATCC
>CAUZJR010000349.1:0-6104 GCA_963580005.1 Planctomycetota bacterium
GGAACGGCCACGCTGAAGCGGTTCTACCGCGAGCCGGACCGCATCCGGCTGCAGCCGGCCAACACGAAGCTCAAACCGATCTACGTCCAGGACGTGAAGATCCTTGGAGTGGTCGCAGGAGTCGTCCGGCAGGTCACCTGACCCAGCCCCTCACGTCTCTCCCCTCCCTGACCCCACTCCCTCCACCCCCAAGCTGTCTCATGTCACGCCAGGACACGATCAAGGACCTCGGCGACCGGCTCCGTCGGATGGAGCGACGGGTAGCCCGGACAGAGGACCGCGAGCCGTCGGTTGGCACCGGCCACGCGGCGTTGGACAGCGTATTGCCGGCTGGAGGCCTGGTGCGGGGTACGTTGCTGGAGTGGATCAACGGCGAGGGTCCCGGCAGCGGGGCTGCGACCCTGGCGTTGCTGTCTGCCGGAGGACTCATCCGGCGGCAGGACTCCGGTCCCGCGGGAACCCTGGCGGTGGTCGACCGGAGTGGCGGGTTCTACACGGCGGCCGCGGCCGGGTTGGGATTGTCTCCGGAGGGGATCCTGCTGGTGCGGGCGAGGAGCGAGGGTGAGTGGCAGTGGGCCATGGAGCAGGTATTGCGGAGTCCGGCAATCGATGTGGCGTTGACCTGGGCCGGGTCGCTGGATGACCGGGTGTTCCGTCGCTGGCAGTTGGCGGCCGAGTTGGGAGGGGGTGTGGGGATGCTGGTGCGGTCCTCGGAGGTGATGGGGCAGGCGTCGTGGGCTTCGACCCGGTTGATGGTGCGGGGGTGTGTGGGTGAGGAATGGGCGGGAGGCCGTCGATGGCGTGTGCGGGTGCTCAGTGGCGGAGTCGGTCGTGGGGCATGGAGAGCCGGGTACCAGGAGCGTGAGGTGATGCTGGAGTTGAACGATGAGACGGGTGGCCTGCGTCTACTTCCCCGACTGGAACGTACAGTACCGCCTGGCGTCTCGGCGACCGGATGACAGCGGGCTGCTGGTGGTGTCCACAACAGCCGGTGGGCGGGGTGAGCGGGTGGTAGCCTGTTGTGCCGGCTCGGTGTCCGGCGGGGTGCGGCCGGGCATGCCGCTCTCGGAGGCCCGCGCGGTGTTGCTGGGGCCGGTGGGTGCTGGGGGTGAGTCGGTCGAGGGGCTGGAGGTGGTCGAGGCGGACGAGGAGGCGGACCTGAGGTGCCTGGCCGAGGAGGGTCGCCGAGCCTGGCGTTTCACTCCCCTGGTCTCTGTGACTCCCGCGGCCCGTCCCGGACAAGTAACCGGGCAAGTAACCGGGCAAGTAACCGGGCAAGTAACCGGGCAAGCGGCCGGGCAAGCGGCCGGGCAGGACCCTCGCAGTCGACCCGAATCGCTGCTGGCCAACATCACCGGCTGCAGCCACCTGTTTGGTGATGAGCGGGGCCTGGCGAGGGCGATGCATGAGGAGTGGAGCGGGCGGGGATTTTCGGTGCGGGTTGCGGTGGCTGGGTCGCCGGGCACGGCCTGGGCGATCGCTCACTCGGCTCACTGGACCGGCCAGCCGTGGGTCCCGCTGGTGGCCTCGCCGGGTCGTGACGAGTTGTGGATGCGACGTCTGCCGATCGAGGCGTTGGCGTTGCGGCCGAGCGTGGTGAGGTCCTTGAGTGAACTGGACGTGGCCCGGGTCGACCGGTTACTGGATCTGCCGGCCGCGGAAATCAAGCGGCGATTCGGCGAGGAGACACTGGGCCGGATCGATCGGGCGTTGGGGCGGTGGCAGGAGCCGTTGGAGTGCCTGCCAATGCCCGATCCGGTGGTAGCCTGCCGGAGCTTCGACTATCCGGTCAGCCGGGCGGACTGGTTGCAGGAGGCTCTGAGGGAGCTGGTGCGGGAGGTGGCCTGTGGGCTGAAGCGACGAGGTCGGGTCACCTGGCGGCTGGTGTGCCGGGTGCAATCGGAGGTCTCGCAGTCCGAACCGGAGTGGGTCGAGTGGGTGACGGGGCTGGTCGAACCCAGTCAAAAGGCGGAGCACCTGTGGGAGTTGGTGAGCCTGCAGAGTGAGCGGCGTCGCTGGCCTGCGGAGGTGGTTCGCCTGGAGGTGTTGGCCCAGGGAGTAGTGGTTCCCGAGCGGCCTCAACAGACGCTGTTCAAGACGGAGACCGAATACGAGGCCACAACCAACGGCGGGGTGTTGCGGCGGGGGATGGCCCGGTTGGTCGAGAGGCTCTCGAGTCGACTGGGTGAGACGTCGGTGTCTCGGCCGGTGTTGTGTGAAGCGGAGGTCCCCGAATCGGCCGTGATGCTGGTGAGGGTGGGTCGTGAGAGGTCCGTGGAGAGGAGCGGGGAGAGGAGCGGGGAGAGGAGCGGGGAGAGGAGCGGGGAGGAACCGTGGTTCGGAGCCGTCACGCGGCCGTTGCGGCTGCTGGAGGGTCCGCGTCCGATTGAGGTGATGGCGGTGGTGCCCGAGGGACCTCCGATTCGGTTTGCCTGGGAGAGCCGGGCTCAACGCGTGGTGCGGTACTGGGGGCCGGAGCGAATCGAAACCGGTTGGTGGGCCGAGGGTGGGGTGGCTCGAGACTACTACCGGGTCGAGACCGATGCGGGGGAGTGGTACTGGCTGTTCCGTCGTCGAGGCGATGACCGGTGGTTCGTGCATGGAGTATTCGAATAGTGCCCGACCAGAACCCACCCAGCCGTCGCCCACCGGTCGCCTCGGATCGGTCTGTCTCGAGGTCCCGCGGGCGGGGTCGTGGAGGCGGTACCGGATATGTCGAGTTGAGTTGCCGCACGAACTACTCGTTCCTGGAGGCCGCATCTCACCCCGACGAACTGGTGACGCGGGCGGTCGAGCTGGGGCACGAGTCACTGGCGATCACCGACGTGAACAGCCTGGCGGGGGTTGTGAGGGCCCACGTGGCCGCTCGCGAACTCGATCTGGATCCCCCCTGGAACATCATCTGTGGGGCGAGGTTGCGTTTCGAGGACGCGCCTCCGGTGGTGGTCTGGGTACCGGACCGGGACTCGTATGCGGTGCTGTGTCGCCTGCTGACAACCGGTCGTCGACGGGCTCCCAAGGGAGAATGTCGCCTGTGGTGGAGCGACCTGGCCGGGGTCGGGGTCGAGGGGGGAGTGGGGGGTGGCGGCGGTTTACTGGCGGGAGTGTTGTTGCATCGGCTGCTGCCACGCGGGCCTGTCAGCCGCGAGGCTCGTGACCGGGCGTTGTCGTTTCTGGAACGGTTCGCCGCGACGTTTGGGGACCGGGGCTATGCCCTGGGGGGCCTGTTTCGCGGCCCCGACGATGTCGGCAGTTGGCGACGCATGAACGCTTGGGCCCAGGACGTCGGGCTGCCCCTGGTCGCGACATCCGATGTGTTGTATCACGATCGGTCGCGACAGCCCCTGGCCGACGTGCTCTCGGCGATTCGCCAGAGATGTCCGGTCCAGCGGCTGGGGTTCCACCGTCAGACGAATGCCGAGAGGTCTCTGAAACGGTACGAGGAGATGGTCGAGTTGGTGGGTGGGGACCGGCAGGCGGTGCTCCGCAGCCTGGAAGTGGCACGTCGGTGCCGGTTTTCTCTGGACGAGTTGAAGTACGAGTATCCCCGGGAGTTGTGTCCCGAGGGAACAACTGTGGGCGAGCACCTGGGTCGTCTGACCTGGGAGGGAGCGGCCGGGCGGTATCCGGCGGGGGTGCCCGAGTCGGTACGACGCCTGGTGGAGCACGAACTCGAGCTGATCGCCGAGCTGGAATACGAGCCCTATTTTCTGACCGTGTGGGACCTGGTCCGGTTTGCCCGCAGCCGAGGCATTCTCTGCCAGGGCCGCGGTTCGGCGGCCAATTCAGCCGTGTGCTACTGCTTGGGCATCACCTCGGTGGACCCCTCGCGGATCGACGTCCTGTTCGAGCGTTTCGTGAGTCGTGAGCGGGACGAGGCGCCCGACATCGATGTCGATTTCGAACACGAACGTCGCGAGGAGGTTTTGCAGTACCTTTATACGAAGTACGGGAGGGACCGGGCCGGGATGACCGGCGTGGTGATCACGTACCGTCCCAAGTCGGCACTGCGGGATGTGGGCAAGGCGTTGGGCTTGTCGCTGGACCGGGTCGATCGACTGTCCCGGATGGTCGACGGGGTGCACGATGACGAACGGTTTGCCGGACGAATTCGTGACGCGGGCCTGGACCCCACCTCGCAACTGGGCCGACAGTTGATCGGGCTGGTCCGCGACATACTCGGGTTCCCCCGTCACCTGTCGCAGCACGTGGGTGGGATGGTGATCACCCGCGGTCGGCTCACCGAACTGGTCCCGGTCGAGAACGCGGCGATGGAGGGCCGGACGGTGATCCAGTGGGACAAGGACGACCTGGACGCCCTGGGGATCCTGAAGGTCGACTGCCTGTCGCTGGGCATGTTGACTGTGATCCACCGTTGTTTGGAGACGATCGGGGCTCGAGCGACCGGGCAGACGATCGACGAGGCGATGGCTGCGATTCCGGCCGAGGATCCGGAGGTCTACGAGATGATCAGCGGTGCCGACACGGTGGGGGTGTTCCAGATCGAGAGCCGGGCTCAGATGAGCATGTTGCCGCGGCTGCAGCCTCGGTGTTTCTACGACCTGGTGATCGAGGTGGCGATCGTACGGCCCGGACCGATCCAGGGTGACATGGTGCATCCGTACCTGAGACGCCGGGCGGGTCGCGAGGAGGTGAGTTACCCGAACGAGGCGATTCGCGGGGTGCTGGAGAAGACGCTGGGGGTGCCGATCTTCCAGGAACAGGCGATGCGGCTGGCGGTGGTCGCCGCGGGGTTCACTCCCGGACAGGCCGACCAGTTGCGGCGGGCGATGGGGGCCTGGCGGCGGCCGGGGGTGATCGAGCAGTTTCACGGGCAGCTGGTCGAGGGGATGAGGGGGCGTGGGTACGACGAGGAGTTTGCCGAGCGGCTGTTCCGTCAGATTCGAGGGTTTGGGGAGTACGGGTTCCCCGAGTCTCATGCCGCCAGCTTCGCGCTGCTGGTGTACGTCTCGGCTTGGCTCAAGCGATACCACCCCGCAGCGTTCTCTGCCGCGTTGCTCAACAGCCAGCCGATGGGCTTTTACGCCTCGTCCCAACTGGTCGCCGATGCCAGGAGGCACGGGGTCTCGGTGCGGGAGGTGGACATCAACCACAGCGAGTGGGATTGCACGCTCGAGGGCGACGCGACGCAGCGGGGAGGGGCGGGTGAGGCGGCGGGTGGGGCGGGAGTTGGAGGGCCGGAGCTGCGGTTGGGTTTGAGAATGGTGCGGGGTCTTTCGGAGGCGGTGGCCGAGCGGGTGATCTGTGAGCGGGAGCGGGGTGAGTTCGGGTCGGTCCAGGAGGTGTCACGACGGGTGGGGCTGGGCGAGGCGGAGATGGCCAGGCTGGCTCGAGCCGACGTGTTCGGGTCGCTGGAGACGGCCAGACGCAAGGCCTTGTGGGACGCGTTGGCCGATCGCAGCGAACAGCCATTGTGGGAGGGTGAGATCGGGGAGGATGCGGTGGTGCTGCCCGAGATGGGGCGGGCCGAGGAGGTGGTGGCCGATTACCGGTCGCAGGGGTTGAGCCTGAGGGGGCATCCGTTTGAGTGTCTGCGGCACAGGGTGCAGCGACTGGGGGCGGTGACCGCCGGGGAGTTGCGTGAGCAGCGACACGGTCGTCAGTTGGCGGTGGCGGGGCTGGTGTTGCTGAGGCAGCGGCCTTCGAGTGCACGAGGTGTGACGTTCGTGACGCTCGAGGACGAGACCGGGATGGCCAACCTGATCATCAAGCAGGAGACCTGGGAGCGATACCACCAGGCGGCTCGTTCGGCCCGGGCCCTGTTGGCCTTCGGGACGTTGCAGAACCAGCAGCAAGTGGTGCACCTGCTGGTCTCGCGACTGGTGGACCTCTCGCAGGCACTCGGACAGGTGGCATTGCCATCACGAGATTTCCGGTAGGATGTGCTTGCCCTCTGCAGGAGACCCCCTGGTGACCTCGCCACGAATCGCCATCGGCGGCATCGAGCACGAAACCGCCGGCCTGTTGCCCGGCCAGACTCCGATGTCGGTCTTCGACCGCCGACGTGTGTCGGCCGAGTCGCTGCTGCAACGAACCGCCGAGGCCAACACGGTGGTCGACGGGTTCCTTCATGGAGCGCGGCA
>CAUZJR010000350.1:0-6099 GCA_963580005.1 Planctomycetota bacterium
CGAGGTGCCTCGCCATGAAACGGCACACCACGTTGGGCTTCAGCCTGCGAGGGTGCCCCCCAGCGATCAAGGCACAGAAAATGGCCACGCAGGTACGGTTTGTCCGCTTCAACAGGTTCCAGGCCGTGAATCGTCCAGTTCAACGGGTTGAGTGGGCTGCCGCTGAGTCGGAACTCGACGATCCCGCCTCCGGCCAGTGTCACGCCCAGCACCGCGCGGCGGTTCTTCAGCCTGATCACGTCCGGTTCGGCCCCAACGCAGGGTTCGCAGGCCAGGAACAGCAGCACCAGCAACCGAAACCACAACCACGGCACACAAAACCGCTCGGCCAACACGCTCGACGACCGGATCATGTTCACACCTCCCGCATCACCTTGTTCGATCCTGTTGAGGCAGCATTGTAAGCTGTACCGCCCCCGAGTGGCGAACATCGACACGAGAACGGAGACACGATGATGGACCTCAGTGGAAAATGGGCACTGGTGACCGGTGCCGGACGAGGAATCGGTAAGGGATGTGCCCTGCAGTTGGCCGGCCGAGGTGCCGACCTGGTCGTCAACGACCGACCGGGCAGTCCCGACCTGGACACGACCGTTGCAGAGGTCGAAGCGATCGGCCGACAGTGCATTCCGGTCCCCGCCGACGCGTTCGAGCGGAGTGGCTGCGAGGAGATGGTGGGAAGGGCGATCGAGGCCGCCGGGCAGATTGACATCCTGGTCAGCAACCCGGCCTTCAGTGACCGGTGTTCCTTTCTGGAGTACCCACCTGAGCTCTTCGAGAAGACATTGCGAGGCACACTGCTGGCCGGGTTCCATGTCAGCCAGCTCACGGCACGCCACATGGTCGAGCGAGGTCAAGGGGGCAAGATCGTGTTCATTTCGAGTGTCCAGGCCTACCTCCCGATCGCTCATTGCGTGGCCTACGGTGCGGCGAAGAATGGGCTGAACCACATGATGCGGACCATTGCCGTGGAGCTCTTTGATCACCGCATCAACGTCAACGCCATCGAACCCGGCTGGATCGACACACCGGGCGAGCACGAGACGTTTGGAGCCGAGCGAATCGAGAACGAGGGGGCCGCGCTCCCTTGGGGCCGACTGGGCACTCCGGCGGACATCGGCAAGGCGGCCGCCTTCTTGAGTTCCGACCAGGCCGACTACGTCACCGGCACGATCCTGCGAGTCGACGGCGGTTTCGTCTTCCGAGGCTGCAGCCGCCCGGAGATCGAGTAGCCGGACTCGTCGCACAAAAAAGACACACCACCGGCCGGAGCCCTCTCGTCGGAGCGGCCAACGGATCCATTCCGTCGAACCAGACTCCTCTGAGAGACCCCCGAACCGGTGGTGCGGCTGCGGTGTCCGAGCATCCATGTTCCCGGTCCCAGGTGATCACCAGCGTCATGCACGGCCATCACCTGGCCACCGCTCACCTCGGTCCCAAAATCCTGTTCCCCCTGACGTTCCTCGTTTCCCCCTTTCAACTCTCGATAAGATCCCGACACCACCGACGCCCGTTTCCCGGGGCAGGGGAGGCACAGAGGCCGGTCACAGGACGCGGACGCCGGTGATGCCAGGGGTTCCCTCAGAATTCGCTCAACGTCGAGTTGTCCCTCCTGAGCCGGATTGCGGCCGCCTGAGAGTTCCCTCAGTCGAAGGCCTCGGCTGCACCGCTCGGCCCGGCTGGCTCGGCTGGCTCTTCTGTCGGGCCCGCAATCGAGCCTCTCGAGCCACCTCGGCCATCCGGATCAACTCGGCCAACCGCTGCTTCTGCAACGCAGTCAGCACCTCGAGCACCTCCAGCCGCTCCTGCGACCGCAACTCCTCAAGCTGCCGGGTCAAGATCTCCGCCCGGTCGCGATACATCGCCTGGATCGCATAGACCCGTCGCTTCTGTGTCGCACTCACCCCCACCTTCCCGAAATACCTCGGCAACCGACCCCGCGGCCTGGTTGTCCGCTTGGCAGTCGGCCTGGCAGTCGGCCTGGTTGCCGGCCTGGTTGCCGGGGAGTCCTTGGCCGCAGCCCCTTTCTGCCTGGGAGTGGTCTGGGCCGTCGGCCGAGACGTCTTGCGGCCCGGTGCCACCCGCCTGGTCTCCGACTTCCGCTTCGATCGCTGCGCCAAACCCGACCTCTCGATCGGCTCCTGCAACAGAATCCTCAACGGGACCGTCTCGATCGACCCCGCTCGCTTCACCCGGTGACCAGACTCCGTCAAGTCCCGCTGGGCGGGTGCATCCGAAGTCACCGTCGATACCAAAGTGAAAGACGGTGCCCGATTCGCAATCGGAGTGGGTGCCGGTTTCAGTGCCGGTTTCCGTACTGGTTTCCGTACTGGTTCCCGTACTGGTTCCCGTACTGGTTCCCGTACTGGTTCCCGTACTGGGATTGGTACTGGCACCGGTACCGTTACCGGCTCCGTCGAGAGATCGCTGGCCCCCTCGGCCGTCGATACCGCCGACCACATCACCGTGGCCCCCAGCACCGCCAGCCCCAGGCTCGCCAGCAACACTCCCGGCAGCCGACTGCGAAGATCGCGGTTCGCCCGAATTCGGCGCAATCGCCGCATCCGGCGAATCCGGTGAATCGAGTGATCCCTCCGGCCGCCCTCTTTCCCTCTTGATTGTCCCCATCCGCGCGTGCTCTGGTTCATGCGTCATTCCTTTTCTCGCAAAGAACCCTCAGGTCGCCTCGCCACACACCGTGCTGCCTCCGGCAGCATCAACGAGCGAGACGGTGCACACCACAGCCGATTTCGCCATTTTGGTCGGTAGGTTGTTAGGCAGGTTACTGGTCATCGATCAACCCTGGTCGTCAACACATGTCCAAGAGTTAGTGAACAGTTGTATCCTACTTGACACTATCGCATTGGGAAAAGCAAGAGTCAATTGGTCAGAAAGCGAAAAAAGCTCAAACCCTGTCGAGACCGCTGCTGCAGCTCGCGTCACGCATGACCCAGCCGCCGGCGGCTAGAGTTCCAGGTAGCCTTGGGATTCCAGGAACTCGACCACCTCGGCCGCCAGCTCCTCGATCCCCTTCGCGTCGGCATCCAGTTCCAACTCGGCCTTCTCGGGAGCCTCGTACGGGTCATCAATCCCGGTAAAGCCCTTGATCTCGCCGGCTCGTGCCTTGGCATACAAGCCCTTGGGGTCCCGATCCTCACACGTCGCCAATGATGCGTTGACATACACCTCGACAAACTCACGCTCGGCCATCAGTTCCCGTGCCTGGTCGCGATCCGCGGAGTAGGGTGAAATGAACGCGGTCAGGGCGACGGTGCCCGAGTCGACAAACAGCTTGGCGACCTCGCCGATCCGCCGGATATTTTCGGCCCGGTCCTCGGCGCTGAACCCCAGGTTCTTGTTCAACCCGTGACGGACATTGTCACCATCCAGCACATAGCTGCTCTTGCCCTGGGCATGCAGCAGGTGATCCACCTCGTTGGCCACGGTACTCTTGCCCGAAGCACTCAGCCCGGTGAACCAGACCACCACCCCACGATGACCTGAGAGTTCTTCACGAGCCGATCGTTCGACTCGAGCCTCGTGCCACGTGATATTTGTCGCCTTCTGCTCGCTCATCGTCACAACAGCTCCCGTCTCAGCCTGAAAACCGCCCGGCCACACCAGGCCTCCCTACTCGGGCGCCGCATCGGTCACGGGCCCAGCACAGCCCGATACTAGGGCACGCCCCTCTGCAAACAAAGTCGACCGCCCCGCCCCAATCCGCGACCACCCACCTCGCATCGCCCCGGACACTCCACTGGTGAACACCCGATCAAGCTGCTAGTTTGGATTTCTTCGCATTCTCGAGCCGTCCCGGGCCCGTCTCTTCCAGTCCATCCCGCGGCCTCACATCTCCACGATGGGAAACCCGAATCTCGTGAGCGGCCCCGATTTCAGCAAGTCCGACCTGATCCCGGTCATCGCCCAGGACGCCGAAGACGGCTGCGTGCTGATGCTGGCCTACATGAACCAGGACGCCTGGCAGGAGACCTGCTCCACGGGCAGGGTCTGCTATTACAGCCGCAGCCGCGACAAGCTGTGGCGCAAGGGCGAGGAGAGCGGGAACTTCCAGGAGGTCAAGTCGATCTACTACGACTGCGACGCCGACACGCTGCTGGTCAAGGTGACCCAGCACGGCGGAGCAGCCTGCCACGAGGGCTACCGCAGCTGCTTCTTCCGAGAAGTCGATACCGACAGCGGCGAGTCTCGCGTGATTGCCGAGCGAGTGTTCAATCCGGACGACGTTTACAAATCGAACAGCTGAGACCATGACCGACACCAACATCCTCAAGCTGGGCATCCCCGCCGGAAGCCTGCAGGACGCGACCGCCGACCTGTTCCGCCAGGCCGGCTACAACATCCGTTTCTCCTCGCGGTCCTACTACCCCTCGATCGACGACCCCGAGATCGAGTGCCTGTTGATCCGCGCCCAGGAGATGGCTCGCTACGTCGAACAGGGAGTCCTCGACGCTGGCATCACCGGCCACGACTGGGTGGTGGAGACCCAGGCCGACGTGGTCGAGATCTGCGAGATGGTGTTTTCCAAGGTCAGCCGCCGCAAGGTCCGCTGGGTGCTGGCCGTCCCCGAAGACTCCTCGATCCAGTCGGTCGCCGACCTGGCCGGTAAGAGGATCGCCACCGAGGCGGTGGGTCTGACCCGCAACTTCCTGGCCGAGCACGGCGTCGAGGCGATCGTGGAGTTCTCGTGGGGAGCCACGGAGGTCAAGCCGCCGCAACTGGCCGACGCGATTGTCGAGGTGACCGAGACGGGCAGCTCGCTGCGAGCCAACAACCTCAGGATCCTCGACACCGTCCTGGAAAGTTCCACCCGCCTGATCGCCAACTCCGATGCCGCCGCCGACACCTGGAAGCGAAACAAGCTCGACAACATCGCCCTGATGCTGCAGTCGTGCCTGGACGCCGAGGGCAAGGCGGGGCTGATGATGAACGTCCGCCGGGCCGACCTGCCCACGATCCTCGACCAACTGCCCGCACTCCAGCAACCCACCATCTCGTCGCTCTCGGACCCCGACTGGGTGGCCGTCAACACGATCCTCGATGAACCCGCCGTGCGGACACTCATTCCCCTGCTCAAGGCCTCCGGTGCCCGCGGCATCGTCGAGTATCCGATCAACAAGATCATCGACTGAACCCTCCCCGAGCCGCAGATGCCGGCCAACGCCTCCGAGGTTCAGGTGGTCAAGCTCGGCGGCAGCCTGCTGGGCTGGCCCGAAACGCCCGCCCGCCTCGCCGAACTACTCTCACACGACTCCCTCACACGGCCCTTGCTGATAGTCGGAGGCGGACTCACCGCCGACATCGTCCGCGACTGGCACACGCTGCACAGCCTCGACGAGACCACCGCCCACGACCTCGCCGTCGGGACCATGACACTCAATTCCCGGCTGCTGGCAGCGCTGCTGCCTCAAGCAACACTCGTCGGCAACCGCGACGAAGCCACCACGGCCTGGATCGACCACCGCTGGCCGATCCTCGACTGTGCCGCCTTCCTGCCCCGCGAAGAACCCGCTCAACCGCTCGAACTGCCGCACACCTGGCAGGCCACCAGCGACGCCATCGCCGCTTGGATCACCCTCGCATGGCCCGCCTCACACCTGGTGCTACTCAAGTCCACCGACCTCCACGACCAGTCCCCTCCACACCAACTCGTCGCCGACGGGCTGATTGACCACTGCCTGGCCGACTGGCTCGAACAACTCCCGACCGTCGACTGGGTCAACCTGCGTGCCGCCACGCCCCAACCGACACGCTGGCACACCCCAGCCGATCAGCCAGTTCCCTGACCCGATCCGCCTCGATCTCCAACTCGCGTCGCCCATCCCGGCACGCCGCAGATCGAACGGCCACAAGGTCGGGCTGCACCCGAGTCACTTCGGGCAGGTCCTCCAACGACACCTTCCCGGCCAGAGCCAACAGCAGCCCCGCCGCCCTGGTCGATTCGCGGACCGATTCGAGTCGTCCCGGCGACACGTGATCTCTCAAACCCCCACCGGTCTTGTCCCACGTGTCGATCAACACTCCGGCGCAGCCGCCTTCGATCGCAGCGGCCACGACGAGTTCCAACTCCGGAGCCCCGCA
>CAUZJR010000351.1:0-6079 GCA_963580005.1 Planctomycetota bacterium
TTCGTGGGCGATACGTTCTAGTACCAGCTTGGCTTCAACCCCGGCCAGGGGTGTTGTGTTTTCTCCCTCGCCATACCCATTCACCCAGGCCGTGTGGCCCGCGTTCATGATCACCGTGTAATCAAGTTGTAGACGCTGGGCGATTTCCACCACCTCGCGGGAATCGCCATACGGCAGGATGAACAGTCCCTTGACCGGCCCACCTGCCAGGGGACGCGCCCACTTGACGTGAGGTGTTTGGAGCGTCCCGGGCAATCGATCGTACGGTTGGTTGGGATCACCGAACGGAGGTGTGGCACTGACTGTCGCTGAAAGAGAAATCACCGCGACAGCGGTGGTGATCACTGCACAGAGGGTCGACCGCATCAAACCATCCTTTTCACAGCGACGAACTTCATTCCCCCGATTGTAGCCGCTCGCCAACTTGGGCAGCAAACTGGCTGGGGCTGAGTGTAACACTGCCCTACACCGCGTCGACCCACTCGGCCCAGTAGGCGAAGTTCTCGTCGACTTCCGACTCATCGTCCAGCATCGTGTCGCTGCCGCCGCCACCGCGGACCGTATCGCCGTCGGTTCCCCCGTCCAGGCGGTCGTCGTCACGCGTGTGATCGGTGTCGGTCTTGCCGTCGTCACCCTGCAGGATGTCGTTGCCCGCTCCGCCCTTCAGCGTGTCGTCACCCCCCGCGCCAATGATCGTCACGTCGCCACTGAAGGACGACGCGTCCAGGAGCGGGAACACCGAGACGGTCGCTTCGAAGCACTATCTGCAGGTGACCGAAGATCACTTTGCAAAAGCGGTGCAGAATTTGGTGCAGCAGCCTGCCGTAGTGCCTCGCACGGGGCCGCAAGCCGATCTGCCCGCGCATAAGAAAACCCCTGTTTTGCAGGGGTTTGCGGCCGGGTGCGAGGTGGTGCAATCCGGCCGAGTGGAGGATAGGGGTCCCGCACCTGGGGCGTTTCCCTGCGGGAATACGGGTGGTTGCAGGGCAGGGGGTGCAGAATCCGGTGCAAATGAAACTGGCTTGGTCAGTGTCATCGACGCCTGACGGCACCATCGAACGACCATGGCGGTCGTTGAAGAGCAACGGATCGATGCGCTTCAACTCAGAATGGGATCAACAACGTGTCCGGCCACGTCGGTCAGCCGGAAGTCGCGGCCCCGGTAGCGATAGGTGAGCCGCTCGTGGTCGATTCCCAGCAGGTGCTGCATCGTGGCGTGCAGGTCGTGGATTTCGACGATGTTCTCGGCCGCGTTGTAGCCGAGTTCGTCCGTGGAACCGTATGTCGTTCCGCCTTTGATGCCGCCACCTGCCATCCACATGGAGAAGCCCTTCATGTGATGGTCCCGTCCGTCACCCTGGGCCATCGGCGTCCGTCCAAACTCGCCGCCCCAGATCACCAGCGTGTCGTCAAGCAAGCCTCGCTGCCTGAGGTCTTTGAGCAACGCCGTCATCCCCTGGTCCACGTGGCGGACGGTCTGGACGATCCCGTCCTTGATCTTTCCGTGATGATCCCAGCCGCGATGGTACAGTTGAATGAATCGAACGCCTCGCTCGGCCAGTCGTCGGGCCAGCAGGCAGTTTCCGCCGAAGGATCCGTCGGCCCCCTTTGTGCCGTACATGTCGAGTGTGGCTTGCGTCTCGTCGGACAGGTCCATCAATGTCGGTACGCTGGTCTGCATGCGAAACGCCAGTTCGTACTGCCGAATCCGAGTCGCGATCTCCGGGTCGGCGGTCACCGCCTGGCGTTGGCGGTTCAATTCAGTGACGACGTCGATCACGTCGCGCTGGTCTCTGTCGGTTACTCCCGCGGGGTTACGCACGTAGAGCACGGGATCGCCAGTCGAATTGAAGTGAACGCCCTGAAACTGACCGGGAAGAAAACCGCTGTGCCATTGCCTCGCGGAGATCGGCTGGCTCTGACCACCGCCGGTTGATGTCATCACGATGAAACCCGGCAAGTTGTTGGACGCGCTGCCGAGTCCATACAGCAGCCACGATCCAATCGCCGGCCGGCCGCTGATCGATGTGCCGGTGTTCATGAACGTGTGGGCCGGATCGTGATTGATCGCCTCGGTCTTCAGTGAACGAACGATGCACAGCTCGTCTGCGACTTGCGGCAGATGTTCGAAGACAGTGCTGATCTCGATTCCCGAATCACCACACTTCCGGAACGGGTGCTGCGGCGCCATGCAGGTCAGCTTCTTGCCTTGAAGCTGCGCGATCGGCTGTCCCTTGGTGAAGGATTCGGGCATCGGTTGACCGTGAAGCTTTGCGAGCTGCGGCCGATAGTCGAACGTCTCCAGGTGCGAGGGGCCTCCCGCCATATAAAGGAAGATGACTCGCTTCGCTTTCGGCGCCACGTGTCGCGGCCTGACCAGGCCATTCCACCTCGGGACATCGGTCGACGATTCCGCGTGGGCGTCGTCGCCGAGAAGCGACGTGAGAGCCGTCATTCCCAAGCCGCATGCGGATGTGCCGAGAAATGATCGTCGACAGAGCTGTGTTCGTTGGAAAGACATGACCGGTTCCAGTCTGGTCTTCAAACTTGGCCACAAGCGGCCGGGCTTGGATTGCTTGAGTTTCTACTCTCGCGTGATGGTCTCATGCAGATTGAGCACAACCCGCGCGACAGCGGTCCAGGCAGCGTACTCCGTGAGCGGGATGTCTTTGGGCTGCGGGGATTCCCCGGCGCTGACGACCTTTTCGGCAGCCGCCTGGTCAGTCGCGAACCGCTTCATTTGTCGCGATACGAATTTGGTCAGGGCATCCACCTCGCTTTCGGTCGGATTGCGAGAAACCGCCAAACGAAACGCGAGCCTCAGACGATCAATGTCTGACGATCCGCCCTCGTGAATCACTCGGGCCGCGAAGACGCGCGCCGCCTCGACGTATGTTGGGTCGTTCAGCAACACCAATGACTGCTGCGGCGTATTGGACCGCGGACGCTCTGCTACGCATTCTTCGCGGGCCGGAGCGTCAAATGCTCTCAGGCTGGGATGCCAAAAGCTGCGCCGCCAGTAGGTGTACAGGCCGCGCCGATACAGGTTTTCGCCGTGGTCCTGGTTGTACTTGGCGTCCTTGTAGAGTCGGAACCAGTAGTTGGCGGGTTGATAGGGCCGCACGCTCGGTCCACCAGATTTTCGTGAGAGCAGTCCGCTAATCGCCAGCGCGTTATCCCGGACGAACTCGGCTTCGAGTCTCCAGCGTGCCTGGCGGGCGAAGTACCGGTTCTCCGGGTCGAGCTTTTGCTGGTCGGCAGTCGGCGTCGAGCCGCGGCGATACGCATCGGTCATCACAATCAGCTTGACCATGTGCCGCACGTTCCAGCCACTTTCGATGAACTCGACCGCCAGCCAGTCGAGCAGTTCCGGGTGCCTCGGCCATTGTCCTTGAGCGCCCAGGTCGTCAAGCGTCTGGCTGAGACCACGACCGAACAGCAGTCTCCAAAGGCGATTCACGAAAACTCGCGAAGTCAACGGGTTGTCGTCACTCACGATCCAGTTGGCGAGGTCCAGTCGCGTTGCACGGCCCTTGACCTGAAGTGAGCCGAGGAATGCGGGAATCGCCGGGTCGACGATAGGTCCGGAATCGTCCTGCCAATTGCCGCGAGAAAGAATCCGGATGTCGCGAGCTTTGCCCGGAATCGTGATGACCATCTTGGGCCAGTTCTTGGCGTCGCTGATCTGTTTTAACTCGCCTTCAACCGCTTTGATTCGCTCGCTTTTTGGATTCTCTTTGCGAAGTGACGCGAGTTGCGTTTCCAGTGCCTGCCACTTTTCAAGCTGCACTTTCGACGGAATCGGCGTCTCGCCGGGGTGCCCGACTCCTGGCTCTTTCAGATCGGCGAAGAACGCCGCGAAGCTGTAGAAATCCCGCTGTGTGAACGGGTCGTACTTGTGGTCGTGACACTCAGCACATCCCATCGTTGAACCGAGGAAGATGGCTGCCGTGTTGCGGACGCGGTCGGCCGAATAGATCGCGAGATATTCCTTCGCCTGTGCCCCGCCTTCGCTCGTCGTCTGGTTCATCCGGTTCAGCCCGGACGCGACCTTCCACCGATACTGCTCGAATTTTGTGCCCTTCAACAGGTCTCCCGCAAGCTGTTCGATTACAAACTGGTCAAACGGTTTGTTCTCGTTGAAGCTGTCGACCACGTAGTCGCGATAAAGCCACACGCTGCGATGTGAATCTTTGTGGTACCCAACCGTGTCCGCGTACCGAACCAGGTCAAGCCAGTACAGCGCTAATCGCTCGCCGTGGTGTTTCGACTCGAGCAAACGATGAACGACTTTCTCGTACGCGTTGGGTGATTGATCGCTCAGAAACGACTCGACTTCCTGGGGAGTCGGCGGCAACCCGGTCAAATCGAGCGAAAGTCTGCGGATGAGCGTCGCACGATCGACCGCTGCCGCGGGTTTCAACGCTTGTTCTTGCATCCTTTTTAGAACGAATCGATCGACCGGACTCGAAACACCGTCAAAACCCGGACCTTTCGGCACCCTGGGACGAGTCGGAACAAGGTACGCCCAGTGCTTCTGCCAGGGAGCCCCCTGGCTGACCCAGCGACGCAGTACGGCGATCTGCTTGCGAGTCAATTTGCGACCCGATGCTGGTGGCGGCATCTGTAACTCGGGATCATCCGAAGTGATCCGATCAAGCAGATGGCCTGTCTTACCGGGACTCGATGGCAAGATCCCTGCAGCTCTCGCGACGTTCAGCCCCGTGCCGGTATCAAGCCGAAGTTTCGCCTTACGATTTCCGTTGTCGGGACCATGACACGTAAAACACGCACTCGACAAAATCGGCCGAACGTCACGGTTGAAATGAACGGTCTGCGCCGACGTGTCGTCGGCATACGCGGCGGAAATGCCGGATGCGACACAGAAAACAAAACCCAGTCCAACGCTCATTTTCATGTCGTTCGTCTCTCTCAATTGGTCCCCGTCGATCATATCGAAAAACGAGTTCCATTTTCGGGACAAACCCGATCACACGTCTGTGCTGATTGCCGTACAGCTCGTAGGCTCAACACAGCAGCACAGGCTATGTTGCCGCGCCCAGCAAAAACAATGACCCGAGTGAATTGACCGTCGATATCAAGTCCGAACTACGGTCCCTGGCGTCGGGCGGTGGGGCGACGGGACATGAGACGAGCTTACTGCAAGTCATCCAGCGACGAGATGTCCCAGACCTTTATCGTCTTGTCTTTGTTTCCGCTGGCGATACGCTCTCTGGCCGGACGGCGAGGAACTCTACGATCTCGAGAAAGACTCCAACGAATTCGTGAACCTGGCAAAGTCCAAGACGCACGCCGATGTCGTTGCCGGACTGAGAGTCGAGTTGGTCCGGGCGGGAAAGATCGCAGCCGCCCGACGAAAACGGGAAGGGGCGGCAACTCCGAATTCGCGATGAGTGACGGCTGGGGCTCGTGTGCCGCACCGGAGAACCACGGCATTTTGAGCCGGTGGAGATGATCACGCGTGAAATTGGTCGCTGGAAACAGGAAAATACCGGGACACGGCCGTGGGCGAATATCCGGCGGCCGGGTGTCGCTTTCGGCGTCTGACCTGGTATGGAGAGAAGAGGCAACCATGAGTGTTCTCCTGCGTCGCAGATTCCTGATTGGTGTTCTTTCGCTTGGGACTTTCCTGGTTGCCAGCGGGTGGTCCACTCCGAGTGACGCTGCGAGTCAACCTCGCCGCTCATCGGGTTTCGTTGCGGTGGGCACCGATTGGGAGACGCCCTATTACCGGATCGAAACCGACAAGCCCGGTCCGACGGTGATGATCCTGGGTGGGATGCACGGCAACGAGCCAGCCGGAGCCTATGCGGCCGAGCAGATTCGGCACTGGACCATCCGTCGCGGGACACTGGTCGTGCTGCCATGTGCGAACCGGCTGGGGCGTGCGGCCAACATCCGTTATGTCCCCGACCGGCCAATGGAAGAGCAGGATCTCAATCGGAATTTTCCCAGGCCGACCACCAAGACCACGCGGGGCGTGCTGGCCGGAGAGATCTGGAAACTGACTCTCGCGGTGAAGCCCGACTGGGTGCTCGACCTGCACGAGGGTTACGAG
>CAUZJR010000352.1:0-6005 GCA_963580005.1 Planctomycetota bacterium
TGACTCCGCTGGGAGACGATGAGTTGGCCGACCTCGAGTCGACTCTTGTCGAGTACGGTCTGTTGTCGACGGACCGCTGACGTGACAGAATCGAAGACTCAACGGACCAACTGTGCTGGAGGCTGCTGGTGATCTTCAAGTTCGGTAAGAAGGGTGCAAGCAAGGCCGACGAGACGGACGAAGAGGTCGAACTGGTCCGGTTCCAGGGAGCGACCAACGGCGTTCCGCTTGATGTCGAGGCCAACCAGAAGCTGGTTCGGATCGCCTTCGAGCCTATCAAGGAACTCTTTACCGACGCGATCTCGCGGGGAGCCGAGACGCTTCGGATCGACCCCAAGGGAGAACGGGCCGTCATCGGGTTCCTCGTCGACGGAGTGCCGATGCCCGCCGGTCGCATCCCTCGCCAACGGGCTCACGCCATGACACAGATGGCCAAGGTGCTCGTCGGGATCGACGCCTCCCAACGCAGCCAGCCGCAGGCCGGAGGAGTCAAGGCGTCACTGGGTGCCGACGAATTCGAAATCCAGGTCCACACGCAGCCGCTGCAGGGTGGAGTCGAACGGCTGCTGGTCCACATCCGCAACCTCGACGAACAACTCGACCGGCCCGAAGAGATCGGGATGACCGACGAGTTGAAGGCCAAGATCCGGGAAGTGACCGGGCAGACCCAGGGCCTGTTCATCGCCTGTGGTTCCTCGCGGACCGGAGTCTCCACCACGCTCTACGCCTGCGTCCGGGGACTCGATGCCTTCCTCCGCGACATCCAGACCATCGGAGACACCGAGGGCCGGGAACTGATCAACATCTCGGCGTTTGAAACCAACGACGAAGACTCCCTGGATGAAACGCTCAGGCGGTGCATCCGCGTGGAACCCGATGTGATCCTGCTCGACCCCATAAACGACCCCGACACCGCAAAGATCATCGCCGGGTTCCACGACAAGTGCACGATGATGACCGAGATCAGCGTCAAGGACGCCGCGGCAGGGCTATTGCAGTGGGTCGAATGGCTCGGTGACCCGGGCCTCGCGGCCGCGTCGGTCTGCGGAGCCATCAGCCAGAAGCTGATCCGACGACTCTGCTCCGAATGCAAGGACGCCTACAAGCCCAATCCCAGCCTGTTGAGAAAGATCGGGCTGGACCCCGAGGAAACCCAGGTGCTGTTCCGCAGGGCCCGGCCCGCCTCGGAATTGATCGAGCAGGGCGAGGAGATCGAGCCGTGCAACACCTGCCACGACACCGGCTACACCGGCCGCGTCGCGATCTTCGAACTGATCGAGATGAGTGAGGCCATGCGCGGGCTGCTCGCCTCGGGAGCCGACCTGGCCGCCGTCAGAGCCGGGGCGAGAGCCGAAGAGATGCTGACGCTGCAGAAGGATGCCATGAGACTCGTCTCCGATGGCACCACGTCGCTCGAAGAACTGCAACGGGTGTTCAAGAACGCCTGACGCGAGCCCTCGACCGCCGACGTGTTAAATCTTGCCGGTTTTGCCGAAGATTCTGGTTGTAACGGCCGATCTCTCTACTGAACGGCCAATGCGCCCTGACCAATCGGGTCCCAGCGATCCCTCAGCAGCCCGAATCGAGACCCCGTATGAAACCCCCCAGCAAACGACTCGCCAGCGGGCTGCTCCTGATGACCGCACTCGGTGCCAGCGGCCTGACCGGCTGCCAAACCACAGTCGGCGGACAAACACTGCCCTCGGGCTACTACCTCCGAGACGACGTCCAATACCATCCGGCCGGCCCCGAGTTCCTGCTCTACAACACCGAACGAGCCTACCAGCAACGACAGGAAGAACAGGACAGCGACGGCGGCCAACCCTGATCCCAACCCCTCCTCTCTCTCTCTTCTACTCTCTCTTCCCCCCAGGTTACGCTCCGGCAACATGCGATGACTCGGGCGGACCCCGTCGGCGACTCACGAGTCGCTTGGCGGGACTCGTCGGGGGGGACGAGCCCTTCGCAGACGACAGGCGATGGCACACCGGCTACCCGGACTGTCGGTCCGAGCCCGCCTGCCGATCTGCGAGGGGGTATCTCTTTCTTCTTCTGCCGCGGCACCGCTTGCAGCCGCCAGCACACCGTGGCCACAATCACGCACCGACCGCGGCTCACATGAGCCTCCCCCCGGGCGGATGGTCCCCACCACGAGGTGCCTCGATGCGATTTTTCCGCCCCACGCGCCCCACCCTGCTTCTCCTCACGCTCCTCACCCTCGCCGCACGGCCGGCCCCCGCAGACGTCAAGAGCCTGCTGCAGACCAGGATCCTCAAACCCGGCACACCTCAACGGGAAGTCATCTCGTTCACCGACAGCCGCGTGCCGCCCATGCCACAGGTCCAGTCGAAGGCACAGTGGGAGTCCCTGGCGCGAGTGCTCAGGCAGCGGGTGCTCGACGAGGTGGTACTGCGAGGCGCAGCGGCGGAGTGGAAGAAGTCGGCACCGAGTGTTCAGTGGATGGAGACGATTTCCGGTGGGCCGGGCTACCGGATCCGCAAGGTGCGGTACGAGGCCCTGCCGGGCCTGTGGATCCCGGCCCTGCTCTATGAACCCGAAGGCCTGACGGCGGACTCGGGCCCGATCCCCGTCGTGCTCAACGTCAACGGACACGATCGTCCCTACGGCAAGGCGGCCGACTACAAGCAGATCCGCTGCATCAACCAGGCCCGCCGCGGCATGCTGGCTCTGAACGTCGAATGGCTGGGCATGGGGCAACTGCACAAGCCCGAGTACAGCCACAACCTGATGAACCAGCTCGACCTCTGCGGTACCAGCGGACTGGCTCCGTTTTATCTCTCGATGTCCCGAGGCATCGACCTGCTGCTGGCTCACCCCAACGCCGACCCCAAGCGAGTTGCCGTCACGGGTCTCTCGGGAGGCGGCTGGCAGACGATCACGATCAGCGCTCTGGACACCCGAGTGACCCTCTGCGACCCCGTCGCGGGCTACTCGAGTTTCCTCACCCGAAACCGCAACTTCTCGGACCTCGGCGATTCAGAACAGACTCCCTGCGACCTGGCCACCATCGCCGACTACTCGCACCTGACCGCCATGCTGGCCCCGCGAGCCACCCTGCTGACCTTCAACGCCACCGACAACTGCTGCTTCGCCGCCGGCCACGCCCTGCCGCCGTTGCTCGCAGCCGCCCGCCCCGTCTACGACCTCTACGGCAAACGCAAGAACCTCTGGGCCCACGTCAACTTCTCACCCGGGAACCACAACTTCGGCCGGGACAACCGCGAAGTGCTCTACCGCATGTTCGGAGTCCACTTCTTCCCCGGCCAGGCCGACTACAGTGCCAGCGAGATCGATGTCACAGACCAGCTAAAGACCAAGTCACAACTCCACGTGGCGATCCCCGACGACAACGCCACCTTCGTCTCACTCGCCCGACAAATCGCCTCGAAATTGCCCCGCTACCCCGACATCCCCGCTGATGATGCCAAGACGACCTCGCTTGAGACCTGGCAGAAGAACGCCCGAGAGCGACTGGCCCGGGTGATCCGATCGCGGCCGATGAAACTGGGGTCCACGCTGGTGGATGAGAAGATCGAGGGTGAGGGCAAGGAGCGGACGCGGGCGATCCTGTGGAAGCTGAGACTGGGGGGCGAGTGGACCGTGCCGGTGGTGGAACTGGTTCGAGGAGAACCCGAGAAGACTTCGGTGCTGCTGGCCGACAAGGGCCGTGGCTCGGTGGCCGAGCAGGCCGAATTGCTGCTGGCAAAAGGTCATCGCGTGTTCGCAGTCGACCCGTTCTACCTCGGCGAATCGGCGATCGATCGCCGCGGGTACCTGTTCGCACTGATGGTCGCCACCGTCGGAGACCGGGCACTGGGCCTGCAGGCCCGACAGCTGCAGGCGGTGGCCAGGTGGGTCCACGACCAGCACGGGCAGGCACCCGGGCTGGTCGCCGTGGGAGCACGAACCTCGCTGGCCGCGCTGGTCGCCGCGGGGCTCGAATCCCAGTCGATCGCCAGCCTGCACCTCTTCGACTGCTACGAGAGCCTCAAGCAGGTGTTCGAACAGAAAGTCGGAGTCAACCAGGCACCGGAACTGTTCTGCTTCGGGTTGCTCGAACAGTTTGATATCGACCAGCTGAAGGGGCTGATCGGCCCGCGGAAGATCCGGTTGGAGATCCGGTAGGGTGGAGCCGGGCTAGCTGAGCAGCGGCCAGATCGGTTGGCCGATGATCACGTTGTGGGGTCGGCCGGTGGCATCGGTGATCGTCGTGGCAGGTGGCACACCCAGGAGGTGATACAGGGTGGCGACGAAGTCCCTGGGGTCGTGAGGATTGGTCGCGGGGTACGCGGCCGATTCGTCCGAGGCCCCATGGATGGTCCCCGCGTTGGCTCCGGCACCGGCGATCGCCAGCGAGTAGACCCAGGGCCAGTGATCGCGGCCGGCGTTCTTGTTGATCTTGGGCGTCCGCCCGAACTCGGCGTTGACCACCACCAGCGTCTCATCCAGCATGCCCCGCTCGGCAAGATCCTCGATCAACGCACTCAGCGACTGGTCGAGCGTCGGGCCCAGCGAGTCCTTCATCTTGGTGAAGTTGCGGCTGTGAGTATCCCAGCTGCCTCGAGGCGTATGGCAGTAGCTGATATTGACCAGCGGCACGCCCGCTTCGGCCAGTCGTCGAGCCAACAGGCACCTCTGCCCAAACTCGGTCTTGCCGTACCTCTCGCGGAGTTCCTGCTTCTCGCTGGCCAGTGCAAACGCGTTGCGTGTCCTTGGCGAGGAGAGCAGGTTGAAGGCGCGCTGGTAGAACCCGTCGAGATTTTGTGCCCCGGCCACTTCGTCGATCAGGCCGCGGTGGATGTCGAACTGGGCCAGGAGGTCACGACGACCCTTCAGGCGAATCGACGTCAGGTCATCGTTGGGCCGGATCGCCTCGATCCGGACGTCCTTTGCGGTCAGCTTCTGGTCGACCACAAAGCTGCTGTGCCGGGCCCCCAGCAGGCCGGGCAATTGCCCGTGCAGCGTGGTGCCGTTGCTGCGGCGCATCAGCGGGCCGACTCGGACCCACGTCGGCAGGTCGCCGACCGCCGGCTGCACGGCATCGAGCACGGCGCCGACGGGTGGGAAGTCGGTAGCAGACGGCGGGAAATCGCCTCGAGAACGGAACTCGTCGGGATGCACGTGACCGGTCTGAGCCGGCAGGCAAGCCTGCACGTGACTGGGGTTGCTGTGGCTCATCGAGCGGATCACGGCCAACCGGTGAGCCAGCTGCGAAGTCAGAGGCAGCACCTCGCTGAATCGCACACCCGGCAGGCTGGTCGCAATCGACGAAAACTCGCCTCGAACCGCCGTCGGACCATCGGGCTTGGGATCGAAGGTTTCCTGCTGAGGGTGCCCGCCGTGCAGGAACATCATGATCACGGTCTTGGCTCGACCAAATGTCGGCCTCGTCCCATCGGCGGCGGCAGCCTCGCGACCGCGAAACAACTCCGGCAGCGTCAGCCCCACGCCGCCCAGTCCGCCGATCTGCAGAGCCTCGCGCCGTGACATCTGCTGCCAGAGGCTCGTTTGCAACGGACTGCAGCCGGTTGAAGAGTGTGTTGGGTGAGTTGTCACGACCAGGGTCCTTTCACCTGAGATTCTACCCTTTGCAGAGATCGGCAACAAATGGGGATTGAGTTTGGCTCACTTTCTCGTGGGTCGCCGGTCGGTGCTCTTGTCAGGCACAGCCTGACCTACAGCAGCCAGGTCAGCGCCTGGTTGGCTTCGCCCTGCAGCGCCGGTTCGTGGGTCTCGCTGGCGAACACCAGGACCACCGCGGCGTGAAACACGGCCCGGAACCGGGCCCGCCGCCAGGTCACCTCATCAACCACCCCGTAAGTCTCCAGAAACCGCTCCCGCGCCTCTGGCGGCAGCACCAGCCAGGCGGCCGAGAGATCCACGGCGCGATCGCCCACGTGCAGGTCGCCCCAGTCAATTACCCCGGTCAAGTGGCATCGTTCATCAAGCAGCAGGTGGCGGGCATACAGATCGCCGTGCTGCAG
>CAUZJR010000353.1:0-5994 GCA_963580005.1 Planctomycetota bacterium
CAACCCCCCCGCAACCCCACCGCAACCCCACCGCAACCCCACCGCAACCCCACCGCAACCCCACCGCAACCCCGGGTCTCTCGGTGGCGACGCGACCCGTCGGGCCGTCTATGATTGAGGGTCCATCTCAAGATCGGCAACGGAAAGCAATCGATGAATACTCGAGGCGAGATCGGGCGGGGCAGTGCGTTGTTGTGGCTGATCGGCTGCAACCTGATCGTGTTTGCCAGCAACATCTGCATCATGGTGCTGGAACTGACCGCCTCGAGGCTGC
This sequence comes from Planctomycetota bacterium, assembly GCA_963580005.1. GTDB lineage: Bacteria > Planctomycetota > Planctomycetia > Planctomycetales > Planctomycetaceae > UBA8437. Next base: position 275 of record CAUZJR010000353.1, read on the forward strand.
TGGCTCATCACATCGGCCAGTCGCTGTACACCTGGACGGGAGTCATCGGCGTGGTCCTGGCCGGGATCACCGTCGGCAACTACGCCGGCGGGATGCTGGCAGACCGTTTCGGCCACCTCAAGCTGCTGGCGATCCTGTTCCCCCTGGCCTCTCTCACCAGTGGCCTGGCGTTGGTGCTCGACGGTTTCATGGTCGGAGTGGTACGGCCCGAATCGATGGGCTGGCCGATCTGGGTGCTGTGCGTGGTCTCGGCGATCTTCCTGCTGCCGGCGATTGCGTTGGGCACGATTTCCCCCGTCGTCGCCAGCCTGGCACTCTCGCGCAGCCGCAGCACCGGGTTCACCGTCGGCAACGTCTACGCCTGGGCGGCCCTGGGTTCGATCGTCGGCACCTTCCTGGCCGGCTTCTACCTGATCGATCATTACGGCACGCGGCTGATCATCGGCGGCACCGCCGTGGCTCTGATGGTGATGGGGCTGGTCCCGTTGACCCTGGTCTTTGTCGGCATGCTGCAGAAGAGGCGGGTGTCTCGCCAGGGCGGCTCGGTCTCGCTGCCGGCCGCCGGTGATGAACTGCACCCGGCCGATCTGGGCGGGCCCCACGCCGGGCCGAGCACCTGGCGGTTCCTGGTCGGCTGCAACGCCATCGTGTTCGTCACCAGTCTCTGCATCATGATGCTGGAACTCTCGGCCACTCGCCTGCTGGCTCACCACATCGGCCAGTCGCTGTATTCCTGGACCAGCGTGATCGGAGTGGTGCTGGCCGGGATCACCGTCGGAAACTACGTCGGCGGGCTCCTGGCCGACCGGTTCGACCACCGCCGCACACTGGGCTGGCTGCTGTTGATTGCCAGCTTCCACTGTTTCCTCGTGATCTGGCTCGATCAGCTCTCAACCGAGTGGTACCGGACCGAGCCGCCGACACTGCTGGGCCCGATCGTCTGGCTCTCGCAGTGGATTCTCGAAGGCGGACCGTCCTCGGACGTCAGCTGGCCGGTCTGGGTACTGGTTCAGGTCGCGGTCATTTACGGGCCGCCAGCCGCGGCGATGGGGACCGTCTCCCCGGTCGTCGCCGCCCTGGCGCTCTCGAGAAGCCGCAAGACCGGGACCACCGTCGGCAATGTCTACGCCTGGGGCACGCTGGGTTCGATCATCGGCACCTTCCTGGCCGGCTTCTGGCTGATCGACCTCTTTGGCACCCGAGCCCTGGTCACTCTGACCGCCGCTCTGCTGGGCATCACCGCGGCCTGTGCCGCGGCGCCGCGTTCGAGACTGAGGCCGGCGATCGCGTTTGGCTGGCTGCAGTTCCTGGTCGTCTTCGGGCTTGCGGCCGCGGCACGAGGCGAATCGCTGGAAGTCGCCGGAGCCCGCTTCGGAGATCTGCTGGGGTTGGGACGCGATCCGGCCGGTCAGGTCGCTCTGAGCGACGACTGGAAAGAGACCGGTCACCGGATTGGGCGAGGCTTCCACGAGTTCGGCCGCACACTGTCGCTCCGAGAAGATGAACCGGGACGGTACGAGGACGAGAGCAACTACTCATACATCACCGTCGTCGAGACCACCGACGAGGACGACGGTGTCGAGATGAAATATCTGAAGCTCGACAAGCTCGTTCACAGCTATTACGTCTCCGACAACCCGACGCTGCTGAAATACGAATACGAACTGGTCTACGCGGCGGCGACCGAGAGGGCTCGGCAGGACTGGGATATCGACGTCACCGTCGACCTGACCGAGTTTCCCGGTCGAGACCAGATCGTCAGGACTCTTCCGGGCAACATCTCGTTCTCGGGATCCGGCGGTGGCCGACTGAGGGTCAAGGGTCCGCTGTTGCCCGGCGATCGCGACACGCTGCTGAAACTGAGCCCCTCGGGGGCCTGGTGGCTGGCCGTCGAGGAGTTGCATCGCAAGTCGACCGCGGGGGACTGGTCCGGGTTCTCGCCGGCTGATCTTGAAAAACTGCCTCCGGGTGTGAGGATCCCCGACGAGTTCAAGAAGGAAAACCGCACCGAAGAACGACCCTCGGGCGGAATCGAATACCACCCCGAACTCGGAGCGTTGACCACCGAGATGGTGATCGGCGACGCGGAACGGGACCAGTTGCTGGCCGCTTCGCCCGATCATGCCTGGTTCGAGGCGATCAGCGACCTGTACGCGCAGTCCCGACAGGTCCGCACGCTGTTCATTGGCGGAGGCGGATTCGTGTTTCCCAGGTGGATCCAGGCCAAGTTCCCCTACGAACCGGTGATCGATGTCGCCGAGCTGGATCCTGCGGTCCTGAAGGCGGTGCAGGAAGAACTGGGGCTCCCCGTAGACGGGCTGATCTCACGCAGCACCAAGCTCGGTGACGCTCGGAACTTCGTTGAAGATCAACTCGCTCGCGCCGACAAGCCCGAGTACGACTTCATTTATGGAGACGCCTTCAACGACTTCAGCGTGCCCTGGCACCTCACGACCGAGGAATTCACCAACGACGTGAGGAAACTGCTCGATCCCAAGCGCGGCGTCTTCCTGGCCAATATCATCGATATCTATCCCCGCTTCGAAGCACCCGAGCGCGACGAACAGATCGACTACAACTCCGACCAACCCACGCTCGCCACACCGTTGCCCGAGGCGTGGACTGCCGCGGCGGTGGCCGGAGAATGGATGGAGATTCCGGGATTGCCGGGGGTCGAAGTGTACGAACGGCCCGACGAGAGTCTCTACCGGCTGGGCGTGAGAGGCGCTGTGACCGAGGCGACTCTCAATAAGATGCTCGAGGATGCCGGGGATCCCGGGGACAGCAAGGCACTGATCGATATCATCAAGGACCTCAGGCGACGCTCGCATGACTCGAAGTACACCCGCGATCGCGGTCATTTTCTGAGCTGCTACACGCTGACGCTCGCCAACGTCTTTCCCAACGTCTATGTCTTTTCGAGCGAAAACGGAGTGCCGCACCGGCGTCGGGATACATTCGTGCTGATCGGATCCAACTCGCCCCTGGACCTCTCGAATCTCTCCACCGCCGGCGGCCACTGGTCGCAACCTCCCTTCGCCTGGAAGGAATCTCGCCCCGACGACCAGAAAGCGACTCTCTCAGAAGACCGCAACCAATGGGACTCGGTCGTCCACTGGGCCGCCGCGACACCCTGGGGCGGAGTGCTCAAGGATGACTTCGCACCCGTCGATCGATTGCTCAAGCCGGTGTTTGTCGAACAGGACGACTAGCCCAAGGCCTGATTCCGAAGTGTGGATTCGACCCAGGAGCCGGGGATGGCTATCGAGTTCGATTGCCCGTATTGCACCGCGTCCATCCGAATCGGGGATGAGGCCGCCGGCAAACAGGGCGTCTGCCCGAAATGCGGCACCACGCTCGTCGTGCCCCGGCCACAACCAAACACCGCAGCCAACACCGCAGACACCGCAGCAACCGACAAGGACGAGGCGTCCGACGAGGCGTCCGACGAGGCGTCCGACGAGGCGTCCGACGAGGCGTCCGACGTGGTGTCCGACGTGGTGTCCGACGTGGTCCCCGACGTGGTGCCGGAATTCCAGTCGCGGCCGCAGGCGTCGGTATCGAGCCGTGTCAGGCGTCGCCGTCGCAAGAAAGGGGGGGTGGGATTTCCGCTGGCGTGTGGTGGGGTTCTGTTGCTGGCGATCACGCTGGCCTGGATGCTGAACGACCCGAGCCGGTTCCAGGGCGAGTTGAAGGGCGAGTTGACGGCGTCGTACGTGACGGCCGAGGTGTTGGAGCCCCGGTCGATTGATCGGGACCTGCTGGAGTCTCGTTCGGAACCGTTTTCCCGGCTGGTTGCCAGTCTCAAGGAACGGCCCGGCAGGGTCCGCAGCAACGTGATGGTGGTGGCATTTGTCGAGTCGGACGGGACGATGCAGGTGCGGGTCGAACCGGCCAGGGAGTATCGGCTGGTTCGAATCGGGTTGGGCCAGGTCGAGAGTCTGCGGTCGTTTGCCGAGTCTCAGTCGAGTCGACTTGATGGGCTCCGCCGCGAGGACCTGGCCGAGTCGCTGGGTCACCTGTTGAGTGCCTGGCAGGCGGCCGGCGAGGCGGATGAGTCGTTCGAGGATTGGAGTGAATACCGCGAGTCGGTTGGCCTGGCGGCCCTGGTGGGCGGGCTGGGTCACCACTCGGTCGCCCGCACCGGACGTCAGGACCTGAGGTGTCTGTACGAGGGTGACGGGGCATTGTATTTCCTGGTCCCCGCGTCGCTGGACGAATTCCGGCTGGTGGGCCGCAGTCGCGGTGACGGCAGCGTGCCGTTTCCTGCCGAATACACCGTCCGCATCGGCCCCGCCGGCTAGTCGTCTCGGCCGATTGCGCCCCGCGGCCCCCCCTTGACGCTCGCTCGCAGCGAACCGTATACTCGCGCGCTCACCCGCCCAAGAGGCCTGAATCTCGCCTCCTGCGGGCTCTCCCCGAGCCGACCAACCGCTTCGAATTCACTCTGCCCACTCACTCGCAGCTCGCATCAAACATGGCCGAAACGCCCGCGACTGAAACCGACTTGTCGGTTGCAGAGACCGAGGATTCCGGGTCGAGCCCGCCGTCGCGGCCCTCGTCGACCTCCGAATTGTGGGCGATGTTCGCTCCGATCATCGGGTTTCTCAAGGAATTCTTCCGCAGCGATCACCCTCAGCACCAGCAACGACTGATCGGGACCTGGATCGCCGCCGGGCTGCTCGTGGGCGGCACCGGCTGGGGCCTCTACGAGAGCACCTCGACCCAGTCGAGCCAGGTGACCTGGGGGACCTGGATTGGGGTCCCCACCGCAGTCAACAAGGAGATGATCAGCAGCCTGAAGGACGGAGAAGTGTTGACGGGGGTGGGCGACTTGCGGGTCAAGGTCTACACCCAGTTCCTCAACAAGAACGAAGACGCCGACCCTGAGGTCCGGTCCTGGGCCAGGCTGCTGCTGGCCGAGACGCGGCTGAGGATGTCGCTGCGGCGAGGACAGACTTCCGACAGGATTGCCAAGAGGAGCAAGGGGGATCGGCGTATTCGCAACGGCAGAAACGACGACATCCGCAAGGCCCAACAGGACTTCGAACGTGTACGCGGCGATGCCCCCGAGGGGTCGCAGCTGCGTCAACGTGCCCTGTTCGGATTGGCCGTCGCGGCCGAAGCAACCTGCTCGGGAACCCAGGAGTCGATTGACGAGGCGGTCGCCGCCTACCGGAAACTCGAATCGACCGACGGCCCCTACAAGGATCTCGCCGCGAACCGCCGCAAGGCCCTGGAACACGCCGACGCCTCGGAGTTCTACAAGTGGTTTGTCAGCGTCTCTGAGACTCCTGCTCCCGAATCCACCAACCCGCTGGGTGCCGCCGGTGCCCCAACGGGAACCCCAACCGGAGATGATCCCTTCCCGCCCGGACTGCTCGAAAGCCTCACCGGCGGGAATCTCGATACACCCGGTCACAAGTCCAAGCCCGACGACAAGGACAAGGACAAGGACAAGGACAAGGACATTCGCAAGATCCCCGATAGCCTGAAGTTGCCAGGGAAGAAGCCCGCCGAGAAGAAGCCCGCCGAGAAGAAACCTGCTGCGAAGAAACCGGCTGCGAAGAAACCGGCTGCGAAGAAACCGGCTGCGAAGAAACCCGCCGAGAAGAAACCGGCTGCGAAGAAACCGGCTGCGAAGAAACCGGCTGCGAAGAAACCGGCTGCGAAGAAACCGGCTGCGAAGAAACCGGCTGCGAAGAAACCGGCCACGAAGA
>CAUZJR010000354.1:0-5974 GCA_963580005.1 Planctomycetota bacterium
CGTTGGTCGTGTCGTGTGGGGGCCTTTTGTCATCGGCGGTGTGTGCTGCGGATCCCGAGATCGAGTTCTTCCACTGGGGGTACGACGGCAAGGCGGTGGCACCCGCCTTCAATCCTCTGACGGTGGTCATTCACAATCCCGGCGAGAGTGATCTGTCGGGCGAGTTGGAACTGAGGCGACTCCGCAGCGGCTACTGGCCGGTCGGTCTTCCGATCCGCCTGCCGGTCTTCGTTTCGCCGGGGGCCCGCCGCCCGGTTCGCTTTTATCCGTATGTCCTGGGCGACTACGACAAGTGGCGGCTGGACTGGATCGACTCCGACGGCACACGTCGCGAGTTGAACACGAGTTCCTGGGCGTTGCGACTGGGCCAGCCGGCGACCGTGCTGCTCGAGGAGCCCGATCGGCTGAGTGGTCGAGGCGGTCGGTTGCGGAGCCTGGACGAGTCGTGGTTTCCAGCGGTCTCGACCGCCACCGATGGCCTGGCCGGTGTGGCACTGGATCATGTCCCCCGCTGGGAGGCGGTTCGCCGCCGGGCGTTCCTGGAGTGGCTGGCTCGAGGCGGGACGCTGCATCTGCTCGAGACTCCCGGCGGCCGGCCGGTCGTCTTTGGCGGGGACCTGAAGGGACTCAACGGCACCAACCCGATGACCCGTTACGGGGCGGGTCGGGTGATCCGCCAGGAGTTCGGTGTCGAGGAGATTCCTGATGAGTTTCCTCGCAAAGCAGCACCCCGGGCCGGCACGGATGCCAACCAGCCGATGGCGATGTACGGCTTTGATCCCTTCGGTATGATCGACGACTCGGCGCTGTTCAGCACCTTGCGGAGCATGACGCGGCCGCGTCGCAATTGGCCTCTGATCTACCTCGCCTGCCTGGTCTACATGGCGGTCCTGTTCCCCGGGGGGTTCGTGTTCGGCCAGGGCGAGCGGGATTACCGTGCGGTGCTGGGTTTGCTTGGCGTAACGGTTGTGCTCTTCAGCCTCATCTTCTTCACGGTCGGACGCCGCGACGACGCCGCGAAGTTGACGATTCGCACGGCCAGCGTGGCCCATCACCTCCCCGACGGAGACCTCGAATACCAGCAATGGGTCGAGGCGGCGGTAACTCGAGGCGGGAACTACCGGTTCACTCACTCGGGCCGCAACCGCCTGTATTCGACCGCCCAGAACCTCGAAAAATCCGTCGGCCTCATCGAACACGGCGGCGACGCGGCCCTCTCGGTCGATGTCCCACCCTACTCCTCGTGCACGTTCCTGGTCCGAGGCCGATTGCCGGGGAAGTCGATCGAGCTGACTGCGGTGGATATCCAGGCGATCGGGGGCCAGTTGCAGGCCTTGGTGCTCTCGACCGGCGAAGGGTTTCCCTCGACGATCCGGCAGGCGTCGGCGCTGATCGGAGGCCGGTTCTATTGGCTGGTTCACCGCGACGGCCTGTTGCAGCTCGACCAACCGGCCGGAACCATGACGCACCCCAGCTACCGCGGCGACGGACGGCTGACGGCTTCGTTTGACCCCGAGTTCGATCGGTATCGCGAGCTCGATGAGGCCTACGACGACATGTACGAGGCGCTGGTGTTGAGGAGCCTGGGTTTCACCGACCGCGTGAGAGCGGTTCATTTCAAGCTCCCGCCCGGAGAAATCCGCGTCTTCGTCTATGCCGCGACTCCCGAATCGCTGTCGGTCGAAGTCGACGAGCCGAACGACCAGATCGGCTTTGTGCTCTACAGCTGGAACTTCCAGACGGCATCACTCCCATGACCAAGCTTGCCGGGGATGTGGTCGGGGATGTGCCTGGGGATGTGGCTCCGGCGGTATCGGTCGAGGGGCTGAGTCACTCGTACAGCGAGCGTCGGGCCTTGCGATCGGTGGACCTTGAGATTCCTCGGGGCCGCCTGCACGGGCTGGTCGGTCCCAACGGGGCGGGCAAGTCGACCCTGCTGAAGATTCTCGCCACGCTGCTGGAAACCCAGTCGGGCCTGGTCAACGTGTTGGGGATGAGTGTCACCGAGGACGCGTTGAGCATCCGACGTCGGCTGGGGTACCTGCCCGAGGACCCCGCGGCGTACCGGCAGATGACCTGTTTCGAAATGCTCGATTTCTGCGGCGCGGTTCACGGTCGGCCGCTCGAGCAGCGGGAGGTGGTGATTGCCGCGGCACTGGAGACGGTGGGCTTGTCCGATCGTCGAGACCAGGTCGTCGGCACACTCTCGCGAGGACTGCAGCGACGGCTGGGAGTGGCCCGGGTGCTGATCCACGACCCGGACCTGCTGATCTTCGACGAACCCGCCGCAGGACTCGATCCCCGGGCCCGAATCGAGTTGATGGAGCTGATGCGGGACCTGTGCGGGTTGGGCAAGACCGTGGTGATCAGTTCGCACATTCTCGCCGAACTCGGAGAACTCTGCGACAGCGTCACCGTGCTCGATCGCGGCCGGGTTCGGTTCCACGGGACGATCGACGAGTTGCCCGGCGGGGACGGAGAACTTGGGTGCTACGAATTGAGGCTCTTGCACGACGAGGAGGCGATCGGCGAGATCGTCTCGGTTCTCGACGGAGTACTCGACGTGGTGCCGCTGGAGTCGGGGAGGGCCTGGCGGGTGGTCTGCCGAAGTTCCGAGACCGACATCGCCTCGCTGCTGAAGACCCTGGTCGAGCGTGGGATCATCGTCGTGTCGTTCGTGCGTGAGCAGAACCGGTTGAACGAGGCTTTCCTGTCGTTGACGACACGGGGAGTCGAGTGATGCCAGCCAACACCGCAGCAGCCGCCACCGCCGCCACCGCCGCCATGTTCACACGGGCACTGCGGAGCGACTCACGTCGCCTGAGGCCTCACCTGTTCCGCATGATGTTTGCCGGCCTGATCCTGGGCAGTCTCGTGGTGGCTCACGTCGAGAGTCTCTCGCTGGGTGCTCCGGGTCTGTTCTTCTTCAGCAACATCCTGTGGTTGAACCTGGTATTGATCGTGCTGGCGGCGGTGAGTTTCCTGTCGACGGCGATCACCGAGGAGAAGGAGGAGGGGACGCTGGGGCTGTTGATGATGGCGGGCGTGAGTCCTCTGGCGATGCTGCTGGGCAAGTCGAGTACTCGGTTGTTCAGCACCTCGCTGTTGCTGGTGGTGCAGTTTCCGTTTGCGTTGATGGCGATCGTACTGGGCGGCGTGACATTCACTCAGATTGCCGCCGGCTACATCGCCCTGGCGGCGTTCCTGGCTCTGTCGGCCAACATCGGGCTATTGACCAGCGTGATCTGTCGTCGTTCGGGCAACGCCGGCGGGGTGACTCTGATGGTCCTGATCGTGGCCCTGGGAGGCGGTTACGTGCTGCGTCCTGTGGTCGCGTTGCTGGCGGTCGCCGAGGTGCGATTGTTGGGCCTGGAGCGGCAGGTTTCGACGGTGCCACAGGGCTGGTACCGCGACAGTTCTGCCTGGTTTGACGACGTTTCCAGCACCCTGCCCTGGGTTTCGGTGGTGGCCGGCTGGCTGGATGACTACGACCAGTTGAGCATGGTGACGCGTCTGGAGCAGATTGGTGGCAGCGGGTTTTCTGAGTCGTTGATCAGTCGCGGGGTGGTCTGGGACCTGGTGGTTTCGATGGTGCTGTTCGGGATCGCGTGGTGGGTCTTCGTCCCGGCCACCCGCAATGCTCTTTCTGGCGTCCCGCCTCGAGGCCCCGTCACCACCTCATCGGTTTCAAGTCGACGCGGCTGGCTGGGTTGGCTGCGGAGGCTGTTGCGACCGAGGTGGTTGGCGGCGGGTCGTACGTGGCGGATGGCGATTTCGTGGAAGGAGTTCCATTTCACGACTGGTGGAGTTGCCTGGCTGTTGCTGAAGACGGTGGCCTACGGAGTGTTCCTCGGCATCAGTGGCTGGCTGCTGTTCGATCCGGTCGGCGGAATGCCTCTGAGGGCCTGGGCGAGGATGGTGCTGTTGGGGCTGTTGTGTTTCGTGGGGATCGAGGGGGGTGTTTACGCGTCGCGGGTATTCCACGACGAGCGCAAGTACCGCACCCTGGGTGTGACCCTGGGGTTCCCGATCCCCGCCTGGCGGATTGTACTCGAGAAGCTCGCTGGCTGCGGCCTGGGTCTGCTTCCGGCACTCGGGTGGCTGCTGATCGGGATCCAGATCGACGAGCTGGTGTTCTGGGACCTGATGGCGGACTACCGCACGTGGATTGCGGGGCTGGTCTACCTGGTGCTGGTGCACCTGGTGCTGTTGCTGAGCCTGTACGTCCGCTGGGGTGCCTTGCCGTTGGCCTTGGCGATGCTGGTGATCGTCGTCGGCTGCGGCTACCCGCTGATGTGGTTGCCGACGGTCGCTCTGGGCGTGGTGACCGAGAGCGATGAGGCGATGGTGATGCCTTCGATCTATGCCTGCAGCGTGGCCGTGGCGGTGCTGTTGGGGTTGATCGTCTTGAGGCTGAAGGTGGTGGCGTCGGAGTCGTGAGCGGCTACTTCCTGGCGAGTCCGCTGCGTCGGGCTACGTGCACATAAGGGCTCTCGATCACCCACGGCGTCGACCAGCTCTTGCCGTCGTTGCGGCTGATGACGTTGAAGAAGAACGAGTTGAACTTCCGGGCCCGGTTGCTGTAGGGGAAGAAGCTGCCGATGCGGTCCTTGGACTTCAGGGGGTCGACACCGGGCGAGGCGAAGTAGTGCACACGTCCATCGGGAGTGAACGACATGCCGAACGTCCACCAGCCCGTCTTCTTGATCTCCGGTCCCACCACGTCTTCGCCACGCTCGTCGGCGCGCATGATGATCAGTGCCGAGGGTTCGGTGTAGCTGTATCGCTTGTCGTCGGGGCTGTTGAACTGGATGAAGAAGCCGGGCCAGTAGGTCTGGGTACGGTCCGAGACACGGCTGGTGAACAGCTTGCGGGTCAGGGTCTTCCAGGGACGTCCCTCGACGTCGCAGCGAATGCCGAGTGAGGTGTCGGTGATCTTGTCCCAGTACTTCCACGGCGGCAGGTAGACGTGTACCAGGAAGCTGGGCCGGTGCTTCACGTCGATGTAGGACCCGAAGCGGGATCCGCCGCCGAAGATCAGGTCGTCCTGCTGGCTGGTGCGGGTGAGTCGTCCGGGGACACCGCTGTGGAGCGTGCGCAGCAGTAGTGATCCCTTGCTGCCGACCGGGCCGCCCAGCGGGGTCCCCACCCGCTTGACCAGGTCGGGACGGCCCCGGTACGTGCTCTCGTACCACAACTCGTTCTCACTGACCGCCGCCGGCAGCCGCTCGCGACGATCCAGGTTGCGACTCGCCTTGGGCCCGTTGGGATACCACTTCCAACCCGCGTCCTCGAAGTCGTCCCCCATCTCCTCGATCTTCAACCCCGTCCCCGGCACCAGCGTACTGGTGAGTCTCAGGATGTCGGCCGATCGTGCCGGTTCAGGCCCGGTCACGGCGAGGCCCAGGAACAGAGCGAGCAGGCCAAGAGGGAGAACGACGGACTTGGTGCGGATCATGGGTCGGACCGATTGCTGGGGTGGGGTCGTGGGGATGGGGGGGGTTGCCGGGGCCGAACGGCGGAGTCTTCGAGACGACTCGACCCGTCACAGCACAAGGGATCGGGTCGAAATGGGTTGGCGATTGATCGCAAACCCTCGCCGCGAAACCGATTGCGGCCGCGGCGGGACTTGTCTCGGCGCCGCCGTTACAGTCGGTACAACCGTTGAGGCGGGTTCGGGGGGTGGTACAATCGCGCTGCGGATTTTGTGCGAGAGGAAGGCGTCGGGATGGACGGCTACGAATTCTGCTCGGCCGTCAAGTCGAACCCCGAGCTGGGCCGGATCGTGTGTCGGAACGTCGTGTATGCCGGGTTATGGAGTCCCTCGGATCTCCAGAGAGTTGAAGGTCGAAGGCTGGCGAGTGAACTCGAAGCGGGTTCACCGTTTGTGGAAACAGGAAAGCATGCAAGTCCCGAGAAAACAGCACAGAAAGCGTCGCCTGTCACTCGGTGGCAGCCAGAACAGCTGCGTACG
>CAUZJR010000355.1:0-5971 GCA_963580005.1 Planctomycetota bacterium
CGAAATCAACGGCATGGTCCCCGCCAGGCAGTTCATTCGCCGCTGCAAGTCGGCCGGCAGCCGCCAGAAGATCGCCGATTCCTCGGGCAAGGCACTCAACGGCACAAGACTCCTGGCCGGCACCGTGGCGCTAAGACGAGCCCTCAACCGAGGCGTACTCGACGCCGACGACAAAATGGTCGGAGTACTGATCCCGCCCTCAGTCGGTGGCACCCTCGCCAACACCGCACTCACGCTCGATCACCGTGTCGCCGTCAACCTCAACTACACGCTGTCACCCGAAGTGATGAACTTCTGCATCAAGGACTGCGGCATCCGCAAGGTGCTCACCAGCCGAGCCTTCATGGAGAAGCGGCCGTTTGAGCCGGATGAGGCGGAACTGGTGTTTCTCGAGGACCTCGCCGAGCAGGTCACGGGATTCGACAAGCTCATCGGCGGCCTGCAGGCCAAGCTGTTGCCGGCCGGGCTGGTCGACAAGCTGCATGGTCTCGAGAGGATCGGGTGGGACGATCTGCTGACGATCATCTTCACGTCCGGTTCAACCGGTGACCCCAAGGGAGTCATGCTCTCAAACCGCAACGTGGGGACAAACATCCAGGCGGTCAACGAGTGGTTTCAGATCACCGCCGATGACGTGCTGCTGGGCGTGCTGCCGTTCTTCCATTCGTTCGGGTACATGGGCACGCTTTGGCTCACGATGACGCTGGAAAACAGCTGCGTCTACCACTTCAATCCGCTCGATTCGCGGACCGTGGGGACGCTGTCCGATGAGCATGGGGTGTCGATCATCCTGGCGACTCCGACGTTTTTGCGGAGTTACATGCGGAGATGTACGCCCGAGCAGATGCATCGGCTCGATCTGGTGATTGTCGGAGCCGAGAAGCTGCCGAAGGATCTGGCCGAGCAGTTCCAGGAGAAGTTCGGGGTTGAGCCGACCGAGGGATACGGGACGACGGAGTTGTCTCCGGTGGCGTCGATGAACGTGCCGGACCATCGATCCCCCGAGGGGTCGCCCCCGGGTGCCCGGCTCGGCACGGTCGGCAAGGTGGCACCTGGCAGTGAGATCAAGGTGATTGATGCCGACAGCCGCGAGGACCTGGGCATCGACACCGAGGGTCTACTGGTCTACCGGGGTCCCAACGTGATGATGGGGTATTTGAACAACGAGGAGGCAACGTCCGAGAAGATTGTGGATGGCTGGTACGACACGGGCGACATGGGTGTGATTGATGGCGAGGGCTTCATCACGATCACGGGTCGAATGAGTCGTTTCTCGAAGATTGGTGGCGAGATGGTTCCTCACATCAAGATCGAGCAGGAGCTGGAGCGGATGATCGAGGGTGACGACGAGGACCCGGTGATCCAGGTCGCGGTGGCAGCCGTGCCCGATCCCCGTAAGGGCGAGCGTCTGATCGTGCTACACCGCCCCTTGCCCGCGGCGGTAACAATCGACGGCTTGCTGCAGGGCCTCTCCGACCAGGGCCTGCCCAACATCTGGATCCCGAATTCGGACAGTTTTCTGGAGGTCCAGGAGATCCCCTTGCTGGGCACAGGCAAGATGGACCTGAAGGCGGTCAACCAGGTCGCGACCGACCACTTCGCCCCCCCCGAGTGACTCGGCCATCGCCCGCTCACCTCACCCGCAAATTCCTCTTCTTGACACCATCACGACCCACTTGCTACCTTCGCTCCGTCATCATGGGCCGTACTTTCGCGGCCTCCGATCGACCCCATTGGGGGGATTAGCTCAGTTGGGAGAGCGTCTGGCTGGCAGCCAGAAGGTCAGGGGTTCGAGTCCCCTATCCTCCACTCGACCGGATTGCACCACCTCGCACCCGGCCGCAAACCCCTGAAAAACAGGGGTTTTCTTATGCGCGGCCAATTCGGGTTGCGCCCCCCTGCGAGGAAAAACGGCCGGTTGCTGACCCTCTTTTTGACCCTCTTTTGCCGCACCCTGCCCCACCGCCTTGGCGAACAGTTGAGACGCAGACCCACACAGAACGTTTTCCGAGAAACGTCATCATGACCAGAAAGTGCTCCCAGATTTTCGGCACTCGGCTCACCCGACTGACAGCCGTAGTGTCGGTGTTACTGTCCTGCATCGTGCTGGACATCTCCGACATCCGAGCGGAACCACCTCGTTCGATCACCGGAAAGAAAGTCATCAGTTTCGGCTGGGACATGCCGTCGGCCACCGAATTTCCCGAACACGCCCGCCGGTTGGAGACCAGTGGCCTCGATGGAGTGGTGCTCAACTTCACGCGGCGATACGACGGGCCGAATCCCGGCGGGCAGGACGACGTCTATGACATGAGGTATCGCTGGGTTCACTGGGAGCCGATCAAGCTGGCCGAGATCCAACACAACATCGACGCACTAAAATCGGTCGACAGCCGGAAGTTGAAGCACAATTTCCTGGCGATGTACACGAGTTCCAACGCGACCAGCGTGTCACCGGCACAGTTCTTCATCTGGGACAAGCAGAAATACGACATCTCGAAATTCAAGCCGTTCCGTCCCAACCGACCGGGCGAGCCGCAGCGTTGGCCCAAGAATCCTCGCGGGTACTTCGACGCGTTCAGGAACAACATGGTGCTGGCCGCCAAGCTCTGTCGCCAACTGGGACTGGCCGGATTCTGCATCGACCAGGAGACCTACGGCCGGGGCCCGATGGACGACGTCTGGCCCAGGCAGGTCTTCGGCGAGGACCTGCCCACGATCCGGGCCCGTGTCCGCAAGAACGTGGCCGCGGTGTTCCGGGCCGTCTGCAAGGAGTTTCCTGAAATCACGATCCTGCTGATTCCCGGAGGACGTTACGACGACGACTGGGAACACAAGGACTCGCTGGCGATGGCCTTCACCGACGGAATTCTCATGGGCCTGGGACCGAAGGCCTCGTTGCATGACGGAGGAGAAAAGGCCTACGACATCAGCCGCCACAAGCGGTTTGTCGCTCTCAAGCGGGAGATTCGTCGCGGGGGCCTGAAACATTCGGCCGTCCGCGACCTCTACCGCAAACGGATGAAACACAGCTTCGGCATCTGGATGGATTTCCGCAGCACGAGTTACGGCGGGTGGTACCAGGACCCGTTCCTCAACCACTTCACACCCCGTGACCTGGGTGATGCCCTGCACAACGCACTGTACGAGAGCGACGGTTACGTGTGGCTCTACAACGAGACGGCAATCATGTGGCCGGCCAAGTGGCGGCGGACCAAGAAACCGAATGTCATCGACGACTACTACTCAGCGATCCGCAACTGCAAGCAACCGCGGTCCCTGGACCTCCCCCCCGATTCTCGGGGTGCCGACAGCGAGCCGCTGCCCGATCGTGCCGCGACGATCAAGACGGCCGGTGATCGCCTGGAGACGGCTGCACCGGGAATGAAGCTGATCCAGAAGATCGACAGCGGGTGGGAGATCGCATTCGACCCGGAAGACATCGGCCTCTGGTCACAGGGCATCCGTTCCCCTGGCGGCGAAGCCAGATTCGACTGGAAGAAGATCCGCGTCGGCGAGTTCTGGGAGAACCAGGGCCATCGCTACAACGGTGCCGCCTTCTACCGGGTCAGCTTCAAGGTGCCCGAACAGTACCGGGGCAAGAAGATCTATATCGTGATCGGTGGGCTGGCCAACAAGTGCGCCGTCCACCTGAACACCTGGGACTGGATCTACGGCGTGTCCAAGGGCCCGGGCCTTCGAGTCGGGTCCGCTCCACTGGTGTTCCCAGCCCGGGGAGTCAAATTCGGCAAAAAGGACAACCTGCTGAGAATCTACATCCGCAACCCACGGGGGCCAGGTGGTATCTACAAGCCGGTCTGGGTTGCCGTGAAAGAGCCGACCGGCTGAAAACGCTCGTGAAGTCGCGTCCGGTCCACCGGTGTCTCCGGCCGCTCGTGGAATTGCGCCACCGGCATGTCCTGGAACAGAGTCAAAGATTGACCGGGGTCGCACACGGGGTGTGGATTGTTCAGTTGGTCTCTGCGGAACACTATCGTTCGGCGATCAACTTCACCGGCTTCCAGATGCCACCCCCGAACGGCCCGTAGTCGACGACGCGGACCGCGATGTGATTCGACCTGCCCGAACGCAGCCGACCGGTGACATCGACCAGGAACCGCTTCTTCCACGGGTCGCCCCTGGTGTAGGCCCAACCGTCCATGTTGTGGCTGCCCACCTTCACGCCGTTGACATAGATCTCGGCACCATGGGCAACGGCACCGAAGGCCAGTTGGATCTTCTTGCCCGGGGGCAGCAACGGCGCCTCGAACACCTGTCGATACCAACCGTAGCCGTCGTACGTGCGGTACCCGTGGTTGTCCCACGGAACCAGGTCGGTGATCCAGAACCAGGATCTCTCGAAAACGCCGGGCTTGAACCACCCCTCCTTCACCCCGACGTTTTGTGGGTCGATCCGAAATCGCCACAGGTGTCCCAGTTCGGCCAGTTGCCGATGAGACTTCCACAGGTCTCCGAACGTCTTCTGCTCGTCGTAACCCGCGAACTCAGGGAACCCGGGTACCGGCAACCCCAGCTTACGAGGTGGCAACGCGCTGCCGGGGTGCGGAGATGCGTGGGCGTCGAGATTTCGGGCGAGCGGCACCAGGGGCTGTGGCCCTCGGGCAGCGGCGATCGCCTCTTTGTAGGCCTTGGGAATGCCGATCGCTTCGCGGTTCGAACCGTCCCACAGATTGCAGCCGGGCGTGTACAACCAGACGTACCGGTCGCTGTACCTGAGCGCGGCGTGTAGCGAGAAGGCCAGTTCTTCGGGCGTGTAGTAGTTGCTGTTGAACGCCTCGGAGAAACCCAACGTCCCGAATCGACCGATCAGGAACGAGAAGCCCGCCTCACAGTGGGTGGCGTACTTGGCCGGCACGCGACTGAGGTCTCGCATCGTCTGCTTCATCACCCGCCGCGCGCTGGAAAAGGTCGCCGGGGCACGATAGCCGTAGGCCATCTCGTGGCCGTCGATGATCTTCGCCTTGCCCGTGCACTCGGACAGCAACCCGTCGAAGAAGGCCCGCAGCAATTCCCCGTCGGTGGCCGGGTCGGTCTCCCCCCTAGTCTGGCTGGGACCGTGCAGCGAGATGATCTGGATGTCGGGGAAGACCGGATTGATTGCCCGCATGATCTGGGCGCCGCGACGGAACGCCTGGTCTGCGTACTGGGCGGCCGTCCTGGTCTTCTGGTACTTCAGGCCCCGGTGATTCCAGAGGTTCGTGCCGTAGTACGCCTCGTCATCGAACATCATCCCCTTCAGGCCCGCCCGCCTGCAGTACTCGGCACTGACCTTCCAGTTGTTGACACAAGCCTCAAATTCATCGTCGAACCAGTCCGGCACCTTCTTCTTCTTGTCCCCACTGGTCAGGTAGGTCATCAGGAAGTTGTGCTTGTACCTGCTGGCCTTGGCCAGGCCGGCCCGCACGTGCGCGATGGCTTCCTCGAAATCCTCGATCCGGTGGCGGTCCATGCGGAACGGACGCCCGATCGCCTCGGTGACCACACCATCTTTCCAGGTGGTCGGATACATGGCGACCCCGTCGATCCCCGGCAACGCCGCTTCCAGTTCGCGGACACTCTTGTTGAACCCCCTGGCCGACGGCCCCTTGAAGGCAACGATCTTCTTGTGGGAAGCAATCGGCTGGCAACGGGCGTCGGTGGTCATTGCCGTGACCAGCCCGACCGAAACGACGATGACCCAATGGTTGATTCTCATGGCGGCCTGACGTGAACAATTCTGAAACGGGGGTGCCTGGAGTTCAGCTTCACAACAAATCGATCAACCGGAATAATACCGGATCACCTCCCGGACACAGAAACCATCTGCCCGACCAGCTGCCCCGGATCGTCACGAAGAACAATTGAGTTGGGCGGTCACTTTTGACATAACAGAACTTGATGGTGAATCCCGCACACCCGACGCATCCGAGAAGTCGACGACGGGCACTCCAGGTGGGGGGCCTTGGTCTGT
>CAUZJR010000356.1:0-5949 GCA_963580005.1 Planctomycetota bacterium
GTAAATCGTCATCTTCTCCAGGGCGATCTGGTTCTCGAGCCTGGCAATTTCGGCTTCGATCTCGCGCGATCCCACGACCCGCGCCGCGTACACCAGTCCCACCAGCAGCAAGACACCCACCGCAACACGCAGGATCATCTGGTTCGAGACGCGTCGTTGGGGCGGCGGCGGCCGATGCGGGTCCAGGAAATCGACCCGTTCGACGACCTCCCCGTTTGCCGTCAGCAGCCCGCCCACAGCAGCGGCCAGAGCGGGAGAACCGACAAGGTCCTTGTCGGGAGCCTTATGAAAACTGACCCCCGGCGTGTCGCTCAGGTCGATGACATCCACGCGAGGCTCATCGTCGCCTCGGACCAGTCGACTGCGGACCACCTCGGCGAGTTCGGCTCCCAGGGAACCCAGCAGCACGGCGGATTCGACCCTGAGGTCGGTGACCGAGTTGCTGGCGGCAAACAGCGCGCGGCTGATCGCCTGGCCGGCGGTTCGCACCGGGTCCGACTCGCCGTACAGCGACGCCGAGTGTGTGAGGATGGCGAGTCCCTGTTGGTGGACGGTGACTTCCAGCTGATTGCCATCGGCGGCGATCACCAGTCCATCGGAGGTGGCATGTCCGCCGGCGAGCTTCAGGCCCAGGTCGGTCAGTGCCAGGCTGCCAACGCCGACTCCTCGCAATTCCAGGCCCGCGACCCCCAGTTCCCTGCCGATCTCATCAACGGTGGCACGTGCCACAGTCGCCAACAGCACCGATCGCGTCTCGGCACCATCGGCCACCGGCAACGGAAGGTAATCCACGATCAGCTGGTCGACCGACAGAGTCGACTTGGTGCCCGCCTGCCAGCGGACGACCTCGGGCAGCTCCTCGTCGGGCACCGCCGGCAACTCCAGCCAGCGGGTCACGACGTCCTGCTGGCTCAGGACCACGAAGGCCTGCCGAGCCGACACGCCGGCCGCCGATACGGCTGAAGATAACCAGGCCGGATCGTTGGACGCTTCGGCATCGAAGTCCGACGGCTTGTCGGCTGCGGTGGCTGAGGGTCGATCGGCCGAGAGCGTGGTTCGCACGCTGATCGATCCGCCTGAAACCGACGCCTCGACACCAATAACCCGTTCGCCCCAATGCAGGGAAAGGAAATCGGCCATGACTGTCTACCTGAAATCGTGTGGTTTCTGTGTTGTCCGGTCTCTTTGCTACTGACGACTCAATCTTGCTACTCAACCCAGTTTGGCCCGGTTCCGAGTCGCTCTCAAACGCGGCATACTGGGGAAAACCCGGTTTGTCGTTCCCCGATCGTCACAATCCTCATGCTGTGCCTAATTCGGAATCAGGAGCTGATACGAGTAACCCTTTCCCAGCTCCGTCAGGTCTCTTACGAATATCACCTTGGGCAGTTCTCCGGTCGCATCGATCACGGCCTCGATCCGCGTAAACGGTCCCCCGGCGTCAAAATGACCGATGACCTGCATTCGGAAGACTGCTCCCCGTGAGGTCAGGAAGGGATCGAGAATTCTCATGGTCTCCAGTTCCACCAACCCCTCGGTGACCAGCCACCCCGAAGTCGCACGCTGTTCCTGCAGGTCCTCGGGCGGTTCGCCGGTCTTCGAATCGACCGCCCGAGCCATCATGATCTCCTCGGCCAGCTCCTCGGTCATCCCCGGCACCCCCAGCAACACTTCGCGGCGGGCCTGGTTGACGTTGATGCGTCCATCGATGTAGGGGTCGTCGCTGACGCTGAGCGTGTCGATCAGGTCGGGCAGGTAGCCGGTCATCGTCCCCGGTTCACCCGACCAGGGACTCTCGTACGTGAACATCTGCCCGCCGCTCTCGCCCTCTTCAGTGGCGGTCACCGTGATCCCGATCAGTTCGTACACCGACCGGATCTCGCGGCGGTACCCTCGAGCCAGGTTCAATTCTCCCCGGGTCACCGGGTCCTCGGGCTCGGGCACCGGCCAGTCTCCGGTCTCGGGATCATCGGTCGACCCGTACATCCGGTAGGCCACGACAAATCTCGCGGTCTCCTCGTCGAACTCCTCGACCAGCGCGTCGTAGAGTTCAGTCAGCAGGTCCTGGTTCACATTCAGCTTCTCATCGCCATCGGCCCGCAGGTTGATCTCGCGTGCGTTGGTCGAGAGCAGTGAGTTCCAGCCCACCGCGAGAATCCCGTCGGAGTCGTCGAAGGGCGGTCGCGCCTCGCCATCGTCCTCGTTCGGATCGAGCAACCCGTTGCGGTTGGCATCCTCGCCATACAACAGCCAACTGTCGATGCCCTTGATCTTGAGCAGTTCATCGAGCGAGACGATGGGTCCGTTGCGAGGCGGATAGGAGGCCCCGATTCCCTCGTAGTACTCGAACTCGGCCCCGAACTCGCGGATGTCGTCGTCGTCGTCGAGCCAATCGAGGATGCAATCGGCAATCTCCTCGGTCATACCCGGCAGCCCCATCAGGACTTCCCTCTGGGCCAATTCCAGCGGCCGGTCGAGATCTTCGCCCCCGTCCTCGCCCCCGTCGTCAATGATCGTATCGAGTTCGAAGTCGGCGGTATCGAGTTCGAGGCTGAGGATGGCATTGAGATTGATGCGAGCCGATTCGTCGATCAGCCCGAAGCGGATCTGGCGGAACTCGAGATCCGCCTCGATCGGAGCCACCACCGAGAAGCGTCCGCTGAGTGCCGGGTTGTCGTTGGCCAGGACCTCGATGCCCTGGAACTGGCCGCGGTCGTGGTACAGCCCGATGTCGCGTGGGTCGAGTGAATCGCCGAGCAGGGCCGAGACCAGTTCGACACCCGAATCGGCCATCGCCCGGGTCTGGACTTGGCGGCCGTACATGTTTGTCGCTTCGGACTCGATGATCATCTTCTGCGAAAACGTGTAGGCACCCAGGGCCAACAACGCCACGACGACCAGCACGATGACGAGGATCGAGCCCCGCCGTGCTGGCGGCTTCTGTCGTGCGGTGAGGCGTGGCTGGACTTGCATGAGTTTTTCTGAAGAGTGCTGGGTGGCTGTCTGGGCGGTTGGGGGATGGAAACGGGCTGCAGGCAGAAGTCCTAGAAGTCGTCTTCAGACACCACGGATTCGGCGACCGGCAGAGCGACCACGAAGCGGTGGGTGATGGGGATGGCATCCGGAGCCGCCGCCTGCAGGGGGTCATCGGGAACCGGTGGTACGAAACCGATGACGATTTCGATCGCCAGAGGAATTGAGCCCTGTGCCAGGCTGTCCCATTCGTCCTGCCAGTCGACCCCGTCGAAGTAGCGGAAGTTCAGCGAGTTGATTTCCGGGGCCAGGAACTCAGCCGCCAGGGCCAGCGACGCTTCGTCTTCGGCGGAGGCATCGATGGTTCCGGCGAGCCGATCGACCTCGCTGCGAGCCAACCCGAGCGGTCCGTCCAAGGCCGAGCTGTTGCTGATCAGCCCGGCCGCGAGGATCGCCTGGTCGTCGGCAAAGCGTGATGCCGAGAGGCCCTCGAGTTCGCCTCCACCCAGGTCGGCCAGGAACCAGGTCACCGACCGCTGTTCACTCTCCAGCAGCACCAGCTCTTCCTCGTCGCCGCCTGCGAGGCTGAACATTCGTGGCGGCACCGGCTTGTTGATGTGCAGTGTCAGTCGAGTCGACGTGCCGGTGACCCCCAGGCTCTGGGTCTGCAACAACTCGTCGACATTGACGTCATCCAGAACCTCCTCATCGGCAGCCTCCTCGTCTTCCAACTCGGCGTCCTCGGGATCCGGCGGTGCGAACTGTACGCTGCGGATGTCGATCGAGAGCCGGGCGTAGACGGCCCGAGCCACCTGCCCGCGCTGCAGTTCCAGTTCCCCGGCGGATTGGTAGCGCCAGTGCATGTCGATGGCCGAGTAGACGGCCGTCATCAGCAACAGTGCCATCGCCACGGCCACCATCACTTCGATCAGCGTGAATCCCGCCGACCTCCGACCCGGCACACCTGCTCGCACCAATCCTCTCATGATTCGTCCTCCTCGGCAGCCGCGGCGGCCGCGTCGAGGATCAACTGAGGATCACGCCGGAAGCGGACCAGCGAAAAGGACGTCGGCGGACCGCTGCCGTTTTGGTACACGACCCGGACAACCATCTCGTAGACATCGGCGTGCGATTCGCTGGTATTGAGTTCCAGGCTCCAGCTCCAGTTCGGATCGTCCTCGAACGGCGTCTCGGCCGCCGCCTCGAACGACTCGATCCCCGCCACCACCTCGGCCATCTTGGCCTCGGCCCGCACGGCGGCCTGGGTCTCGAGCGCCGCATCCACCGCGGCGTGGGTGCCCACGGAGTACAGCTGCGAGAGTGCAGCGAACGCGGCGACAAAGATCGACAGCGAGACGATGACTTCCAGCAAAGTGAATCCGGATCGTCGAGTCATCGGCCTGCCCCCGTGCCTGCCCCCGTGCCTGCCCCCAGGTTGGGATCGCTGACGGTGACCGCACCGGTCAACGCCCGCACGCTCAGACGTCGGCCGCGCAGCTGCTCATCGACGATGTCGAATGAAGCGTTGCGGGAGGTGCCGTCGCTGAAGAACAGCAGCGGAGGTGACCACGAGGATCCCTGCAGGTCCTGCGAGCCTGTGAGGCCAGCGAGGGCCAATTCGTCGAGGGCTTCGGTGCCGGTGGTCGCTTCGTCGGCGGCGCTGAACGTGTAGCCTTCAGGCAGCTGCCCCGAGACTCTCGGCAACAGTTCCAGCTGCGACTGCTGCTGCTGGTCATCTCCTTCGATCTCATCGAATTCGTAAGGCACCGCCACGTAGCGGCGACCGCCGGGTTCGAATCGAAATTGCCAGGTCAGGCCCGCATCGAGTGCACGGGTCCTGGTGCTGGAGAGATGGTCACGGACCGGAGAGACGGCCTCGTCCATGGCCAGTTGCTCGAGCAACCTGTCGACGGAGGGGTAGGACAGTGCCGAGAGTGCCACCAGGATGGAAAGCACCAGCATCACCTCGATCAACGTCACCGCACGGCGCACCGCGGCTGGTCCGCGAGAGACTCGCGGTTGGGGTCGGCCGGTCGGTCGATTGGTCAGGTGAGGTGTCATGGTGCTCCACGGTGGACGGATCCGGGCCTACAGGTTCTGCTCGATCAGGTCATCGATATTCGTGATGTTGTCGATGCCTCCCTCGTCGCGGTCGGGACCGAACGAGTAGATCAGCGGCTTGCCGGTGTTGCCGGTGTCCTCGGAAGGCGGGTACTGGTACTGCAAGTACTCACCCCAGGCATCGACGGGGATCTTCTCGAGGAAGGCCGCCTGCGGCTGTCCCCGGTCGTCCTCGGTCATCATCAGCAGCATCACCACGTCTTCGGTCCCGCCCTCGGGCCAGACCTTGTTCTTGATCTTGTACATCTGGGCCGCCTGTTCGAAGGCCTTGATGTTCAGACGCGTGGTGTCCTTGTTGGCTTCGTCGGCGGCCCCCACGATGTTGGGCACGACCATTGCTGCGATCGCGATCAGGATCGCCAGCACCAGCAGGACCTCCAGCAGCGTGAAACCGCCGCGGAGGCGGCGGACCGGGTCAGTCTTCTGTTCGCGTGAGCATTGCATGGTCTGTCTCTCCGTTGGGTATGAGCCCCGTGAGGTCTTGTGATTGAGTCGTGTTGGGGACGACCTGTGAGTCGATTTCCTGGTCCTCGCTATACGGTCCCCGCACTCTGGAAGACCGGCAACAACAGCGCGGCGACCACGAACAGGATCACTCCTGCGATCACCATCAGCATCAGCGGTTCGAGGAAGCGGACGCCCAGCTCCAGCTGGCGGTAGGTGCGTCGTTCGAGGTTTTCCGAGATGTTGATCAGGACCTGTTCGAGGTTGTTGGATTCCTCGCCCACAGCAATCATCTCGACAATTTCATCCGCGAATTCTCCACTGGCACCCAGGGGTCCGGCCAGCGACTTGCCGTCCTGGACACTGTCTGCCGCGGTGTTGATGGCTCCGGCCAGCACCATGTTGCCCGAG
>CAUZJR010000357.1:0-5948 GCA_963580005.1 Planctomycetota bacterium
CCGTTGATGCCTACCTGAACTGCCACGACGGGGACTCCTGCGGGGATTCTCTGGTGTCGATCTGGGGTGACGTGCCCGGGCCGATTGCGGAGACCCGCGAGCCGGGGGCGAAACGTCCGATTTTAGTCGCGTCTGGCGAGAGCGACAAGGAAGGCGACGGGGCGTGCTAGCTCAGCAGTTGCGGCTGAGGATCGCCGGTGGGGACGATGCGATAGGGCCGCTGGAGCCGGTCGTGGATTTCGCCGTTGTGTGCGATGCCCAAGCAGCCGAAGAGAGTCGAGATGATGTCGCCGGGCACCAGCGGGTCGGCGTCGGGGTAGCCACCGATGCGGTCGCTGCGTCCGTGGATCAGTCCCCGGCTGAATCCTCCACCGACCATCATCAGGCTGTAGCAGAAGTTCCAGTGATCGCGGCCGGCCTTGGGGTTGATCTTGGGTGTCCGGCCGAAGTCGCCGAAGATGCCCACGACGGTTCGTTCGAGCAGCCCGCGTCGTTCGAGGTCTTCGATCAGGCTGCTGGCGGCGGAATCGAACTGGGGCAGCAGGCTGCCCTTGAGCTTTCCGAAGTTGTTGGTGTGGGTGTCCCAGGTGGCGTTGGCGTCAGGTGCCCAGGCGATCGTGACCAGCCGGGTCCCCGCCTCGATCAGCCGCCTGGCCAGCAGGGTGCTTTGCCCGTAGATGTTTCGACCGTAGGCGTCTCGGGTCGCGGCGGGTTCGTCGACGATCCGGAAGGCCCGCTGGGTGCCTTCGGAAGTCAACAGGTCCAGCGCCTTGGCCTGGAAGCGG
Organism: Planctomycetota bacterium; assembly: GCA_963580005.1. Taxonomy (GTDB): domain Bacteria; phylum Planctomycetota; class Planctomycetia; order Planctomycetales; family Planctomycetaceae; genus UBA8437. The sequence goes on from CAUZJR010000357.1 coordinate 786, forward strand.
TTCATCGCGGTCGTGGCCTGGTCGTTGCCGAGGATGCGGGCGCGTTGGTTGAGGTCTTCGAAGAGCTGGCGGCGGACCGAGAGTCTCTGGGCGGAGACCCCGGTGCGGAGGGTCAGTTCCGGGACACCGAATTCGCTGCTGTTGGGGTCACGCAGCACAAACAGCGGGTCGTGTGAGCGGCCGAGGAACCCGCCGAAGAAGCCCGGTTGAGGCGGTCCGCCTCGTCCTTCCTGGGTCATGTAGGGCAGGGTCACGTGCGGCACCACGACTCGACGTGGCGGCCGCAGCAGGGTCAGGATCGAGCCGGGCGAGGGGTGATCGGTCTGCTTGGTGCCTCCCCCGAGTTCGCCTCGGTCGTGACCGGTCAGCGAGCAGTAGACCGCGGCGGCGTGGGCGTTGTTGACGCTGTGGTGCATCGAGCGGACGACGGTTGCCCGGTGCATGTGCCGGGCCAGTTTCGGCATCAGCGAGCCGACCCGGTAGCCGGGGAGCGACGAGGCGATCGTGCCGAATTCTCCGCGGATCGCCTGGGGCGCATCGGGCTTGGGGTCCCACATGTCCAGGTGAGGCGGGCCGCCGTTGAGATGAATCAGGATGCAGGCGTCGGCAGTGGGGACACCGCCCTGGGACCGCGTGGTTTCGCGGGCCGCCAGGAGACCCGGCAGCGTGACACCAGTGAGGCCCAGGCCGCCGACCTGCAGCAGGTCACGGCGTGAGAGTGTCGGTGAGTGGGGGGTGAGGCCTGAGGATGCCATGGGGGCATTAGAGCATAGCCGCGGGGCGTTGGGAACGGGGATCAGGTGGAGGGCAGGCAGGGGGCAGGTGGGCCTCAGGCGGGGACCCCGACAGCACGGTTCAGAGCCGGCATCAGCTCGTTGGCGAACAGCTGCATGCTGCGGACCCACGTTGCCTTGTCGTCCCAGTCGTAACTCATCATCACCAGCGTGCCGAAGCCTCCGGTCTCTTCCCACAGGCCCAGCAGTCGTGCGAGCACGGTGTCGACGTCGCCGGCGATAATCTGTTCGGTCATCAGGAAGTCGAGGTTGCATTCGGAGTCGGGCATCTCGAGGTCCCGCTTGTAGATCTTGCGGCCCAGTCCCTTGTCGAACAGCCGTCCGATGTACTCGTAGTTTCGTCCCAGCGAGTTGGATCTCGCCAGCTGTTGGGCCTCGGTGGTGGTGTCGGCCAGGAAGATCGAGCGGGCGACCTTGTAGTCGGCCCGGTCGGGAGTCCGTCCGGCCTCGACGGCTGCGTCCTGGTAGGTATCCCAGAAGTTCTTCAGCACGTTGCCGGTGACCAGGCAGTGGCCAAACGGTTGAAAGCCCGCGGCTCCGGCCATCTGCATGCTCGGCGAATTGCGGCTCATGGCCGGGATCGCGATCGGGGGGTGCGGTTGCTGCAGCGGCTTGTGGATGAAGCCGATCCGGGTCTCGGGGTCGACGTTTTCGACGAGGCGGATGTTCCAGAACTCTCCTTCGAGCTCAAACGGCGGATCGGACGCCCACAGTGCCAGGATCATCTCGATCGACTCGGTGACCATTCTCGAATTGTTCTTGGGGTCGACTCCGTAGAGTTCGAGGTCGGCGGTGACGCTGCCGGGTCCGAAGCAGAGGTTGAGTCGGCCCTTGGCGAGGTGATCGAGGAAGGCGAGTCGGCTGGCGACGGCGGCGGGGTGGTGCAGGTTGAGGCAGATGGGAGCGGGTCCCATGCGGATTGAGCTGGTCTCGCCGAGGGCTCGTGCGATGAAGATCTCGGGGCTGACAATGTTCTCGTACTGCATCGTGTGGTGTTCACCGATCCAGAACTCCGAGAAGCCCAGCCCTTCGGCCAGGACGATCAGCTCCAGATCCTCGTCGTAGCACTGGCCCAGCGGCTTGTCGGGGTCATGGAAGGGCATGATGAACATGCCGTGTTCGATTGCGGCAGTGGGTGAGAATTCGGACATGGTGTCGATCCCGAGGTTGGGTGCGATGCGTCCCGACATTCTGCGATTTGCATCGGTCGCGTCAAACCCCAGCGGCCTGTGAAATCGTGAATGGCTTGATCGCACGTCGTGGTCGCGGTATCTGAGGGGCTGGGGCTCGATGTGCAGGGGCCGGACGAAGGTGGAGAATCAGACGATGACAACACGAGTGGGGCAGGGTGAGTACCAGTACGAGGTTGTCAGCGATTGGGCGAAGTTGCCCGAGGGCTGGACGTTTGGCTGGATCCCCGGCGTGGGCGTCGACAGCCAGGACCGGGTGATCGTGTCCAGCCGCAGCGAGCATCCGCTGATTGTCTTCGACACTCTTGGCAACGTGATCGAGTCGTGGGACGACACGGTGCTGGTGCCCGAGAACGCTCACGGCGTCTACATCGATGGTCAGGACAACGTCTACCTGACCGAGTGGCTGGGTCATTGCGTGTACAAGTTCAACTCCGGCGGAGAGCTGCAGTGGACGCTGGGGACCCCCGGTGTGCCGCGTCCTCCGGGACTGCCGTTCAATCGGCCGACTGACCTGGCGATCGCCCCGGATGGCTGCCTGTTTGTCAGCGATGGGTATGTCAATCACAAGGTGCACAAGTTTTCACCCGACGGGGTGTTGATCAAGAGCTGGGGCGAGGCGGGTACGGGCCCGGGCCAGTTCGACCTGGTCCACTCGGTCTGGATCGACAGCGACTACCGCGTCTACATTTGTGACCGCGAGAACAACCGCATCCAGTTGTTCGACGGGGAGGGGGAATTCCTGGAGGAGTGGACCGGTTACCTGCGTCCTGACACGCTGTGGTTCGACGCGGACGAGACGATTTTCATGGCCGAGGTGGGTCAGCGGGTGACGATCCTGGACCGAGACAACACCGTGTTGAGTCAATGGGGCGAGGCGGGAGACGAGCCGCACCAGTTCGAGGGCGCGCCTCACGGTATCTGGGGCGACAGCCGAGGCGACCTTTATGTCAGCGAGGTGGCTGCGGCAGGGCTGATCAAGAAGTTCGTCCGCGTGCGGGATTAGCCGGCTGATTCAGTGCAGCACGCGACAGCCGTCGAACCTCTGCCGCAGTTGCGTGGCCATCTTGGCGGTGACGCGAGTATTTCGGAGGTCGAGGCCTTCGAGTTTGGGCAGGGTTTGGCGTGAGAGGGTTTTGAGTGAGTCGCTGGTGATGCTGGTGCCAGAGAGCTTGAGGAACTTCAGGTGGGTTCTGGGCGGGCTGGCAAAGAAAAGTCTCAGTGCCCGGTCATCGATATTCCGGCAGCCATCGAGTGAGAGCAGTTCGAGTCGTTCGGATTGGCCCAACGCGGCCAGCAGTTCTGGGCCGGCGGCGGTAAAGTCGACCTTGAGTTGGGTGAGTTCGGGTGGTGAGGCGAGTTGGGCGAGTCCCGAGTCGGTCAGTCGGTTGCAGAGGGAGAAGTCGAGTTCGGCCAGAGGGGGCGATTGGGCCAGCAGTTGGGCGAGTCCCTGGTCGGTGATCGCCGTGCCGGCGGCGACGAGGAACCTGAGTTCGGCCAGGCCGTGCAGGTGTCGGAACCCGCGATCGGTGATCCGCGAGGGCAGTTCCAACCCTCGAAGTTCTCGGGCGTTGTGCAGCCTGAGCAGTCCTTCGTCGGTGATCTCGGTCCCCGAGAGGGCCAGCTTGCGGTCGCCCAGGACTCCATGGGGCGAGTTGATCTGCAGTGTCGGGTGCTGACCCGAGAGGGTGATCAGGCCCGGGAGTGTGACGGTGGTGTCGAGCAGGCTGAGTTCTTCGAGGCTCGCGAACCGGGCCAGTGTGTCGAGGCCCTCATCGGTGACCCGGTAGGACGAATTGAGAATGAGCGTGTTGAGGTGCGGCAGTTGGGCCAGGTGTCCCAGGCCGACATGCGTGACGGCGGTGCGGACCAGCGAGAGTCGTTTGAGGCGTGTGAGTTGAGCGAGGCTTTCCAGGTCGGAGTCGCTGACGTTGGATTCGTCGAGCACGAGGTCTTCGAGCGAGGTGATCCGTGCGAGGGTTGCCACGGTTTCGGGATCGAGCGTCGAGCCCTGGAGCCTGATCCAGGACGGGTCGCGGGATCGGTCGTCGAAGACGGCTGCGGCCTGTTTCAGTCGATCCAGGTCGCGAGATCTCTGCCAGTGCGGCCAGGCCCACAGTCCCAGTGCGACGGTTGCTACGGCGGCTGCCAGCCACAGTAGGTGACCGAGACGCCAGCGGGTTGGCCTCTCTGAAGCGGGTCTGGTGGCTGGCGATACGTCGGGCATCCTGGTCCAGACTAGCGGTCCCACAGTCGGCCGGCCATGCCGTGATCGCTCTTGACACCAGTCGCCTCACGGCCTGTAATCTCGCACCGTCGCGGCCGATGGGCCGGGGCGAGACGGAGCAGGTTCGGGCCACCGAGATCGGCTCGCGCGATGTTCACGCCAGGAAGGCGGCTGCCGTGCTGACGACGTTTGACCGCTACCTGTTGAAGCGGTACTTCCACACCTTCGCCATCTGTTTCATAACGGCGATGGGCGTGTTCTTTGTCTTCGACGCGTTCACCAACGCTGATGAGTTTCAGAAGGCGAGTCCCGACGGGTCGGTGTGGCCGGTTGTGCGTCGGATGGCCTTGTACTACAGCTGCCAGTCGAGCCTGCTGTTGAGCCTGGTGGGTCACATGCTGTGCGTGCTGGCGGTGATGATTTCCCTGGTGAGCGTGCAGCGGACCGGCGAGTTGCACCCGGTGCTGGCCGCAGGCGTGCCGCTTTATCGCATTATCTTGCCACTGGTGATGGGTGCGGTCGTGGTCAACGTGGCGATGATCGCCAACCAGGAGTGGATGCTGCCGCGGGTGGCTCACGTGTTGAAGACTCCCAAGGGCCGGCAGGTCGAGCAGGGCATCGATGTCCGCCCATCGCTGGACTTTGCCACTCACGTACTGATTTCAGCCCGACGAGTCTACCCGGCCTCGTCGCGTCTGGAGGCGGCCGAATTCGTGCTGCCGGTTCCCGACGTGGTGACACGCCTGACAACCTTGAGGGCTCAGACGGCGAAGTTCGTACGGGCCGGGCCTGGCGGTCGTTCGGGCTGGCTGGTGGCCGGACTCAAACCGGACCCCCAGTCCCTGGCGTTGGGGCCGATGGGTCACCGGGTGGTGCGGGCGGGTCCGCGAGCGGGGATGCTGTTCATCGTCTCGGGCGTGACCCCCGAACAGCTCTCAGAGAAGGCTGGCCA
>CAUZJR010000358.1:0-5939 GCA_963580005.1 Planctomycetota bacterium
TGGCCATCTTCGGCAGATAAGGCACCCGACTCATTCGTCATCGCTGTCGGAGTCGTCGTAGGAAGAGGAAGAGTTCCCGGCCTGATCGGATTCGGAGATCCCCACGTGCCGAAACATGGATTCGCGGGCACTGGAATCTCGAATCAGTTCGGTCAGCAGGTCCGGCAGCGACATCTTGCCCCACTTGACGACCTGCTCGAGTGCGTAGGACACCGGCGAGTGCGGCTCACTCTTGCGGAAGAACCGGGCGACTTCGGTCAGGGTCTTGAAGGCTTCGGTCCGCGAATTGACACTACCCTCGGCAGCGGTTCCGCTGGAGGCGGGGTTCGAGTGTTCTGGATTGCCGTCCTCGCCCTCATCCTCAAACTCCTCGCCCAGCACCTCACCGGCGAAGCCGCGAATCGTCCTGAGCGAATCACCCAGGGCCTCCCGGATCCTCGATGTCGAAGGGGCCAGCGGAACGCCCCTCTCGTCCTGGTCACACTTCTCGTCGAGGGTCGATTCCATTTTGGCCAGAGCGTCCTGGCAGCCGGCGACATCTTCGAGAAGCGAGTTGAGGAATTCCGGCGACGTTTCTGCGACCGCGGCGTCGAACATCTCGCGACTGACCCAGCCGTCGGCCAGCCGCTGATCTCGGAGTTCCGATTTCAGGTCGAGGTCAAAGGCCTGTGCGAGGTGGCACAGGGCGTAGGGACCGCTGGACTCGCTCTCGGTCACCGGGACCCGCTCGATGGCGATCACCAATGGCCCGTCGGCGTCTTCGCCGTTGAGTCCGGACATGGGTGCCACGGTGGTGCTGAGCCCGTCTTCGTCCGGTTGCGGGTGAATGTCGTCCCAGAAGCGGTCGCAGAGTTGCCCGAACAGCTTCAGTCCGTCTCGCAGCCCGGCGAATCCTCTCAGTCGCACGAGGGCTTCGATCAGCCAGGCTGTGATCTGGAGGTCTTTGGAGGATCCGACGAGGGCTTCTTCGCTGAGTCTAAACACCTCGGCCCACTCGGGGGCCGTGGTGGTTTCGCTCCCTCCGCCCGGCGATTCGTTCTCGTCCTTGCGGGCGGCATCGCGGAGCCGCTTGATTTCCCAGTAGGCCTCGGCATCTGCCGTACGGAGTTCTTTGCCCGAGGGAGCGTCCTCGGAAATCGGTGCCAGCAGACCTTCAAAATCGAGAGCTTCGGCTGTGGCCATCGTCTTGTCCGGTTCTCGAGGGTGCCTGGTTTGGCCCGCGGACGCCGCGTCCCTGTGTCGTTTTCGCAGTCGACTCAGGCCAAAAAGACCTCAATCCACGATACCTGCTTGCCGCAGTGAATGCGCGAGCCGTTTCAGTGTTTGTGCGTGCAGGCGGCTGGCCCAGGACTTGCTGACGCCGATTCTGCGGGCTGCATCGGTCAGGGAAAGGCCTTCGTAGTAGGCTGCTCGAATCAGGGCCCCTTCCTGACCCGAGAGCGAATCGACGAGGCTGGTCAGCCGCAGATGCACTTCATCCTGGCTCACCTCCGACTGGGGAGTCGGCATCGAATGGTCGACAACCTGCATGTCCGACTGGCCGTCGGGCCGATCGCCGGCGAGGTAGACTACGGCCAGCGAGGCCGAGAGTTCCTTGAGCCAGCGGGCGTCTTCGCTGAGGCTGGTGGACTCGGATCGGCCCGCCTCCCCGGATTGCTCCTCGAGCACCTCGTTGGCCATCTGTTCGAACTTGACGTCACGGCTCGGTGAGCGGCGGAACCAGGACATCATCGTCAGCCCGTCGAAGATGGCACCGCGGACGCGGTAGTAGGCAAACGTCGAGAACTTCACTCCGCGGGTCGGATCGTAGGCCTTGGCGGCTTCGGAGAGCCCCACCTGGCCGTAGCCGATCAGGTCGTCGATATCGACGCTGTGGGGCAATCCGGTCCGAGCTTTCCAGGCCAGTGACTTGACCAGTCCCTGGCACTCCCTGATCAGCTCATCGGTCGTCTTGGCTTTTGTGCTCATTCTTGAGCCGCCAGCAGTCGCGACCAGAAGGCGACCAGTCGGTCGTGGCACAAAGGGTCTTCGAACAGCGAGGTGGCAATCCGCAGCGGGATTCCATCCTGCCGGCCACCAGGATCGGGCAGCGGGCCGGTCGTTTCGGCCAAGGCAGCCCCGACCAGGTCGACGAGCACCGGTTCGAGAGTCAGTTCGCGGCCGGCGTGTTGGCGGGCGACTTCCAGAAACGGACCCATTTCCGTCAGGTCATCGGTCTCGTGAGCATCGAACGCGGCCTGAGTCTGCCTCAGGACTTCCTCAAGCAGCAACTGTTCCTCCCCGGTCTCCCCGGTCTCCCCGGGCAACTTGGCCTCGGAATCGTACGACGGCTCTTGATCGTAGCCAGCGGGATCGGATGCAGATGACGACACCGGCAGATTCCTCACTTCCTCGAGATTGACTCACCCCAACAGGTCGGGCCACCACAGCAACAGCGAGAGCAGCACAGCCACGGCCACCAGCGTCAGGCTCCAACCGGCTGCCGCCTTCAAGTGCAGGCCTCCGGAGAGCGTCAGCACGTTGCCCTCGAGTTGTCTCGGTTGCAGGTCCTGCGGCCTGTGCTCGCGGATTTGCCTCTCGAGCTTGCGGGCCCAGTCCTGCCGCTGCTCGTCGTCGCTGGATTCGGCCGAGAGTGTTTCATTGAGGTGTTCGTCGAAGGCGTTGCGGATGTCGCCCTCGAAGCCCAGCACCAGGGCGAGGTACCAGAGTTCGATGACATCGGGGCTCGATCGCAGAGCCTGCCTCTCGCCGTCGACGTAGAACTTCCAGGCCCGGTCGAGCGACTGGAAGTAGTGCCATTCGAGGGTCATGGTCTGCCAACTCGGATCCGCCACGGTCAGCACTTCGTCGATCCAGTAGATCAGGCCCTGCTTGGCCAGCTGAAATTCCTCACCGCTGACGGGAGATTCATGGCTGTCGGCGGTTGCGGCCGCCGCTTCGAGTTCGCCTCGGATGTGATCTCGTTCCCGGGGGAGATCGACGCTGGCGTCCTGCCGTTTGAGTCGGCTGACGAGTCCCAGCACGTAGTGCAGCGTGGGGTTGACGAGGCTGGCGAACTCGGGCGTCATGATCCCGCCTGTGCCGGGACTGCGTACAGTGCGAAGACCATCTTGACGGATTCTCCTTCGGGGGTCCGCACGCGGATGTCCTGCTGGTCCTGGATCGGCCCGTCGACCTGGGTCTCGTTGATTCGTACACCGAGGTTGAGCGTTTCGGCGACATCCTTCCAGGCGGCGGAGTTCTCGTCGACCTTCCAGTAGGTCCAGTTCTTGCCCGGCAGCATCCGCGGGGCTTCGGGCTCGGGAATGATGCTCACACCCGCCTGGCCCCTCTGGAAGATGTTGTCGACCTTGGCCGTGCTGCCGACCTTCATGTTCAACTCGCCCCTCAAGAGGCTATTGACCTCGTTGTAGGTCAGCGCGGATTCGACGCCGATGAAGAACGTCCAGTTCGGCTGGAGCCACTCCTGTTCGAGTCGCACCTGCATCTGCTGTCCGGCGCCGCTGAACAGCCGCTTGATCGGATCGGCAACCCGTTCACCGGTCTCTTCGATCAGCCGCTTGATCGCGTAGAAGCAGCCGCCCAGATCATCGTGATCGTATCGAGGCACTTCGGGCATCCGCCGCTCGGGCCAGAAGATCGACAGCAGCCCGACGACCCGGCACAACTCCATGTACGCCATCAGCGGGTGGATCCCGATCACGTGCGGCAGGTTCCAGAGGTAGCCCATCGCGGTGTTCAGCGAGTGCAGTTGGAAGATCAGCTCGAGGTCTTCCCGGTGTCCGCTCTCGAACGCCACGTTGCGATCGAACATCTGGCGAGTCTGGGATTCGACCCGGCTGCCGATCTGCTGGCAGATCGAGTCGATCACGTTGTGCAGCAGGATCGGCCAGGCGTCGCAGGTCACCACCGGAGGTATGTACTCGGGATCGATCTCTGGAGGAGCCTCGGCCATCGTACCACGCCGCAACCTCATGATCGGCAGACTCTCGTAGCCGGCCAACTCGTCCTCGTTGACAATCAGTCGAGCATTCGGCCAGCGGACTTCGACGGGTTGAGGATTTCCCGGCTGGTTTTCGTCTTCGACCTCCATCGAATCGACCAGGTACCGCACGTCGGCCGTGTCGGCCCCCGTGTCGGCATTGCTGCGACCCAACCTCAGCGGCGGAACCGCCAGGTGGACCGTCACCAGGTTCTGGCGATCGAAGGCGTCCTTGGGCAGGTCCAGGGCGGACAGGTTGGCGTCCTCGGGATACCTCAGGTGCGTTCCGTCATGCAGGCGGATGTGGCAGGTCCGCAACACGATCCGCCAATTTGCCAGAGCGTCCTCGTCGATTTCGATCGACTGCAGGCCGTAGGGATAGCCACAGCCCCAGTTCTCCGAGATTCGGAGTTCTTCGCGGAGGTTCCGCTCGGCCGTCTGCAGGTGCTGAGGCCGCAGGAACAGCCCCTCGCCCCAATGTACTGCGTGATTCGTCATGATGGGATTGCTTATCCTGCAAGGAGCCCGCCCCTGCGTTGCTGTCTATCGACCGCCCCGGGGACGGATCCGCCCGGGTCCAGCCCGAAGCGGTTCGGTGACAAGCGACCTGGTCAGCCGCACGGCACCCTCATCTCGCTCGATCCATGAACTGATCCTCACCCGCAACTCCTCCGGCTTGAACTCCAGGTCATTGGGCAGCAGAAACGTATAGATCAGCCGTTCGAAACCCGGCTCGCAAGTGAACTCGCTCGAGTATTCAAGGTCGGTCGTCTTTGTGCCATTCTCCCAGGCCAATTCCGGCAGAAGTCTGCCAAAGTGTTCGTGAAACCCCTTGGCTCGTTTGATGGAGTGGTCCACGGGCGAAATGTGGATTTCGATCCGGGTCCCCGAGGGACTCGTGTCCTTGGGATCCGCTTCGCGGATGACTCCCTTGAGCTCCACGTTGTGCCCGGTCGCGGCCTCTGCGGGGCGAGGGAATCCTGGCAGCGGCACGTAGACCTGGGCGCCGTCGCCCTGGACCTGTTTCCAGGTCCGCACGCTGCTCTTGTCGCGCACGGTGGGCGTCGGTTTCCAGAAGGCTCGAATCGTCGCCGGTTCCCTCTGTTGCCAGTCTTCGACGGTGACCGTCCAGGTCGGAGCCGTCCGGCCGGGCACCACGCTCCATCGCGTCATGCGGCTCATCCGCTGGCCCAGCGGCTTGGCGGCTTCGGAAGCAGGCACGATCTCGAAGAGGATTTCTCTGGGGCGTTGCACGATGGCCGCGGGGCTTTCCGAGGCGAGGCTGAATGTGAACACGGCGCGGTACCCGACGGTCTTGCCTGCCCCGGTTGTCTTGACGAGGTTCATTTTCGAACAGATCAGCGACGTGGCATCGGTGGCCGTGGCGGATTTTCCGCGGACGGAGATGAGTCGCCGGAGTTGTTCGGGGGCTCGGTACCTCAGGCGGTTGCCGTTGATGTCCAGGTCGAACGCATGCGATTCGCTGCCGACGAATTCGAATTCGATCGGTTTGAGGTTGCCGAACCCGATGCGGTATTTCCCCGTCGCCTTCAGCTCCGAGAGCGTCCCCAGCTTGTGGTTCTGCCAGTCGGTGGCCGTCAACGGTCTCAGCAGATACGGCCGCGAGTCGACGGCCTTGGCCAGTGCCGTGGCCAGGATCTCCGGTGACGGGGCCTTGTAGAACTCGCCGCGGTTCTGTTTGGAGAGGTCTCGGAGCACTTTTTCAGAGAGATCTTCGACGGCGAATCCGACGATTTGCAGCGAGATGGTTCGCTGCCGGGTCCGGCGGTCCTTGAGAATCGTCTGGAGCTGTGCCAGCAGTGCCTTGGACCGGTCTCCCTCGGTGTCCTGGTAGTCCCCATCGGTGATCGCCACGATGGTCCCGGGGATATCCTGCGTCACGAACGGTCTGGTCGCCTCGATCAGGCTGCTCAACAGAGGCGTGTTGGCGGAATTG
>CAUZJR010000359.1:0-5933 GCA_963580005.1 Planctomycetota bacterium
GAAGTTCCCGCCGCCGACATCGCCGTCATCCCCCCGGCCGCCAGCCCCAGGAGCATCAATCTCGCACCCGGTGGCCGCATGGTGCTCGATGTCATCGCCTTGCGACGACGCGGTGCCACCGGGCCGATCCGGATCTCCGCCTCCCAACTGCCCAACGGGATCAGCTGCCCCGACGTGTTCCTCGGACCTGGCGTCTCACGTGGTCAACTGGTGCTCAGCGCCGACCCCGGCGCGGCCCCGCTGTTCGGGCGGTTTGCTCTGAGATCCCAGCCGCTGGGCTCACCCTCCAACTCACAACGGCCGGTCCGAGGCGGAACGGTGATCCGGGGAGGCCGGCCCAACGGCTGGAGCCGACTGACTCATGAACTGGCGATCGGGATCGCGGGCGATTCACCGCTGAGAGTCACCGCCGATGGTCACGAAACCCGAGTGCATCACCTCTACGGGGAACTCAAGGTGCGGCACGCACCCGGTTGTGTGCTCGATGTGGCCATCGAGGTCCAACGTAAGGACCCCAATCACCGGGCCGATGTACAGCTGATCGGAGTCGGACTGCCGCCGGGCATCCCTAACCGCACCGCCACCATCTCCGCCGCCAAGGACAAGGGATACATCAGCTTCTACCTGCCCAAGGGACTCAAGACCGGTCGCTACACCCTCGGCGTCCGGGCCACCACCAGCGTGCCCACCCCCGACGGCAAGAAGACTCAGACCGTCACCGTCTTCAGCAACCCCGTCGTCTTCGACATCCACGAACCGATGTTTCATGTCACGCTGGATCCCTACAACCCCCGCACCATCAAGCGGGGCCAGATCAAGCAGATCAAGTACAAGGTCCAACGGCTCAACGGGTTCATCAACAAGATTCACTCCGAACTGGCCGCACCGGGCACGGTGACCAAGGTCGGAGGACTGCGGGGGCGTGGAGTCTCGTTTGTCGGCCAGACCGATACCGGATCGATCCAGGTCGTCGCCAGTGATGACGCCCCGCTGGGACAACGAGCCTTCCTGAGAGTCTATGCGGTGGGAGTTCGCGAGGATGAAGCCCTCTACCACGGCAGCCACTTCCTGCAATTGCAGATTGTGGAATGAGTTCATGAACCCACGACACCCTGCACCGGCTTCCCGTTCCAGGCGACAGGCTCTCCAGGCTGCCGCGAGCCTCGCCCCTTTGGCGTTCCTGGGCACAGATGCCCATGCGGAACCGCTGCGTCACGATGCCTCGGCCAAAGCCTGCATCTTCCTGCACATCACCGGGGGTCCGGCCCAACAAGAGACCTTCGACATGAAGCCGCAGGCGACCGGGGCCGCACGCGGCGAATTCGACCCCATCGCCAGCCGTGTGCCTGGGATCGATGTCTGCCAGTTCATGCCCAGGACGGCCGAGCTGACACAGCACCTCTCCATCATCCGCTCGATGCACCACGACCAGACATTTCACGGGGCCGGCACCCACTTCAATCTCACCGGTCGGCCCCACCAGCCCCGGACACCTCAACCCGAGTACTACCTCGACTCGCGTGATGCACCCAGCATCGGAGCCGTATTTCAGCAGCTGATCGGCCAACGGGCCGGGTTGCCCGCAGCAGTGCACCTGCCCTTCTGGATCCAGCAGGGCGGAGTCGGCCGCTTCGCAGGACAGGATGCCGGGTTCCTGGGACGGCAATTCGATCCGATGAGAGTCTTCTACAAAGCCAAGACCGACCTGCCCGGGATGTTGCCTCGGACCTTCCGACTGCCCGAAGCCCTGCCGGTCACACGACTCGATCGCCGAACCGAACTGTTGACACGCCTCGACAACCGCCACCCTCTCGAAGGATCTCAGCAAAGCTGGAACCGCCAGCGAGAACGGGCCATGGAGATCCTGCACGCCGGAGGAGCCTGGCAGGCGCTTTCGATCGAGAAGGAATCGGCCCGGACCCGGCAACTTTATGGCGACCACAAGTTTGCCCGCAGCTGCCTGGTGGCCCGCCGATTGGTCGAAGCCGGGGTCAAGGTCGTGCAGGTGAACTGGCCGGGGCACGAGAACCACTTCGACACGCACGGGGGACACTTCCCCAGCATGAAGACGTCGCTGCTGCCGCCGATGGACCAGGCCTACGCCGCACTACTGGCCGATCTCGATCAACGCGGGCTGCTCCAGGACACCCTCGTTGTCTGGTCCGGAGAATTCGGCCGCACCCCGTCACTCAACGGCAACAAACCAGCAGGCCGAGACCATTGGCCGTGGGTCTACACCAGCGTGCTGGCCGGTGGCGGCATCCGCGGAGGCCAACATGTAGGCAGCAGTGATCCCCAGGCCGCCTACCCCGCCGAGAACCCGATTCACGTCTCACGGTTTGTCGCCACGATCTTCCACGCACTCGGCTGCTCCGATACGACACTCGTCCACGACGTGCAGGGCAAACCGCATCCCGTGATGACCGCCCTGCCGCTGCACAAGCTGTTCGGGTAGTTCCAACAACTCAGCAACACAGCCCCAACGGCGGCTTCCCGGCTACTCGACCGTCAGCAGCACCGGGTTCGAAGCGTAGCTGGTCATGATCGTGTAGGTGATCGGCACCCGAGCCACGACGGCGATCGGCCAGCCCGAAACCGGCTTCGCACCCGCTGCGGCCTTCAGGGTGAAGGTCGTCTCGAGCAGCTCGCCGGTCAACTTGCGAGTCGACTCGCCCTCGACCGTCACACCCGGCGGCAACTGCTCCCCCACCGTCTTGTTGAAAAACAGCAGAGCCATGTTCAGCAGCACCTGCTCGCTGTACTCGGGACTCCGCTTGATCCGGACGGTGAGCGTCGCCGTGCCGCCCCGCTTCAACTTCAGCTCCGCAGGAGTTGCCGTGATCGCGTGCAGGTCCAACGGTCGCGTCACACCCAGCAACTGGCTCTTGATCGGCATCCGCACGAAGCGACTCGCACCGGCACGACGCAATTCCCCCAGCACCCGCGCCTCGCGGATCACCTCCAGCGGTCCATCGGCTCGAGCCAGCTTCGCACGGCCACGCACTCGTACCAGCGAAGCGTTGACCTTGGCCTGTGCTGCGGCCGAAAAGACCAGGGCGCAGTGGTTGAACCCCGAGGGAATCACCACCTTCCGGCAGGTGACCCCACGAGGCAATCGGTCCACAAGGATCTCGACCGGGCCGTCGAACCCGTTGAGCCGCTTCAGTCGCACGAACCACACGGCGTGGCCACCCGCGGCCAGCATCCCGTAGTAGTACTCGCCGTGCACCTCGAAATCCGGGCCGCCCGGCTCGACCGACATGTGATATATGAACCGGTCACCCGCTCGACGGTTCAGGTCCCGAACCCCGATCAGGTACTCGCCGTCGGCCGGGGCCTGGAACCTCAGCGTGGCGTCCTTGCTGAACGGGGCGTCATCGGCGGTGGCCAGGATCTTGCCCGCGGCATCCATCACCATCACCACGCCATCCACGGCCAACTCACGACGCTGAGATTGCACGTCGATCGTGACCACGCTCTCTCGGGTCGCTGTGAAGCGGTAGAAGTGAGTCTGACCGGTCTTCTGAAAGCGACCGTTGACACCCACCGGCAACTTCAAAGGCATCGCCCGGTCAGGCGAGTTGTTCTTCCCGTCGGCGACCACCTGCGGATGAAAACTGACCAGTTGGGGCACCACGAAACCCGGCTGCCCCTTGGCCGCTCCGACACGCACCCGTCGCCAACCCGGCTCCGCGTCCGCCTTGGCCTGAAACGACACCCGGCGAATCGCCCTGGCCGGCTCGGACCCGATGTTCACCGAACGAGTCTCGATGAGCTCGACCTGCTGTTTCGCTCCACGCTGCACCGAAACCGGGAACGCCGCAATCGTCACCGGGCCCTCGCTGATCTCCACACAGTACACGTAACGCGGATCGCCGGCGTATCTTGAGTCCCGGACTTCCAGGATGTAATCGCCCGTCGACGGCAGACGACACCGCAACATCGCATCGCCGCCGACAAAGTTGTCGTTCTCGGCCACCACGCGACCCTGCAGGTCACGCAGCGTCAGGTACGAGTCCATCAGGTGGATCTTCGGGTACTGGATCGCCATGCAGTGGATGGCCCGAGTCACCCGCTGGGCGTGGATCTCAAAGACCAGCTCCTGCCCGGCCTGGCCGCGAATCCGGTACAGGTCGACATCCTCGAAGCCCTCGATGCTGCCGCAGACCGCCGAGGGGATTGCGACCGACTGGGGCGTGTTCTTGGTGTTTTCTGCGGTGTTTTCTGCGGTATTCTTCTCGCCGGTCTGTTCGATCACGACCGGGTAGTCGGTCACCAACAGGTGCCCCACGCTGCTGACCGCCTGGTCGGTCGCGATCCGGTACTCGTACACGCCCGGCAACTGGTCGGCGGGCACCGTGACGTCAAACCCATAATCCTCGCCCTGGTCCAGCTCCTTGGGCTCAAAGAACTCGACCTTGTGGGCCGCTTCCTTGACCTGGGTCATCCGGATGCCCGAGGGGACAAAGAACACCGAGTGCGAATTGTTCAGTGTGAAGTTCGACCACACCCGGACCCGGGCCTTCTTGCCACGCTGTACCGCGATCGGATGAGTCCGCGTGATCTGGCGGTAACTGATCTTGTGGTCGGCGGTGGCCGAGGGCTCGGTAAACCCACTGACCAGCAACAGGACCACGCACCATCCCGCCAGTCGATTCAGACCTGCTCTGTTGATGCTGCTCATTTTGGTCACGCCAGTTCCCGGATCGGTTGGCCTTCGCACAATCGCATCGGTCGCCCGTCGCCGATGATGTGAGTCGTCTCGAGCGGGATGCCGAGCTTGGAATAGATCGTGGCGGCGATATCGTGCGGATTGTACTCCTCGCCCACGCTGCGCCCGCCCTCGGCGTCCGTCTTCCCGACGATGGTCCCGGCCGGAGTGCCCGCGCCGGCGAATACGGCCAGGCCGGCCGACGCCCAGTGGTCGCGGCCCGCCGCGGTGTTGACCTTCGGAGTCCGACCGAAATCGGTCAGCCAGACCACCAGCGTCGTCTCCAGCATCCCCCGCTCCTTCAAATCGGCCACCAGGGCCGGGAAGGCCTGGTCGATCGGAGGCAACAGCTGCTTGAGACGACTGAAGTTCTTGTCGTGAGTGTCCCAGTCGGCATTGCTGACCGTCACGAACCGGCTGCCCGACTCGATCAGCCGCCTCGCCAACAGGCAACTCTGGCCAAACGTGCTGCGACCATACGTGTCGCGGGTCTTGGCCGATTCACGCTCCAACTGAAACGCACGCTGAGTGTTGACCGACGTGATCATCCGAAACGCGTCGCGGTAGTAGGTGTCGATGGCCGAGAGCGCTTCGGGGCGACGGGTGAGGCCCCGCTGCAAGGTGTCGAGCTTGGCCAACGCCTCGCGTCGCAAAGACACCCGCTTGGGACTCACGCCTCCAGGCAACGTCAGGTCGCGGACCGTGAACTTCTCGGCGTTGGGATCCTCGAACACCTCGAACGGATTGTGAGTGATCCCCAGGTATCCGGCCGTACCGCCCATGAACTTCCGGTCGACCTCGTTGCCCAGCTGAACAAATGCCGGCATGTCACGGCGGTGTCCGCGTTCTCGCGAGATCACCGATCCGTAGGTCGGGTAGGTCACCGCCGGATTCAGCTGCCAGCCGGAAAGCATGATGGCGTCGGCTGATCCGTGGGCCCCATTGATCGAATTCAGATTCCGGACCACAGCGATCTCACGGGCCGCGGCGGCGAAACCCGGTACATGATCCGAAAAACGTACACCGGGGATCGATGTGTCCACCGTGCCGAATTCCCCCCGGACCTCGGCCCGAGCTTCCGGCTTGGGGTCCAGAGTGTCATGGTGACTGGTTCCGCCTCGGGTCCAGACCAGGATGCAATTGATGTCAGGGCGATCCACCTTGTCATCGGCTGCAGCAGCCTGGCGGCGGAGCAACCCGTCCAACGACAGGCCGAGGCCAC
>CAUZJR010000360.1:0-5931 GCA_963580005.1 Planctomycetota bacterium
GTCGTTGTTTGGCGGCGGAGCCGGCAGCCGCGACGTGGTCTTGATGTTTGACACCTCGGCGAGCATGGGGGCCGCCACCGACGGGCAGACGGCACTCGAGCGATCTCAGAAGGCCGCCCGACGCGTGCTCGAACAACTCAAGCCCGGCGATCACGTGACGATGATCCGGGTGGGCGAGCGTCCCGAGCAGTTGCTGCGGAGGTTCCAGGCGTCGACCGAGGAGATCCAGAACGAAATCGACAACCTCGACACCAGCCCCTCTCGAGGCAATCTCTACGCCGCCTTCTCGCAATTGTTCTCCGGCGACTCGGCCGAACTCTCGAAACTCTCCGAACCGGTGATCTACCTGTTCACCGACCTGCAGCAAAGTGGCTGGGAGGAGTTCCGGGGTGGTGAGAGTGCTGTGAAGGTGCCTCCGCGGACCGAGTTGCGGCTGGTCAACGTGGGCAGCGGCCGCGCCCTGGACAATTTCGCGGTCGTCGGCAGCGCGCCGGCCCCGGCGCGGGTCATCGTCGGCCTGCCTGTGACCTTGCGACCCCGGGTCCGTAATTACTCGCTTTCGAAAAAGAGTTCGAGCGGTTTCGCCGTCACCACCAGCATCAACGGACAGCAGGTCGATCGACAGACGTTCGAAATGGCGATTGACGCGGGCAAGACCGACGAGTTGGAGGTGGTCTATGTGCCGCCCGAGCCGGGGATGCTCAAGGGACAGTTCGAAATCCCCGGCGACCCGTTTCTGGACGACAACCTCTTCCGCTTCACGCTCGACGTGAGACCCCAGGTGGGCGTGCTGCTGGTCAACGGCAACCCCAACCCGATCCCGCTGGAAGACTCGGCGCTCTACATCAAGACCGCGTTGACGGCGACCGATGCACTCGAGGATCCGGCCGCGGTCGAGGCGGATGCAGCCGACGGCACCGCGGACCCGGCGGATGCTGTGCTGACATCGGGTCGCGAGTTCGTGCGGTCGCTGGATGTTCGCGAGATTCCCCAGGCCGAACTCAACGCCGACGCGCTCGAGAAGGTGGCGGTGGTGATCCTGGCCGACTGCGGCCAACTGGACGCCGCCCGCTTCATTCTCTTGAGAAACTTCGTCAACACCGGTGGCGGCTTGATCGTGTTGCCCGGTGAGAAGGTCAATCCCGAGGTCTACAGCAAGCAGTTCTTCCCCAACCCCAACGACACCAAGGCACCGATGCTGGCCGCCTCGCTGGCGGCCGCCGTGGGCGACCCGACCAAGACCGAGACCTTCTCGAAATTCGCCAACGTCGACTTCTCGAGCGAAATTCTCTCGGTCTTCACAGGCGGCAAGACGCCCTACCTGACCCGCGTGCAGGTCTACCGTCACTTCCCGCTGACGTTGCCCGAGGAACGGGGCAGCAGTTGGCCGCTGATCTCGTTTGCCGGCAGCGATGCTCCGGCCCTGATCGAAGGCAGCTACGGAGACGGCCACATCGTGCTCTCCGCCTTCCCGTTCCACTCGAAATGGACCAACCTGCCGATGAGGCCCGAGTTCGTGCCGCTGGTGCTGAGAATGGTCAGCCACGTCATGAAGCAGCCGGAGCTGAGCGGTCCCAGCGTGGTGGGAGCGGGTGGGACGGCCGAGTTCTTTGCCGAGGAGGCGGGCTGGGACCCGGTCTCGGCCAAGGTCACCGGGCCCGGCGGACAGGTCAGCCCGCTCGAACAGTTTCAACGATCGCGAGCACGGCTGGTGGGAGCCTTTGAACGGACCGTGCACCAGGGGTTCTACGACGTCGAGGTGAGTGGAGGCTCCACGCAACGGCCCAAGGAAGGCCGGCTCGCATTCGCCGTGAATCTCGCCGCCGGAGAATCCGACTTCAATACCCTCGGCGGAAATCTCCAACGGACCGACGATCCGGTCGAGGCGGCCAAGCGGATGGAGCGGGTCGCTGCAACCACGGTGGCGATGCTCGAGGGACTGGAACCGGGCACGACGCTGCAGGTGATCGATGCCACCGCCGAGGCCCAGCAGCAGTTCGGCGAACCAGGGACCCAGAACGAGATCTGGAGGTGGCTGATCTTCGTGATGTTCCTGGTCATCGCCGCCGAATTCCTGCTCTCGACACTCAGCGGACAGGTGGCCGGCGAGGAAGATGATACGGCACTGGAGCGGATCAAACAGCTCAGTCCTGGAGGCTGGGTGGGGCGAATGACCGGGGCCGATGTGACCGAGGAGGCCCCGACCGGGGCGGCGAGCAAATGACCCAGCCTGCCCGGCTTTACACTCGAAAAGACCGCAATTGACATCGCGACTGATTCGGCATTGAATATACTATTCACATACAAGCCGACGCTGATGCGTCGACGGACACCTCGTGGTAGGAATGACTCATGACGAGCGACCACTCGAGTAATGGCAACGGCCGCGCCGACGGAACCCCGACGACTTCATCGGGCACAGACACCTCGGCGATCCGATCCCTGGTATCCCAGACACGTCGCCTGTTGCGATCGACGTGGGTGGCGACGGGCCTGTTGGCCAGTTTCGGCCTGGGCCTGCTGCTGGTGGTCACGATGACGATGACCGACTTCCTGGTCTCCAGTGCGGTGCCGTCGGAATGGACGGCGTTGCGGGCGATCGCTTTGGTGCTGCTGGTGGTCCCCACCACGTGGGCCGTAATCGCCGGAGTGCTGAAGCCTCTGTTCCGTCGTCTCTCGAATGTCCTGGTCGCGCGGCGGATCGAGACCGAGTTGCCCAAGATCCACAACCGGCTGGTGACCTGCATCGACCTGGAGGATGAGGAGCAGGCGGTGCCGGTGTCCGAGGCGTTTCACCGCAAGCTGGTCTCCGAGGCGCTCGAGCGAATCAAGGGGTTCCACCCGCGGCGGGTGCTCGATATCCAGAACCTGCGACGGGCGACCGTGGTGGCCACAGTGGGCGTGCTGGCCCTGGCAGTGGTCTTCATTCCCGGTGTCCGCACCGCGATGGCTCGGGTCTTCAACCCGTTCTCCGACATCCCGCCGGCTGGCCACGTGGCCTACACCGTCCAGGTGGGCAATTCGAACCAGAAGCAGCAGGGCGACGGCTACGTGGTCCGCGGTGACGACGTGGAATTCCTGGTCGAGTTCACCGACGGGCGGCCGCTGTACGAGGGCGAGGCGTTGCAGTTGACGATCGAGACGGTTAACGACGAGAACGAGGAGGTGGTGATCCGCCATGCCTCGCCGATCTCGGCCAAGCTCGAATCCCGCGACGGACGGGGATTCTGGAAGTTCGGACTGAAGGGTCTCGAGCACGATTTCCACTACCGGGTCAGCGGAGGCGGCACCTACACGCGTCGCTACCGGGTCGCGATGCTCGAGCGACCCGAGATCGTCAGCGTGGGGACGACGCTGACGTACCCCGAATACATGGAGAAGCCCGAGCGGAACTCGAAGGTGGCCGATATCGAGGGTCCCGTGGGCAGCACGGTCCAGGTCGGCGTTAGGGCCGAGGGCGACATCCACGAGGGCGTGATCGAGTTCCTCGAGTTGAAGCGTGTCCGCCAAGCTGTCGTCGACCGCTCGGCGCGGAACTGGTTCGCCTCGACCCGCCCCAAGGGCTCGGCACCCAGCGGCACCTGGAAGGTCGAATCGCTGGCCGGACAGGACGCTCATACCGACCCCCCCAACACCGCAGCCCACTCGCACGGGTTCAGCAAGGCCACCGAGCCGTTCGAGGTGGGCACCAGTGACGTGCTGTTTTCCACCGTCTACCTGCCGCCGGACCAGATGCCTAAACAGATCATGCTCAAGTGGCACGACGGACAGGGCTGGGAGCACCGGGCGTTCTGGGGCGAGGACCTGATCGGCGAGGGCAAGCCGGGCACCTCTTCGCGATTCCGCGTCGGCGACCTGCCGCAGCCGGGTCGGGTGGTCACGCTGGAAGTCCCCGCTGCCGCCGTCGGACTCGCAGGCCGTTCGGTCTCGGGCATGATGTTCAGCCTCCATGGCGGACAGGCCGTCTGGGGCAATTCCGGAGCGATGCCGCCTTCCCAGGAAACCGTCGTCAAGCTGCTGCCCACCGGGCAGACATTTGAACTCAAACGCACCACCCCCACCTCCGACTCCGAAGAACTTGAGGAAGGCCAGAGCTACTTCTCCGGTACGTTCCCGCTGGTCAAGAACGGCCTGTACCGCGTGCAGTTGAAGAACCAGGCCGACCGCTCCAACCAGACGATGGCCGAAGCGAAGATCGTGGCGATCCCCGACAACCCGCCTCAGGTGATCATCGAGCGGCCCCGCCAGACCCTGATCCTCTCGAGGCCGCAACCGGTGCAGGTCTTCATCACCTCGTTCGACGATTTCGGCGTGAAGGAAGTTCTGCTGAGCGTGAAAACGGGTGACCAGGAGGCGTTCGTGGGCGAGCCCGTTGTGGCGCTCAGCCCTCCACTCCAAAACGACCGCCGCGATATCACGCTCGACCTCGCCGACCGCGGTCTCAAGACCGGTGATACGTTGACCTACCGGGTCGAGGTCCGCGACGGCAACGGACAGAGCGGCCAGACGATCGATTACGTGATCCAGATCAAGGAAGACAACAGCGCCGCGGACAAGCAGTTCGAACAGCTCGAGAAGCAGACCGACACATTCCGCGACAAGCTGGTCGAACTGATTTCGAAACAGGAAAAGGTCCAGGTCAAGGCGAACAAACTCGAGCAGGACTACAAGGAACTGACCGAGAAGATCGAGAAGGCCAAGCTCGAAGCGGACAAGAAGGAGCAGGACGAGGCGAAGGACGACAAGACCAAGAAGGACCCCAAGGACGAGAAGAAACCGGCCGAGGAGAAGCCGATCGAGCTCGATCCCGAGGAACAGAAGAAGCTCGACGCACTGAAGAAAGAACTGGCGGCCCTGGCAGCCGAAGAAAATGCCAACGTCAAGTTGTCCGAGCAGGTCAAGAACGACCTGGGCGCGTTGGCCAAGCAGGCCGAAGAGAATCCCCTGGTGCCGCCGCAGGTGGCCGACCAGATCAAGCAGCTCGAAGACGCCTTCGAAAAGGCCGCCGTCGATCCGCTCAAGCAACTCGCCAAGGATCTGCAACAGGCCGCCACTCCCAAGCAGCAGGACACCAAGCTGCCGGAAATCACCAAGCAGGCCGAGCGGGTCCAGAAGGACCTCGAGGCGATCCAGAAGCGGATGGACGCCTTGGCCCGGGCCCAACGCGACAGCCGCGACGATCTCAAGCAGGCCATGCGGGACCTGAAAAAGGACCTGCTGCAGCAGGACGCCGACCTGACCCAGGACGCGCTGAAGGATCTCAAGGAATACCTCAAGGCGATGCAGAAGGACCTCGAGGCGCTCAAGGGCAAGGAAGAGAACCTGCTGAAGGACAGCCTGCAGGAACTCACCTCCAAGGACCTGCTCGACGCACTGCGTGAGCAGCAAGAGGAAGCGGCCAAGAAGTCGGACAAGAAACTCGACGAGGCCGCCGACCTGCTCGATGCCAAGAGACAGAAGCAACTCGACTTCCCCGATCGGCCCTACAAGCCCGAGGACAAGGACTACAAGATCCCGCCCAAGGAACGCGACACCGACGAGGGTGATCCGACCAAGGAAGACGAGGGCGAGAAGAAGAAGGGCGACAAGAGCAAGAACAAGGACAAGAAGAAGGGTGAGCAGGAGGAGCCCGAAGAGAACTTCCTGATGCCGGCTCTCAAGGGCCTCCGCGCCAAGCTCGATCCGCGGTTCGAGAAGATGATCAGGGATCTCAAGGAGAAGCTGAAGAAGCAGCAGGAGAAGGGCGAGAAGGGCGATCCCGAGCAGCAGGAACGCAACCGCAAACAATTGCAGCGGCTCGAAGAACTCGACACGGCCAACCGGGCCCTGAAAGGTGACCAGAAGTCGCTCGAGGACCTGCAGGACCAGTTGCAGCAGGCTCAGAAAAAGTCGCAGCAAGACGGTCAGCCGCCGCCGCAGCAGCAACAGGCT
>CAUZJR010000361.1:0-5899 GCA_963580005.1 Planctomycetota bacterium
CTGGTGACCGACAATGCCTACAGCCAGTTGTATCTCTACGACACCGGAGGCAGCGGCGGTTCGACACTGCAGAGCCGGATCGACCTGAGGCAGACCGGTGCCCGGCAATTGCGAGCGGTGACGCCTCAATCGGGTGGTACCAAGAAGACGACCAAGGGGACCAAGCCCAAGAAGACTTCGAAGAAGCCGACGAAGAAGAAGCCTGCTCCGAAGAAGCCTGCTCCGAAGAAGCCTGCTCCGAAGAAGCCTGCTCCGAAGAAGAAGGGCTAGTCGAGCAGCGGGTTCTTAAACGGACAACCGCCCCGTAGACCAGAACAGTCTCTGGGGCGGCGTCGACTTGCCGGCACCTCGTGCAAGCCCGGCCGTCCTAGCGAACGGCCTCGTTGAGCATCTTCGAGTTCGGCACGGTGTGCCGCTGGGTCTGGCCGTTGACGGTCGTCTCGATGACGGTCGCCACCGGGCCGACCTCTCGAACCACTCCCTCGATCCCGGCCACGTTGACCGAGTCGCCCGACTGCATCCGCTGACGGACGTAGTAGCCGGACATGATGCCTCCGGCGACGTCGCGACCTCCGAGTCCGACCGAGAGTCCGATGCCCAGCGCGAGGGCTCCGAAGGCGATCAGGATCAGCTGGTTGAGCAGCGCGAACTGGATCTCGAGCTGGTCAAACGCGGCGATGAAGGTCATCAGGGCCAGGATGTAGTAGGCTCCGCTGGCCAGGCGGTCGGCGTAGCTGATGCCGATCCGGTCGGCGGCCGTGGCGATCACGCCTCGGAGGAACGAAGCGATCAGCAGGCCGATCAGCACGACCGTGGTGGCCGCCATCAGCTTGGGGATGTAGTCGACGAGTTTCTGCGTGGCTGCCGAGAGGGACGGCAGGTTCAGCAGGTTGAAGGCGGCGACCACGAACACGCACATCAGCAGCCAGAAGACCAGTTGGGCGACGATGGCCGAGAGCCCTCGTTCGATGCCGACCTTCTTCATTGAAGCCGACAATCCGCTGCGCTCGGCGGCACCGTCGAGTCCGATCCGCTTGCCCAAAGCGTCGGCGCCGCGGGCCACCAGGCGTGCCGCGATGTAACCGACCGCCAGCACGGCGAACATCGCCATCACCGACGGCAGCAGGTTGATGACCGGTTGAAACGCGCTTTGCAACGCCGAACTCACTTCGCCAACACTGGCTTCGACGGCCGTCGTGGCCTGGTCGACAGGAGCCACTGCCAGCGTTGTGGAAAATAAAAGGGTCATGTCAGTCTCCTTGGTGAGGTGCGGAGGTCGCCGTTTCGCCGGGTCGATCCCTCGGTCGACGCTCCACACAGTCAAAGTCTCGGTTCAGGTTTCCTCGTGGGCTCCGGACGATCGGCGAGTGCGACCGGAGAGTGTCTGGGTCATCAGGTGTCCAATCGGGTTCAGCATCGTGGCAATCGCCATCGGGATGGCTGCCGTCACAAACGTGATCCAGTGGCTGATCTGGAGTGTGCGGTTGAGTCGAACGCGGACGGCCGCGTCGAGATCGTCGGGGACCGGGGGGACTTCTGCCACGGCCAGTTGGTTAGCCAACTCACCCTCGAAGTCCCAGTCGGTGTCTTCAAATGTGGTCATCCGCTGTATCTCTCTCGCAATCGCCCCACCGCTCGGCTGACTCGCATCTTGCAGGCACTCTCGGAGAGTCCAAACATCTCGCTGAGTTCCTGGTAGCTGTGTTCCTCGGAATACTTCATCACCAGAAGCGCCCTGTCTTCGTCGCTCAGAGAATCGAGCATGTGTTCCAGGTCGAGTCCTCCGCCGGGCTCGTTGGCTTTCGACGGGCTTGATGAGCCGGTTGTGTCCAGATCGATCTCGGGCAAAACAGCCACCCGCCTCTGACGGCGTCCTCGTGCACGCCGCAGCGACAGGCAGGTGCGGACCGCAATGCCGTGGACCCAGGTCGAGTACAGCGAGCGGCCCTCGAAATGGGCTCGACGCAGAAACATTCGTACCAGCACGTCCTGGGTCGCATCGGCCGCGTCGTCGGGATGTCCCATGATGCGGTAGCAGATCCGCCAGACGCGTTCACGAAAGCGAGAGACCAGCTCGGTGAAGGCCGGGCCATCGGACCTTTCACGAGCCGCCTCGCTGGCGAGCTGCTCGTCGCTTTGACGTGTCTCGGACACCGTTCCAACCACACGGGACCACCTCGGCCGAATTCATTTCGGATCAACACTTCGAATCGGGAGTTGATTCTGTGTTGCCGACCCCGGGGATCGCGTCACACGATTTCGGAGTGAATACCGGTGGGGAGGTTGCAATCCGTTGCTGTGCCGTGAGTTACAGGAAACGTGAATTGTCGAAGAGTCATTACGGGCTCGAAACCGGCCCGGTGGACTTTTCCAGTGGTAGCGATCGCAGGGCCGCGGTGCCCTGTGTGACCTGGTGTCGGCGATCGACCGGCAGGTCGTGGAATTCCTGGTTCGTGCCGTCGGGCCACCTGACCTGCAGCCGCGTGATCCGGGTTGCGGGCCCGAGCCCGATGTTCTGTTCGATGGGGCCTGTGCCCATGAATCCACTGGCGGGAAAGACGTCACGGACCAGCCGGGTCGTGCCGATGTCGACGGTGATCCGGCAGCCGATGCCACTACGGTTGCACGAGGACCCACGGAGACTCAGCAGCAGGCGTTGGCCCTGGGCCATCCGGTTTTCAAATAACCGCAGCGGTCCGCCTCCGACGGATCCGACGAGCAAATCGAGATCTCCGTCTCGATCGAAGTCGGCGGCGATGGCTGATCGAGAATCGGAATCGAGATCCGCGGCCGAGGCGAACGAGGCGTCGAGGAAACTCGGGTTGCCGGGTTGGGAGGTATTCAGGAACAGGCAGTTGTGTTCGTAGCCGCTGAGGTTGTCTCCTCGCTTGGGCATCAGGAAGGGGTTTTCGACCCAGAACTCACCCGCTTCGTGGTCCAGTTGTCCCAGCACGGGCAGTCGTCCACCTCGATCCATCGGCTGCGACACGACAGCCCTCCAGAGGCAGGTTCACCCGTCGGGTTTTCGGCGATCGAAGCTCAGGAATCCGGTGGTGGCGTAGATATCGAGCCGTCCATCGGCGTCGAGGTCGGCGAGCACCGGTGCGTAGGCCCAGCCCACGGCGTTGACTCCGGCGTCATCCGAGAGTTCCTGGAAGCGGCCGTCTGGCTGGCCGTGGTACAGGCGGTTGCCGGCACAGGACCCCTGGATTTGCTGGTAGACCCCCTGGGGGTAGTCGGTTTCACCGACGAGTCCGATGATGCGTCGTCCCATTTTCGAGTACATGTTGGCGACGTAGACATCGGTGTGTCCGTCGTTGTCGAGGTCACCGGTTGCGACTCCCATGCTGGTGGCAAACCCGTTGGCTCCGGTTGTGGGCGACACGTCTTCGAAGCTGCCATCGCCCCGGTTGCGGAGCACGACATTTCGGCCGAAGTCATTGGCGAGGTAGAGGTCCGGGAGGTGGTCGTCATCGAGAAAGAACCAGGCGGCGGCGTGCGTGTGCCGCTTGCCTCCACCGGCGCCGGCCTGTTGCGTGACGTTTTCGAAGCGACCGCCTCCCTGGTTCTTCCAGAGCTGGTTTTCGAGCCCCGAGCCGGTCTCGTCGATCCACTGTTCCTTGCCGGTCGCCTGTTGGTCGAGCCGTTTCTGGTAGAGCACGTAGAGGTCGAGCCGCCCGTCGGCGTCGTAGTCGGCGACCAGGCATCCCATGCATTCGGGCAGGAATCCCAGTCCCGAGGGACCGGTCACATCGACGAAGGTGCGGCCGTCCTGGTTGCGATAGAGTCTCTCGCCCAGCAGCAGGTCGGGCCAGCCGTCGTTGTCGAAGTCGATCCAGGCGACCGCGGTATTTGAGAGTTGATCTCGAGGCGTGCCCTGGACCAGCCCGACTTGTGTCGCCACACCTCGAAACCCCTCGGCGGGGTCTCCGGCCAACAGCAGCGGAGGCACACCCAGGGCGGCGACGGCGACATCGAGTCGGCCGTCGTGGTTGAAATCGGCCACGGCATACTGGAATCGGTTCTGTTTGACTGCCGAAGGTTTGAGGTTCCAGTTGTCGGGGATGGGCAGTCGGTCGAGTCCCCAGTTGGCTGTGACTTCCCGAAACAGAGCCGCCGGCCCATGCCGTTGGGCGGTCCGTTGAACGGTCCAGCCATCGAGCCAGGCGGCTTGTCCCAGTTGTTTGCCGTCGTGGACAATTCCGGTGATGGTGTGTTCGCTGAGGACCTGTCGCTTGTGTCCCTCGGCCGTCGTGCCGATCGAGGTGAGCAGGACCCGGGCGGTCCAGCCGTCGGTGCGGTTGGGGTCCTCGGTGATCTGCAGGACCCAGAGCGAGGAACGGGCCGGTGTGGAGAAACCGCTGTGGATTGTGACCAGGGTCTCGGCGAGGCCGATGGCGGTCAGGCTGTCGGGCGGCTCGTTGGGGTCGCGTGTCCGGGACAGTTCGACGATGTCACCGTGCCTGCGTTCGGTGACGGCCGCCGCACCAAGTCCGAGGGCCTTGAGCTGGGGGCTGGCAAGTCCGGCCAGTCGATCGGTGTCGCGGCTATTGAGTGCTTCGAGGAACGCGGGTCCGAACCGGCGTTCGATTTCGAATGTCGTGTGCTCGGCACGCCAGATGTCCTGTTGACGTGCCTGGTCGAGCACAACCGATGTGGTTGGTGTGGTCGGATTGACTGAGGTGGGCTGGTGTCGGCGTGTGGAAACCAGCCACGCGGCTGCGCCGAACAGGACAAGGAGTCCCACGACGGCGAGGCCTCGCTGGAGCGGATTCATGCCTGGGGCCCGGTCCCGAACAGGGTGCTGCCAATGCGCGGGAACTGTATCAACTGTCCCTCCGAGACAAAACAGCGATCGGGGGTCTGCAGTCCCGGTGTGCTCAGCCTGCGAGAAACTCGGATCCGAGTGTCAGCAGCGAGTTCTTGACATCGATCCGACGCGAGATGTCGTCGCCCACCGCGCGACCGGCGGCGCGGATGCGGTCGTAGACCTCGGCGATCACCTGCTGGACTTCCGGGGCAAAGCCCTCGCCCGGCTTCCCGAGTCCCTGGGCGAAGTCATTGGGTCCGATGCTGAAGTAGTCGATCCCTTCGACGGCGAGAATTTCGTCGAGGTTGTCGATCACCCCGGCGTCCTCGAGCAACGCTCCGACCAGCGTGTTGTCGTTGGTGTCGCGGTACCACTGCGGCTTGTCGCCGAGTTCGTGGTCGTAGTCACATCCTCGATTGCCTCCGAAGGACCGTTCCCCGATGGGTCCGAAGTAGCAGGCTCGCACCAGTTGCTCGGCGTCGGCTCGGCAGGCGATGTGCGGTCCGAGGATGCCCTGGATGCCTCGATCGAGGTACTGCAGGATGGTTGACGAATCGATGTTGGGCACTCGAGCGATGGGCGTGACCCCGTTGAGTTCTGCCACCCGGCAATGCTCCTCGATGTCGGCTAGCCCGAAGGGGCCGTGCTCTCCGTCGAGCCAGACGAAGTCGAAGTCGAGGCGACCGAGGACTTCGACGACGTGTGTGGAGGGGAAGCAGAGTGAGAATCCGGTGGCGGTGCGGCCGTCGCGGATGGCCTGCTTGACCCGGTTGACGCGTGGCATGAGCTGATCTCCGAGATGGACGGCCGGGACTTCGGGGCGAGATTCGACCCGGTTCACCTGTGACGCGGCATTCTAGCCCGGCGGGCTGCGGCGGGCCAACTCGGGGCTTCGCGACGGTTGCCCGCATGCCTGCCCCGGGTTTAGGATGCGGCCAGAGTGACGTGTTGCTGACGCTGGTTCACCTGGGAGACACCACGATGACTTCTCGCCGAATGATGCTTGGTCTGCTGTTCGCCGCCGCTCTCTGCCTGGCACCTCCCGGCGGCGACAAAGCCCAGGAGGCTCTTGCCGCGAAGCAGGCCAAG
>CAUZJR010000362.1:0-5890 GCA_963580005.1 Planctomycetota bacterium
GGGCCCTGCCCATTCTGCGTGGGGGGGGTGGGGGGGGGGGGGGGGGGGGGGGCCGGGGGTGGGATCATGGCTGAGTCTGTCGATGGGGAAGAATCGTATCGGAGCGTGGGAAAGGTCCTACGGGCGTTGACTATTCGCATATACTGCAGGCATGTCGAGCCGATTGCACTGCCTGGCCCTTGTCGCGTTCTGCCTGATGCTTGGCGTCAGCCGGTTGTCGGCGGCCGACCGCGCGGTGCCGCTGTCGCAGCGTGGCGTGGATCGACTCACTCCGTCTCGAGGTCCGGTGCTGCTGGGTGCGGTGCTCAGGAAGTCGCCCAAGGGCGAGGTCGTGATGGCGGTCCGTCGCGGCTGGTTGAAGCAGGCTGATCCCCAGCGGCTGATGCGGTTGGACGAGAAACTGGCTGAGTCTTCGCCCAGGGCCTGGCGTCGCCTGATCGAGCGGATCGATTCGTGGCGAAAGACCCTGAAGCCCGGCGACCCGCTGCTGGCGTTGCTCGAGCTGGAGCGGAAGCGGGTG
Source organism: Planctomycetota bacterium (assembly GCA_963580005.1). Classification (GTDB taxonomy): domain Bacteria; phylum Planctomycetota; class Planctomycetia; order Planctomycetales; family Planctomycetaceae; genus UBA8437. The sequence continues at coordinate 521 of CAUZJR010000362.1, forward strand.
GTGAAGTCTCTGGAGTCCTTCGACGCCGACGGGGTGGTGCCGCCGACGCGATTCGTCCTGCTGGTGATCCCGGCCCCGGAGATCTCTGCGTTGACGATCCAGGCACCGCTGCGGAAGCAGACGGTGCTGGTGGCCTGGGTCGAGGGGCTCGAGCGAGTCGAGACACGTGCGGCCGCGGACCTGGTGGCCGAGTTGAAGACGTCGGGGATCGACCCGGCGACGGCCGGTGCGGAGTCGCTGTGGCGGGAACTGCCGGTTGTGAACGATGAGGAGCGGACGTGGCTGGTGCGGAGGGCTGTGAAGGCCAGCGGGTCGTCCGAACCTCTTCATTTCCAGGGGACCGGCAGCCTGCTGGTGGCCGTCAACGGCAAGAAACCCGGCGGGGGGCTCGATGAGCCGATCGACCCCAAGGTGCTCGGTGACCTGATGAAGCAGGTACTGGGAGGCGAACTCGGCGGAGACATCGGCAAGCTGCTCGAAAAACTCGGAGGTCGTCGCGGGGGATCCCGACCCGGCCAGTCTGGCCGATCCGAGCAGAGTCCTCTGGCCACCGTAGCCAGCCGCGCCGAGACGGCCGGGCGCGATGCGGTGCGGGTGACCCGCTTCGGTCACGATCTGGCCGGACGCAAGACGACGGTCAGTTCCGAGTTCCTGGTCCGGGTCGCCGAGGGCGAGTGGGTGGTGGCCTGGCAGGGTTCCGAGACGGTCGTGGTGCGGGACCGGCCCGAGGCGCGGAAGCGGATCGAGAAGGATGCCCGGGTGCAGAAGCTGCTGAGGCTGGCCAAGGCGTTGGGGGTGAAGGGTGGTGACAAGGCGATTCAGACGGCCTTGCAGTTTGGAGCCGCGACGCAGGAGGGTCAGCAGCGGCTGGATACCCGCTTCCTGAGATTCCGCGATCGGTACGCCTACCGTCTCGACGGACCGCACTTGTGGTGGTCCCGGGCGATTCGCATCAAGGGCGGCAAGACTCCGTAGCCCGAGTCCGCGTTCTTCAATCCGCCGTAGGCGGACTAGCCAAACAGGCCGGTCACGGCGCGGCCTTCTGTCAATTGGAAGGGCCGGTCGAGTGAATCGGTGAAGCTGGTGTGCGGGTCGATGCCCAGGGCGTGAAAAATGGTGGCTCCGATGTCCCAGGGCGTGACCGGTTCGGTGCGTGGGTAGGCGGCCAGTCGGTCGGTGGCTCCGTAGACCGCACCGGGGCGGACTCCGGCTCCGGCGAGCACGATCGAGTAGGCCGCGGCCCAGTGCTTTCGGCCCGGCGAGGTGCCGGCAAAGCTGCGTTCCCTGGCGACCAGTGGGGCTCGACCGAATTCTCCCATGCAGACCACCAGCGTGGTCTCGAGCAGGCCTCGATCCTGGAGATCCTCGAGCAACGCCGAGAAGCTGAGATCGAACCGGGGCAGCAGGTGAGTCCGCAGCGCCATGAAGATGTCGTTGTGAGTATCCCATCCGTACTCATCGGTCTGGTCGGGGGCCAGGTCCTGTCCCCGCGCGTTGTGGTTCCACATCACGGTGATCAGCGGCACACCGGCTTCGACCAGTCGTCGTGCCAGCAGGCAGGTTTGACCCGACCGATTGCGTCCGTAGCGGTCGCGGAGTGCATTGGGTTCACGAGAGAGGTCAAACGCCTGTCGGCAGGCGGGGTTGGCCAGCATCCGCCAGGCCTGCCTGTAGAGCGTGTCTCGACCGGCGAGCCGGGAATTGGTTTCGAGCCGGTCGCGGTAGGAATCGATGGCGGCGAGCAGTTTCTGTCGGGCGGCGACCCGCACCGGTGGCAGGCCGGGCTGGTCGGCCAGACCGGGCATCGCAGCATGGCGGCCGCCGGTGGCTCCGACCTGCAGAGGCTCGTAGTCGCGGCCGAGCAGTCCGGCGAACTGTCCGGGAGCAGGCTCGGTGGGTGAGTACAGGGGTGCGTTGAGGTGCACGGCGGTGTGAGCGAATTTGCTGGTGGGTCGGACCCGGGTCAGCAGCGAGCCGAAGGTCGGCTTGTCGGCTGGGCTCGGTGGGGGGTTCCCCGAGCGGATCTTGTGGTAGTGCCCGGTCAGGGCCAGGTAGGTCGCCGTGCCGTGGTCCAGGTCCTCGTGCGACATCGACCTGAGGATCGTGTAGCGATCGGCGAGTGCGGCAACCCGCGGGGTGTGTTCTCCCAGCAGAGTGCCGGGGACCGAAGTGCGGATGGCTCCGAATTCTCCTCGCACGATCGCCGGAGCCTTGGGCTTGGGGTCCCACATCTCGAGTTGACTCTGGCCACCTCCGGTGAAGACGATCAGCACGCTTCGGGCCTGCCCGAAGCCCGGTCCGTGTTGACCGGCGGCGGCCTGCCCGTCGGCCCTGGCCCTGGTGGCCGGCAGTGCAGGCAGACCCAGCCCGGCGACTCCCAGGCGGAGAAATTCGCGGCGGGTGGTCTGGAAGCTCAACATCTCTGGACAGCATCTCCGAATCGGGTTCCTGGATTCTATTCTCATCCCCCGCGTGGGCAACGGCCAGTCGAGACCGGTATGATCGAGCTCTTCGAGGAGATTCTCACCCTGGTTCCGCTCTTGAAGGATGTCGCCGATGTCCCAGCCCGGTTTACTTGCGAGTCGTTTTGGTCCGGCGTGTCCGCTGTGGGTCCTGTTGTGGCTGTGCGTGGTGGGTACTCCGCTGGGGGTCCAGGCCGAGGATGCTGTGGGCCGGGAGATTGGTTGGCGGGCATCGGGCAGCGGCGGGGCGGTGACGGCGGGTCGCAGTCGCGAGGTGGTGTCGGCGGCGTTGGACGTGTTGGCCGAGGGCGGTAATGCGGCTGATGCGGCGGCGACATCGTTGCTGGGCCTGTCGGTGACCGAGCACGGCCTGTTCGCCTCCGGCGGCGAGGTGCCGCTGTTGATCTACGACGCGAAGCGGAAGGAGGTCAAGGTCCTCTCGGGACTCGGCCGTGCCCCCCTGGATCCTCGGGCCATCGAGTGGTTCTACAAGAACGGGATTCCCTCTGGTGGCAGTATGAAGTCGGCTCCGGTGCCGGGCATGGTGCACCTGGTCACGACGCTCTTGATCCGATACGGCTCGGTTTCTTTCGAACGCGTCGTCGGCCCCACCCTAAAGATTCTCGATCGCAAGTCCCGCAACTGGCATCCCCGCCTGGCAGTGACACTCAGGAAACTGGTCGAGGCCGAGCGGTCTGCGAAGGGGACCCGGGCCGAGAAGATCGCGGCGGCGCGGGATCGGTTCTACAAGGGGGACATCGCCGAGGAGCTGGAGAAGTGGTACATCTCGGTCGGTTCGTTTCTTCGCAAGAAGGACCTGGCCGCGCATCGGACTCCGCTGGAAGACCCCGTGACGGTGTCCTACCGCGGGTACAAGGTCCACAAGTGCGGACCCTGGACCCAGGGCCCCTACCTCTGCCAGACACTCTCGCTGCTCGAAGGCTACGACCTGAAGGCGATGGGTCACCTTTCCGCCGATTACCTGCACACGGTGGTTGAGGCGTTGAAGTTGTCGATGGCGGATCGAGACGAGTTCTACGGCGATCCGAAATTCGTCAAGGTCCCCCTGGCCCGGCTGCTCTCACCGGGCTACGCCCGGATGCGTCGCCGGCTGATCGATCCGAAGCGAGCCTCGCTGATGCGGCGACCCGGAGATCCGCTGGCCGGTCTCCCGCTTATGGGCCCGCAGATCGCAACCACGCGGCGGTACACGATCCCGGTCCAGGACACCACGACCTGCCTGGCGGCCGATCGCTTCGGAAATGTCGTGGCCGCCACGCCCAGCTGCAACCTGGTGGGGAATCAACCGGGTCCACCCGGAGTGACCCAGGGGAACCGCCTGAGGTCACTCAATACGACACCGGGTCATCCCAACCGGATCCAGCCGGGTAAGCGGCCGCGGATCACTCTGACCCCGACCCTGGTCACCAAAGACGGCAAGCCGGTGATTGCGGTCAGTGTTGCCGGCGGCGACCTGCAGGACCAGGTGACCTTGAACGTGCTGCTGAGCCACATCGACTTCGGGCTCGAGCCTCACGAGGCAGTCGTCGTGCCGCGGTTTGCGACCAGTCATCACCAGGGCTCATTTGATCCCAACCCCGATCGAGGGGCCGCGTTCATTTCCGCCGGCGGGCTGACGCTGCATGAGGATGTTGCCGAGCCGATCCGGCGAGAATTGACGGCGCGAGGTCACAAGCTGAGAGTGGTTGGGGGTGCGATCGCTCATCCGGTGATGCTGGTGATCGATCCGGACTCGGGTGTCATCCGCGGTGCAGGAGACCCCCGGGTCGGTCGCAGCGTCGGTGTGCTGTCTCCGGTCCCCTGAGCGGGTGCGGCGGTTCGAGTTTTCTGAGGTTGCGGGTTGTCGCTTCGAACTCAAAGCGGACATGACGGTGTGATGGACGTCGCCGGGTACAATGGCCGATGTCGGATCCTCACGCGGTTGGTGCTTCATGCCTGATGTGAGACACCCTCTGATGCCTGCTGCGAGCCGTCGCCGTGGCATCACGCTGGTCGAGTTCCTGGTGGTGATCTCGATCATCGGCGTGTTGTTGATGATCCTGTTCCCGGCGGTGCATCGATCGCGCGAGGCGGCACTTCGGACCCAGTGCCAGAACAATCTCAAGCAGATCGGCCTGTCGCTGCACAATTACCACGACCTTCACAACTCGTTGCCGTCGGGTTGGGTCGGGGTGACCGGCGGCAACGCGTCGGCGTTGGGTGGCCCGGGCTGGGCCTGGGGTGCCCAGCTGCTGCCTCAACTGGATCAGTCGCCCCTGGATGACACGGCACAATTCGACCAGCCCATCGTCTCATCGGCCAACGAGATGATCCGCACTGCCGAGATCGAGGTGTTTCGTTGTGCGTCGGATCGCAGCGAGCCGACCTGGCGACTCTCCGGCGCCCGCCTCTCGGCCGTCCGCATCGCCAGCTCCAATTACGTGGGAGCGTTTGGTTCCCGTGGCTGGGACGACTTGAAGGCACAGCGGCAGGGACAGCAGCTTGTGGGCGACGGCGTGTTCTATCACAACAGCAGCACCCGCTTCCTCGACATCATCGACGGTCTCAGCGGTACGGTGCTGGCCGGTGAGCGGGCCAACGACGTGGTGCAGAACCGACACTCGACCTGGGTCGGAGTGGTTCCCGGTGCCGAGAACGCGATCGCACGCGTGGTTGGCAGCGGCGAGACGACTCCCGGTTCTGACACGAAGCAGTCACGAGGCTTCAGCAGCAAGCACGGCCGGGGCGCCTACTTCCTGTTCGGCGACGGTCGGGTGCAGTATGTCGATGGCCGGATCGCGGAGGTGATCTTCGAGTCGTTGATGTCGCGGGCCCGCGGCGAGTTGACCCAGGGGTACTAGACCCACAGCCCACCGCAGCCCACCCCACCTCACCGCAGCACGAATCT
>CAUZJR010000363.1:0-5888 GCA_963580005.1 Planctomycetota bacterium
GTCTTGGATGCCGCGGTCACCTTGGTGGTGTCTGCGGCCTTCTTGTCTGTGGCGACCTTGGCCTTGGCCGCATCGGTGGTGACTTTCTTGGTATCGGCAGCGGTCTTGGCAGCCTTGGTGGCAGCGGTCTTGGCGTCTGCAGCGGCCTTGGCGGCATCGGTGGCAGCCTTATCAGCCTTCGCCTTCGCCTCGGTCGCGGTCTTCAACTCCGCCACCGTCTTCTTCTTGGCCTCCTCGGCCGCCTTCTTCTTGGCCGCGTCAGCTCCGGCCGCCTTGATCGCCTCGTCGGCTTTCTTGTCGGCCGCGGTAGCCGTGGTCAGTTTCTTGGCGGCAAGGTCAGCCGCTTTCTTGGTGTCGGTAGCCGTCTTGGTGGTGTCGGTCACCTTCTTCTTGGCCACCACGTCGGCGGCCGCGGCGGTGTCGGAGACCTTCTTGGTGTCGACCGCCTTCTTGTCGGCGGCGACCTTGAGCTTGGTGGCTTCGGTCGAAAGCTTGTTGTCGGCGGCGTACTTCTTCTCGGCGACAGTCTGCAATCCCTGGGCCTTCTTGGCCGCATCGTCCAACGGCTTGATCGCCGCGGTCGCCTTGGGAACCGCAGCCAGTGCAACCACGACCGCCTTGGTCGCCGCCGCGGCAGCGGCGACTTTGATCGGGTCGTCGAGGGTGGCCTTGGCCACCAGGCGGACCGCGGTGGTCAATTCCGGAGCATCCTCGGTGGCGGTGAACACCAGCGGAGCACTGCTCTGGCCCACGCCAATCGTGGTCCCGTGACAGACAACCCCCTTGGGCAACCCCTCGGCGGTCACATCGATCGCGGCGTTGAAGCCGTCGCGGCGGAAGACCAGCGCCCGACACAGGAAATTCTCGCCCTTGCGGAGAGCAATGCCGTAGTTCTGAGCCGTGTTGCTGTTGGCACCGGTGTTCTGGCCCACCGGCAGCACCACCACCCGGTAGTCGCGATCTTCGGAGCGGATCGAGAGCCGGTAAACATGCCGGGTCGAGCCGACTCCCTGGAAGTTGCGATCGCGGACCGTGACGCGGTACTTGCCGTCGGCGGGTGCCGCGAAACGGTAGACCGGGTCGTTGGAAGCAGTGTCAAAGTGGTTGGCAAACAGATTGGTGCCATTGTCGTCGACGGCGGTCAACCGTTTGGGAGCGATTTCCTTGCCCTCTTTGTCCAGCTGGACCTGGTCGACGATCATGTACGGATCAGCAGGTGCTCCGATGCGCTGCGAGTAGACCTCGATCCAGAACACCGTCCCGGCCTTGGTCTCGAACTCGTAGATGTCCTCGTCGCCCCGCTGCTGCAGGACTCCGGTGATGTCACCGGGGACCTGGATCTTCTGGGCCTTCGCGGCGGTGTTGTTCGGTTCGGCTTCCACCGCCATCGTGCCGGCCCCGAAGTAGATCGCCACGGGGTTGGAAGATCCATTGGCGGCCTTGAAGGTGTACTCGAAGGCGTCCAGACCGGCGGCAAGCGGGTTGACCCGATTGCCGACGAGGCTGATGTCGGCGGAATTCTTGGGGACCGGGATCTTCACGGCCAGCTTCTGCAGTTCGCGACCGGCGAGGCGAACGCCGGAGGGCTGGCCACCGGGCAGGTTGCGACCGAAGAGCGTGAAGCTGCCGGTGGTGCCCGCCACGCCTGCCGCGGGCCGTACGAAATCGATGTACGGGTTGGTGTGAGCGGTCAGCAGATAGGTGTGGGCCACGCCACCGGCAAATCGCTCGTCAAAGATCTTCACGAAGTACTCGCCGTCTGAGGGCAGAGTGATATCGGTGATCGGGTCGTGGCCGACCTGGCGGCGAGTGAATGACAGCAGGCGGACTCGGCCAGCCGACGTGCTGTAGACCTCGCAGATGGCGTGCAGCGAAGAATCGACTCGAGCGGCCTGGCAATCGATGACGACCCGCTGCCCCTTCTTGCCGGTGAACTTCAGGTAATCGACGTCGGCCACCCCGTTGATCTGGCCGTAGACGGTCTTGCCCAAGGTGAACTCATCCGCCTCGGCAAAACTGTTGTTGCCCTCGGACTCACGCACCACTTCCCGACCGGTGACGGCAAACGTCATCGGGTTGCTGGCACCAAACAGGCCGGCGATCCTGGCGTCGTAGAGCCCCACGGGTACGGTCTTGGCAATCGTGACCAAGAAGGTGTTGGCCACCGGAGTCTTCTTGCCAGCGGAATCTGTGGTCTTCTGCACCGCGGTGATGCCCGCGTGCGAGAAGCTCATGGCAACCACCTCGTCGATGTCCGTACCGGCAACCGTCAACTCGACGGTCGTCCCCACCTGTCCGACCGAAGGAGTGACCAGTGTCAGTCGGGTGCGAGGCAGCTGCGCCCAGGCGGTCACGGCTGGACCACACACCAGGGCCAGCAGGAGTGCCAGCCAGTGAGCGGAGAGAATTGAAGAGAACCTGCCGAACCGTTGCGGGTGACGGGCGGAAGCCATGAGCGTCCCTTCCTGCGGTGTGTGCTGCGGGGGGGTTGGTCGAATCGATCGGGTAAGGCCGTTGGGGTGGGATTCGGTTTGAGTGAATCGCCCGACGGTGAGGATCGAGGTTGGTAGGTAGAGAAGAAACCCGGTCTCTGGCGAAACCGGGTTTCCTTCCATTCGTCTGTTTTCCGAATCCGGTCACCAGTCGTGGCACCCCGGATCCGGGGTCTGGACGGAAATCCTCTCGCCGCATTCCGGCGGCTGTCCTAGTGGTTGAAGAGGAACTCCTTGGTGTTGATCAGTGCCCAGATGATATCTTCCCAGGCCACCTTGGGTGCCTTTTCGTGCTTGGCCAGGTGACCGGTGGCGATCTTCATTTCGACCGCATCGGGTTCTCTCGAGTAGACCCAGCGGTAGAGTTCCTTGATCTTTTCAGGGTTGGACCGTTCCTTGTCGGCGGCCAGTTTCGCCGCTCGGCCAGTGGCTCCTGCGATCTTGTTCTGGACTTCGGAGCTGTTGAGCAGGTGCAGGCTCTGGGCCAGGTTGGCCTCCTGCGACCGCTCACATTCGCACGCCGTATCGGCCTGCGGCTGTCCGAAGACCTTCAGGAAGTAGGGACCCTTGGAGGGGTCGGGGAGCTGCACGGCGCGGGTGCCGGTGGGCAGGCCCGAGTAGCCCTGCGTCGAGTTGGTCACCTGGTGGAAGGCGTCGTAGAGCACCTCGGCGGTCAGCCGCTTGGGGTAGTACCTCGAGAAGTTCTGCTTGTCCTTGAGGTTGTAGTCGTTGGGCAGGGAACTGAGCTGGTAGGTGTTGGACTGACAGATCAGTCGCACCAGCCCCTTGAGGTCGAACTTGTTAGCGATGAAGTGCTCGGCGAGCCCGTTGAGCAGAGCGGGGTTCGACGGCGGGTTGGTCGCCCGCATGTCGTCCTCGGGCTCGACGATCCCTCGATCAAAGAAGTGCTTCCAGTAGCGGTTGACCAGGGCATGAGCGAAGAACGGGTTGTCCTTGCGGGCCATCCAGTCGGCCAGGTACTGCCGCGGGTCGTGGTCCGCGGGAATATCCAGTGCGGGGCTACCCAGGCCGGTCGGCTTGAGAACATCGCCACTGCGGGGGTTCTTGGCCGAGGCGGCACCGGGGTTGTGAAGGATCCGCCGATCGCGAGCGGTTCTCACGAATCCCGGCAGAGTGACATTCTTCTTGGTCACCCGGCTGAAGAAGGCCGAGAACCCGTAGTAGTCGTTCTGGCTCCACTTCTCGAACGGGTGGTGATGGCAGCGGGCACACTGGATCCTCAGGCCCAGGAACAGCTGGGCCGTATCCTCGACCTGCTCGTTGACCTGGTCGACCTCGCGGAACCACACCACTCCGGGTGACTCGGTCCACTGCCCCGACGCCGCGATGATCTCGCGGACGAATTCATCGTAGGGCCTGTTTCTGTAGAGGCTGTTCCAGATCCAGCGGTAGAAGGCGTAGGTCGACCCGACGTCGTCGTTGCCTCGCTTCTTGTTCCGCAGGACCATGTTCCACTTGTTGGTGAAGTAGTCGGCGTACTCGGGGCTGTCGAGCAACTGGTCGATCACCTTGTCCCGCTTCTTCGGGTCCTTGTCGGCCAGGAACTTCGCGGCCTCCTCGGCACTCGGCAGGGCTCCGGTCACATCGACATAAACGCGACGCAGGAACGTGGCATCATCGGCCACGGGCGAGGCGGGGATGCCCAGCAGCTTGAGTTTCCCGAAGACGGCCGTGTCGATCAGGTTCTTCTCGGCCGGCAGGTTGGCCACATCGGCCCCCAGCGGGATGGTGGCCCGGTAGGTCGAAACCTGTCCCTGGTAGCGAGCCATGATCGCCACCTCGCCGGCCAGGTCGAGCGTCTTGATCAGGCCGGTGACTGTCGCCTCGGCCATCTCGGTGTCATTGGCCTCGTAGAGAGCCATCCGGGTGACATCCTCGACGGTGCCGTCGCTGTAGGTCGCCAGGGTGGTGATCTGCTGATCGCTGCCGCGGTTCATCACGCGGGTGACGGGATAGCACTTGATGCCGACCACGACCGGGTCACTGGCCTGGCCCCGGGGCATGCCCTGCTCGACCCAGCGATAAATCAGCCGGTACTCGTGGCTCTCAACATCCATCCGCTTGCCACCGCCGTGAGGCGAGCGGCCCACGGCCTTTTGCAGCAGCAGGCTGTCGGCTGGTGCCGAGGGAAACACGCGACGTCCGCGGCCTTCCTTGACCAGGAACTCGTAATCGTCCTCGGGGTAGAAGCCCAGCAGCGAGAGTTTGAAGCCGTTCTGGCCGCTGGCCTTGCCGTGGCAGCCACCGCTGTTGCAGCCCAGCTTGGTGAAGATCGGTACGATCTGGTTCTTGAAGTTGATCGGGATCTGCCGGGTCACGCCCTCGACCTTGATCTTCAAGGTCGCCGACTTGCCGTTGGCACCGGTGGCGGTCACCACCGCGTCGCCGTCGGCGGCCGGAGTCACCAGCCCGGTCTCGTCAACGTTCACGACGCCCGCCGGGGCGGCCGAGTACTTGACCGTATGAGTGTGGTCACGCAGCTGGCCCGTGGCATAGACGCCTGTGACGTAGAGCTGCTGTCGAGAATCACGTCCGCGGATCGTGATTCCCTTGCCGGTGAGATTCGGCTCGACCTTCAATGAGGCCAGGGCTCCCGGGTCGCCCAATCCCTTGGGCTTGGCCGGCGCGGCAGCAAAGGCCGCCGTCGTCAGGGACAGTACGGCCAGGGCCGCGAACGTGACCTGCAACCTGTTCAAACTTCGACTCATGCGAATGATCCCCTCGTTTTTCTTTCGAGCCGTCACCGCCCGCTGCGGTGCGTCCCAGTCCGTTGTGGTGGATTCGTGTCCCGGAAGGACCGATCGTTTCGTAGGGCTTCTCGGATAGGCCACGGCCCGAGGTGGGAGCCCCGCCAGGGGCAGTCGGGGTGGCGATTGTGTGGTGGCTGTCTGTGGTGGGCAAAAAAACAGGTAGGAAAGCGGACAAACCGCTCTGCCTATAATACGCAACTCCGCTCCCGCAGTGCAACAATCCTCTCGTGGCAGACAACATATCAATATTGGCCAAAATGTCAATTAGTGTCCTGAGCGGCCTGCAGTTCGAGGGAACTGGTCGGCGGATTCCGGCCACGAGACTCGAGACAACTCGGGAGAGTTCCTCATTGGAACCACCTCCCCGGTGCTCTAGAATGAACACTCGCTCCCGGGACAGACCCCGGGGCGGCCAGCAGCGGTTCTGAGTCATCAACCCGGCCTCCTGTCCCGGTCACCGACTGAGAAGCGTTTTCTTCTCCAGTTGTCCTGTATAAGTAGATCGGCACAACGCCACCACTGACCCCAGTCGCGACCGCCTCGAGTCGGACTGCTTTTTGTTGAATCCGGCACAAACCGACAGACGACCGGGTGCGGTGGCAGAAGGTTCCCGAGCAACCGATGA
>CAUZJR010000364.1:0-5853 GCA_963580005.1 Planctomycetota bacterium
ACCATGCGTTGATGCGGTTGATGATGACCGACCAGGAGCGGAAGGGCCTGGAGCGTGACTGGGAGCAATTGCGGTACGTGAGCCAGGACGCCCGCAAGATCCACAGCACCTTTGACCTCTTCCAGGGTTTCGCCTCGCAGGTGGGCAAGGTCGAGCAGTTCGAGCCTCTGCGTGTGCCGATCCGGAAGCGGGCCGAGGCGTTCGAGAAGCATCTCGAAGCGACCGAGCCGGTCCACCTGGAGCGGCTGCTGGACTTTGCGGGGACAGCCTGGCGTCGTCCCTTGGTGGCCGAGGAGCGGGGCCGGATGAAGACCCTGTACGGTCGACTGAGAACCCAGGGGCTCAGCCACGAGTCCGCCTGGCGTTTGTTGCTGGCCCGCGTGCTGGTCTCGGCCCATTTTCTCTACAAGGTGGAAACTCCGGGCGAGGGCCGTGTGGCCCGGCCGGTCAACGACTGGGAACTGGCCTCGCGGTTGAGTTATTTCCTGTGGTCGACCGCTCCGGACTCCACGCTGAGACACCAGGCCGCCGCCGGACGTCTGCAGCGGGCCTCACAGGTGGCCGACCAGGCCCGGCGGATGATGGATGATCCGAGGATCGGCGGCCTGGCCACCGAGTTCGCCGCGCAGTGGTTGGGAATCCGCGGCTTTGACGAGCACGACGAGAAGAACGAGAAGCTGTATCCCGAGTTTGCTCGATTGAGAGGTGCGATGTACGAGGAATCGGTACGGTTCTTCGAGCACGTCTTCCGCAGCGACGGCCGGGTGCTGGACCTGCTGGACGCCGACTACACGTTTGTCAACGCCGAGCTGGCGAAGTTCTACGGACTGCCGGGGCGGGCTTCGGAGGTCGATGCCAGGCAGCCGGGCGGGTGGTGGCGAGCGGAGGGAGTCAAGCGGGTGGGCCGTGGCGGGATCCTGGGGATGGCCAGCCTGTTGTCGAAGCAGTCGGGGGCATCGAGGACCAGCCCCGTGTTGCGGGGCAACTGGGTGGTGGAGACGATGCTGGGTGAGAAGCTGCCCAAGCCGCCGGCCCAGGTCCCCGATTTGCCCGACAGCGAGACGGACACCAATGGTCTGACCGTGCGTCAGTTGGTGGAAAAGCACCGCAGCGTCGCCGCGTGTGCGGTGTGTCACGACCGGATCGACCCGTTCGGATTTGCGCTCGAGTCGTTTGACGCGATCGGCAGATCTCGAACAAAGGACCTCGCCGGTCGCCCGATTGACACCCGGGTGTCTCTGAAGGATGGGACCCGGTTCAACGGGCTTGATGGGTTGCGGAGTTATCTGCTGACGAAGCGTCGAGACCAGTTTGTGCGGCAGTTTTCTCGCAAGCTGCTGGGTTTTGCGTTGGGCCGCGGAGTCGAGTTGTCGGACAAGCCGCTGCTGGATCGGATTCAGAAGGACTTGAAGGCCAATGATTACCGGATGTCGGTGGTCGTTATGGCTATCGTGACCAGCCGCCAATTCCGATATCATCGGGGTCTGCTGGCGACGAAAGCGGACGAGTCAGGGCCAGGGGACGAGGGGACACGAGATGATCGATGAGGTGAGCCGACACCGATTCACTCGCCGCGCGATGCTGCGTGGTCTGGGCGTCAGCATGGCGTTGCCGTGGATGGAGTCGATGAACGTCTGGGGCGACGAGCCCAGGTCGCGGGCAGCGGGCAGCCAGGCTCCGGTGCGGTTTGCCTGCCTGTTCTCGGGCAATGGTTTTCACAGGAGCGAGTGGTCGGCCGAGGGTGCTGGTTCCCAGATGAAGCTGGGCCAGGTGCTCGAGTCGCTGGCACCTCATCGCGAAAAGACGCTCTTCATCCAGGGCCTGTACAACTCCGAGGCGCTCAAGGGCAACATCCACAGTTCTCAGACCGGCAACCTGTTGTCGGGGGCTCCGCTGGCCTCGGGCGGCACGATCCGCTCGGGCACCAGCATCGACCAGGTCATTGCCCAGCAGTACGGCACACAGACGAAGGTGCCCAGCCTGGTGTTGGGTTGCGAGAAATCGATCGCCAGCGTGCACAAGAACTACTCGATGCTGTACAGCTCGAACATCTCGTGGAGTTCGCCCACGACGCCGACTCCTCTTGAGCTCTACCCGGCCCTCGCCTTTGACCGGATGTTCAAGGACACGGTCAAGAAGAGTGACCGCAGCGTGTTGGACGCGGTGCTGGCCGAGGCGACCTCGTTGCGGGGCCGGATCAGCTTCAGCGACCGCCGCAAGCTGGACGAGTACCTGGATTCGGTACGGGATGTCGAGCAGCGGATCGACCGGGCGGGCCGGGCGGGCAAGTTCCAGGGTTGGCGTCCGACTCTGACGAAGCCCAACATTCCCCGGCCCAAGGACGGATTGCCGCAGGATGTGGACGAGCACATGCGACTGATGTGCGACATCCTGGTACTGGGTTTCCAGACCGACACCACTCGCGTGGCGACCTTGAAACTCAACAACGACCACAGCTCGATGAGGTTCCCTCACCTGGGTGTGGACTACATGATCCATCACCTGCTCTCTCACAACGACACCCCCGACTGGCTGAAGGTCAACCGATTCTTCATCGAGCAGTTGTCCTACATCGCCACGAAGCTGGAGACGATCCAGGAAGGCGAGCGGACGGCCCTGGACAACTCGATGCTGCTGTACTGCTCGAGCATGCTCACCGGCCATCACGACGCGACCCAGTTGCCCGTGCTGGTTGTCGGCGGCGGCGGCGGCCAGATCGAGGGTGGCCGCGTGCTCGACTACCGCGGTAAGCCGAACCGCAAGATGTGCAGCCTGTACCTGTCGCTGCTTGAGAAGGTGGGGATCAACCGCAAGCGATTCGGCGATTCCAGCGAGCGGTTGTCGGAGGTGTGAGGTCGACCGTGACGCGTGGAGTCTGGCGATTTGTGCGTGTTCGATCAGCCGCCTGGTCCTCGGCTGCGGCCGTGCTTGCGGTGCTGGCCCTGGGAGGAGTGACAGCGGCTGAGGATGTGCCGTTGCTTGAGACCTCATTGAGTGGTCTCTCGGAGGCCTTGCAGGGCGTGGAGCGGGGGAGGCCGGTGCCGCGGCGGATGGTCGAGAGGATTGTCGGCCTGAGTCGTACCGCGGGGGCTGCAGGTCGAGGCGTAGTGCTGCGATGGGTGTTGCGCGAGATGCGGGAGTCTCGAGTGGACCTGAAACCGGTGATCGGGCAGCTGCACCTGGAGGGAGCCGAGTTGAGCGGTGCGATGCTGGCTCGAGAGTCGCTGGCCGAGAGGCTGAAGGGGGCTTCGTTCCAGGAGGCGTATTCGTCGGAGGATTACCAGTCGGGCCGGGGCGTCTTTACGGCCTGGTTGGCCGAGGCGAGTTTGCAGGGGGCCCGCATGGACCGGGTCGATCTGCACGGGGCCAACCTGCAGGGTGCGGACCTGCGAGGGGCCTCGTTGCGGGGGGCGAACCTGGCCGGTGCGGTCTTGAACGGAGCCGACTTGCGGGGCGCGGACCTGGAGGGTGCCGACCTGGCCGGGGCACGTTTGCACGGCGCGAGGCGGGACGGGGCTACAGCAATTCGCGAGGCACCTTGCCGCCGTAGACCAGGTGCACGGGTCGCCCGCCGGGATCGACGACTTCCTCGTCACCGGTCAGCCCGATGCCGCGGTAGACGATCCGACAGAAGTCGGCGACACCGACTTTTCGAGATGTCGGGTAGGCAGCGTGCTTATCGGTGCTGCCGATAACCTGTCCGCCACGATATCCCCCGCCGGCCACCAGGATGCTCTGGGTCTGCGGCCAGTGATCGCGACCGGCGTTGCCGTTGATCTTGGGCGTTCGCCCGAATTCTCCGGCCGTGATCACCAGCGTGTTGTCGAGCATGCCTCGGTCGGCCAGGTCTTCGATCAAGACTCCGACCGCGCGATCGTGCCGGGGCATCTTGTTGTCGAGTGCCCCCTTGATGTTGCCGTGGTCGTCCCAGTAGCCGGTATTGAGACTGACAAAGCGGGCTCCGGCTTCGATCAGCCGTCGTGCGAGCAGTGCCTGTTCTCCCCAGCCGGGTCCGTAGCGTTGTCGGGTCCTGGGGTTCTCGCGGTCGAGTTCGAAGGCCTCTTTGGCCCGGCCCGACATCAGGATTTCGGCGGCCTGGGTGTCGATCTCGTCGATGTTGTCAAACACGGTCGACTCGTCGACCTGTCGGCGGAAGCGGTCGAGTTGTCGCGAGAGTCCCAATCGGTCTCCGAGTCGGATTTTCGAGAGTCCATCGACCAGCGTGAAGCTCTTGTGGTCGGCCGTCGGCAGCCGTCCGGCCTCGTTGCCGTAGCTGAATTCGCCCAGTCGGAACGGGTTGTGGGCGACTCCGAGGTAGGCGCCGCCATGAAAGCCGAAGCCGCCGTCGTTGAAGTTGAGCGTGGCCGGGAGGCCGGAATCGCGGGGTCCCAGGAGCTTGGAGATGCAGGAACCCATCGAGGGATTGCGGGGGCGGCGGTCCGAGCCGTTGGCTCCGAGGAAGGCCGTCAGCATCCAGTGAGCCGCGGCCCAGTGGTCGCCGTTGCCGTGCGAGAAACTGCGGATGACCGAGACCTTGTCCATGATCCGTGCCTGGTAGGGCAGCAACTCGCCGACACGCAGGCCGGGAATGGACGAGGAGATCGAGTTGTAGGGGCCGCGGATGATCGAGGGGGCCAGCGGCTTCATATCGAAGGTGTCCAGCTGGCTCGGACCACCGTGCTGCCAGACGAGGATGATCGACTTGTCCGACTTCAACTGCGGGGTACGTGATTCGGCTCGGAGCAGGTCCGCAAGCGTCACGCCCAGCACGCTCAGGGAACCGACCTCGAGGAACTTGCGGCGGCTGAGTCCGTCGCAGAATCGCTCGTGGCCCTGGTCACTCAATCGCAACATTGAGAAGCTCCCGACAGGTCGACGATTTCAGGCCACCCCAGCGGCGACCTGTGAAGCCGACTCTACCAACATCGACCGATCCGACTCAATGGCTCGTGAAAACCTGCGAAGCGTGGAGGATCGTGGTCTCGAGTGGCTCAGGCCATCGTCTCGGCCGAAGACTGGTGTGGGGTGTTGAGAGCCTGAGGCTCGACGATCGTCGCGGGCAGGCGGATGAAGAACGAGGTTCCCTGTCCGGGGGTGCTCTCGAGCCGGATCTCTCCGCCCATCAAGTCACAGAGTCCCAGCGAGAGCGGCAGGCCCAGCCCGGTGCCGCCATAGTCACCGCTGGCCACTTGGCTGGCCGGGCGAATCGGCAGATTGAGCGACGCGGCATCCGGAATTCGCCGGTCGACGACCGGCCTGTGAAACGGGTAGTGACGTCAGAAACGCGGGAGTTCCCGCGTTGCGGAACCCTGCTCCTCTGTCTCAGTCATCCGTCGGACCGCCGACGGGGTCGGCATGGTAGCGATCAGGAGATCCGTGCCGATTCTGCCGATTGCAGGGGTTGAGTGCTTCGCAATCGCTACAGCTTACCTGACCGGCAGTCTCGCACGGCGAGCGGGTCGGGCTGTTCGATCTGGCCGGTTGCGGAGGTCAGCTTGCCGGTTGGTCGGTCAGCGTTTCGATTTTTTCGAGCAGGCCGGGCAGCCGGATGGGCTTGGTGTCGTACTCGTCGCAGCCGGCCTCGAGGGCCTGTTCTCGGTCGCCGGCGAGTGCATGTGCAGTGAGGGCGATGATGGGCGATGATGGGCGATGATGGGCGATGATGGGCGATGATGGGCGATGATGGGCGATGATGGGCGATTCGCGGGTCTTTTCGTCGTTCTTGAGCAGTCGGGCGGCGTCGAGTCCGTCCATGTCGGGCAGGCTGATGTCCATCAGGATGATGTCGGGGTTCTGCTGCCTGGCCGCTTCAATCCCCTCGCCGCCGGTGGCCACGGCGATCACCTGGTGCCC
>CAUZJR010000365.1:0-5837 GCA_963580005.1 Planctomycetota bacterium
GCTTCCGCCACGGCATGCCACCGCGACGCTCTGGTCCGGAGTCACCGCCTCGGGGGCGGACCACCCCACAGTACTCCCCGCACAGGGCAGAATCAACACCGATCCGGGCCCGCTTGGCCAACACCGATCCGGGCCCGCTTGGCCAACACCGTCGGAGTCGAAAAACTCCAACCGTTCATCCATCTTGGCCGCTCAACTGACACCGCCTAAGATGATCCCGACATCACCGTGCGAGTGCATTCTCGCGAATCCGACAACGCTCCTCCCAAGAGACTCTCACCCCCCGTGCAGGCACTCTCACCACTCAACTGGTGGTCACAGGTCCGGCTGGCCCGCTGGCGGCAGCTGGCCCACCAGATCGATTCACGATCCTCCGAGTGGCAAGCTCTCGACGACGAGGAACTCAAGCGGCACAGCCGCGAACTGGGCTGGGAGGCCAAGAGTGGTGTGCCTCTGAAGAAGCTGCTGCCCGAGGCGTTCGGATTGGCCCGCGAAGCGGCTCGACGGACGACCGGCATGACCCCCTTCCTCGTACAGCTGATGGGAGGCATGGCGATGTTCGAGGGGGGGATCGCCGAGATGCAGACCGGCGAAGGCAAGACGCTCACAGCCGTACTCTCGGCCTACCTGAGAGCCCTGACCGGCAAGGGCTGCCACATCGTCACCGTCAACGACTACCTCGCCGGACGCGACGCCGAGGAGATGGGGCCGATCTATGAGGCCCTGGGCTTGACGGTGGGCTGTATCCAGACGCCGATGGAAACCGACGAGCGGCGAGTGGCCTACTCGTGCGACATCACCTACGGCACCGCCAAGGAAATGGGTTTCGACTTCCTGCGTGACCAGCTCCGCAAGGGCATCGCCCGAGGAGCCATCGACCGCTCGGGACTGCTGGAAACCGAACCCGGCTCAACACCCGCCGAAGCGCCCGCCCAGCGAGGACACCACTTCGCTCTGATCGATGAAGCCGACAGCGTGCTGATCGATGAGGCCCGTACGCCGCTGATCATCGGCATGACCCAGCCCAACGACCCCGGCAGCGTCAGCCTGTACCGCTGGTGCTACCGCACCGCCGCAAAACTGCAACCCGATGTCGACTTCCTCTACGAACCGCACCGACGCACCGCCTTCCTGACCGACACCGGTTGCCGACGCATCGTGCTGACCAGCAAGCCCTCGCTGATCAGCTCGATCGATAGCGAACGCATCTACCGCCACATCGAACAGGCCCTGACCGCCGGGCTCGCCTACCAGAACGACCGAGACTACGTGATCGTCGAAGACGAGATCGTGATCGTCGATGAGTCGACCGGACGGATCATGGACGGTCGCAAGTGGCAGGACGGTCTGCACCAGTCGATCGAGGCCAAGGAACAGGTGCCGATCACCGCGACCTCCGGAGAAGCCGCACGAGTCACCATCCAGAGCTTCTTCCGTCGTTACAGTAACCTGGCGGGCATGAGCGGCACGGCGGTGCAGGCGGCTCGTGAACTGAAAAAGATCTACGGCATGAATGTCGCCGCCATCCCCACACACCGACCCTGCATCCGCAGCGGACTCGCACCACGTATCTACCTCAACGCCGACGACAAGCAGGACGCGGTGGTCTCGGAAATCGCCGAACTGGTCCAGAACGACCGCGCCGTGCTCGTCGGGACACCCTCGGTCGATGCCTCCGAAGCACTCGCCGCAAGACTCGAAACCCTCGGCATCGATCACAAGATTCTCAACGCCACTCGACACGAAAGTGAAGCCGAGGTGGTGGCCGAGGCGGGGCAGAGCCGACGGGTCACCGTCGCCACCAACATGGCCGGACGGGGCACCGACATCAAGCTGACCGACGAACTGACCACCGCCGGCGGACTCCACGTGATCGCTACCGAAATGCACAGCTCGGCTCGCATCGACCGGCAACTCGTCGGACGGGCCGCTCGACAGGGAGACCCCGGCAGCTTCCAGTTCTTCCTCTCGCTCGAAGACGAATTGCTCCGCTGCCGGGAAACCAGGGAACTGGAAAACCTCAGAGAACAGGCGCGGTCCGGGGACAGCGGCTCGCTGGCCACAAGCTGGATGTCCTTCTTCCGAAAAACACAGAGAATGCTCGAACGGCAGCACCGCAAACAACGACGCGAATTGCTCAAACACGAAAAACAACGCAACGACAACTACAAACGGATGGGACTGGATCCCTGCCTCGAGCTGACCGAGAGCTGACCGAGAGCTGACCGAGAGCTGACCGGCTGCGGGCCGCTGGGGGATCGAGACGTCGGCTACAGCCAGAGTCGCTTGCGGACGAACTCGACCACGTCGCCAAAGAGCACGTAGAACAGGCTGCGCTGGCCGCAGTGGATCCGGGCGTTGACCTCGGCCCCGATCCGATGCTCGGGCAAGGTCTCGCCGGTCGGCTCGACATACAACTCGACCACGCTGCCCCCGGCCTGGGAGGCATCGGCGCGGGTCGAGATTCTCGAGAGCCGGCCGCTGTAGGTCTTCTCCGACGCCGTCGCCAGCACAAACTCGACCGGCACCGCATTGGGATCGGCAACCTTCAGCCGTGACCGTTCTTCCTGGTGCCTGAGAATATGGCCGACACGGTGCTCCTCGACCTGCAACTCCAGTCGCCACCGCGAAGTCCCACCCACGTCCATCACCTCCAGCAACCGCTCGCCACGATTGACCGGCCGGTTGATCAGTTTCTGCTCGACCTGGAACGTCGCCACCACACCATCCTTGGTCGCCGTCACCGTCAGCTCCGACTTCTGCTTCCCAAGAATCTCCAGCCGCTTCTTCAATCCCTTGCCCTGGATTTCCGCCTCACGGATTCGACCGGTCAGTTCGATCGCATCCGGATCGTTGCCCGCCTCGACCGCGCGGTCGTGCTGGGCCCTGAGAGTCGCAAGCAGTTCGCGGTTGTTTTCTCGCTCGCTGAGAGCCGTCTCGATCTGAGCGTTGAGTTCGAGGTTTTCGAGCACCACCAGCGGAGTGACCCCCTTCTCGACCCGGTCACCCTCCTTGACCAAAACCGCGATCACCTTGCCGTTGTTGGGAGCAAAGATGTCCTGCTGAGCCACCGGCATCAACTGCCCGGTCGCCTCGACCCGGTAGTCCCACGGCACCAGGGCCAGCACCAGGCCGACCACCACAATCGCAGCGACCACCCCGGCCGCCTTCAACCGGTTGCGACCCTCGAGCCACGACAGCGAACGGCCCAGGAATCTCCAGAGCTTCATGCCGAAGAGACGCTCGTGACGCATCGAGTTGGCCAGGGCCGTCGCAACGTGGTCCTTGACCAGCTCGAGACGCTCGGGCAAACCCTCCTTCACACGACTCTCGGCAACCTGCTCGACCACCAGCCCGCCCACCACCCGCTTGGGACGCTCGATGTCACGAGGACCTCGAGCATCCTCGGCGAGATCGAAAAACGGGTCCGGCTCGAACAGCGGCACCACCTGCACCATCCGAGAACCACTCTCCTGGATGTACTCGGCCAGGGTTTGTTCGATCTGAGGCGGCAGCTCGTCGAGCTTCCCGGTGTAGACCAACGGCTCGCGAGTCGACAAGACCTGGCCCGCCAGCTTCCTCATCGATCGAACCAGGTTCGACTTCTGGTTGACCGCCGTTTGGCCACTGATCGCCTTGATGTCGGTCCGCGGACCCACCATCACCGCCACGCTCAACCGGTCGCAGCCCAACAGCAAGCGGGCGTCGTTGGCACAGGTCGAGGCCACGTCGGTCGGAATCAGATTACGGTGCAGCTCGAGTACGAAATGCTCGAACGACTCGGAAAACTTGGACCGCTCGACCGTTCCCTCGGTCGACTCCGCCTGACGCTCCAGGTGACGGCAGGCATGCCCGCACATCTGCTCGATAAACTGAAGGAACCCCGGCCGGGCCTGGGCCGGTGTGTCCTTCCGCTGAAAAATCTCCACAACACCCACGCACTCCTGCTGACGCTGCAACGCGCCCAGAATGATCAGGTCGTCGGTCGGCAACTCGACATCGACGTCGTCCGGACTGTGAGTGCACGCCTGGCCGTTCTGCAATACGTCCTGCAGCAATCGCCCATTGCGACGCAATGCGTCCGCATTGTCGTGGAATCCGGTCGATTCCAACTGGTGATCAGCCAGCAACTGGATCTGGTGAGCACCATTCTGGACCCAAACCGCACCGGCTCGGCCACCAATGGCTCCGACAACACGCTTCAGGAACTGGGCAAAATAGTCCTCCGACGACATCCGCTGCTGTGACATCTGCTCGATCTCTCGAGCCAGCTGGATGATCCGCTCTCGGACTTCGTCTACGTTACCTGTGGACATCGGGTCGAATTTACTGCGAAATCGGGGCAAAAAATGGGAGCCGAAGCAAACGCCGCACAGACCAACCGGGCCAACGCCACCACGCCTGCAACATCTACCTCGGCGCGTATTCTAGTGCCATCACCCGATTTGGGGAAAGACCGCTGTCCAAGACGGGCTCCACACCACAGCCCGTGGACTGGTGAATCCTGTCAAGCTGTACTGGTTGTAACGCCGATACCGACTGTAACGGTTCTACCGATAACCCCCGGGGACACGGTCTCGATTTGCAGACCGCGCCATCGCGGGTTTCGGACCCTGTGCGCAAACACCGCAGCCTCCACCCCAGCAAATACCCGAGCCCCCACCGCATGTCCCCTCGCCACCCCTTCCGCAAACTCCTCACCGTGCCGCTCCTGCTGGCACTGGGCGGGTGTCTGTCGGGACCTCGGGAGCTGACCTACCTCAACGACGCCGAACTGACTCACTACCGCGACATCGCCACCCGCATCGTCGATCTCGACGAAGGCGAGGACACTCGAGACAGGCAATCGGCTCGAGCCGAAATGGCGGCCGAGCCCCGGCGGCTCAGTCGTCCGGGCGAGCAGGAGATCTGGGACCTGTCGTTGCAGGAAGTGATGAAGCTGGGCCTGCAAAACAGTGAGATCATCCGCGAGAGCGGCACGTTTCTCTCGCCCAACAACCGCCTGCTGGCCAATCCCGAATTCGCCTCCAGCATCTTCAACCCGGCGATCCAGGAAACCAACGTCCAGTTCGGTCAGCGAGGAATCGAGGCGGCTTCGGCGGACTTCGACACTCTGTTCCAGAGTTCGATGACCTGGGCGGGAAGTCGCACGGTCCAGCGCACCGCCAACCTCGGGTTCTCCGCCGGCGACTCGCTCGACGAAGACAGTGGCCGCTTCCGAGCATCACTCTCGAAAATCACCGGAGCCGGCACGCAACTCAGCTTCAGCCACAACTGGGACTATTCCCAGAACAACCAACGCTTCAACCTGTTCCCCTCGAGTTTCTACGGCACGGCCCAGGCCCCCTCGCTGGGGCTTCAGATGAGACATCCTCTGCTGGCCGGAGCCGGCACCGAGTACACTCAGATCGCCGGCCCGAGGCTGGGCCGGTTCGGTGGTGCGACGTCGATTGTCGGAGTCAACCAGGGGGTGGTGATCTCGCGGATCAACAGCGACATCACGCTCAGTGAATTCGAAGTCGCCATCCGCAACCTGGTCAAGGACACCGAGGACCTCTACTGGGACCTCCACCTGGCCTACCGCGTCTACCACACTCAGAAAGTGGCTCTCGACAGTGCCGAGCAGACCTGGCGGATGGTCCAGGGCGACCCACGTCGGCCGGCCGCCGAAAAGGCCCAGTCCCGGGACAACTACTTCGAGATCAAGGGACGTGCCGAGGGAGCCCGCTCGGACCTCTACTCAGCCGAATCCCGACTCCGCCGCCTGATCGGACTCCCGGTCAACGACGGCCGCATCATCAGACCCTCCGATGAACCGATCACCGCCGAGTACACTC
>CAUZJR010000366.1:0-5807 GCA_963580005.1 Planctomycetota bacterium
TTCGCGTCGCCCAGCTGACGCCGTGAGGCCAGAACTGCTCGCTGCCTCCCGCGTCGACCATCAACTCCACGTCGTCTCCGACCGTCTCGCGAGCCGTCCGCACCAGCAATTCGTCGGTGTGATGATCCCGCCGACCAAACGGCCGCCAACCCAGTTTGATCGCTCGAAAGCCCCGGGCCACGGTCGCCAGAAGCGAGTCCCGCAACGGCTCCGGTTCATCAAACAGCATCGAACCGTAGGGCTTGATCCGGTCGCGATAGATGCCGCCCAACAGCCGTGAGACGGGTTGAGAACAGGCCTGGCCCATCAGGTCCCACAAGGCAATGTCGATGCCGCTGATCGCGTGCTCGACCGCTCCCCCGCGTCCCTGCCAGAACGTCGATTCCCGCAACGTGTCAGTCACCCGCTCCGGCTCGACCGCCGACTGACCCTTCAACGACGGCCACAACAGCTCCAGTGAACCCTCGACCAGTTTCCCCGAAGTGAAACAACTCCCCATTCCGACCAGGCCGTCCTCGGACTTCACCCGCACCAGGGTGTGCAGATTCTCCTCGGCCTCCAGGTCCTGGGGCCAGCCCCCATCGACCGTAGCACCGGTCAATGCGGTCAATTCCAGCTCGACAATTCGCATCGACTCAGACTAGGTCAGCCCACTCCGAAACGGAAGCCCGGCCGCTCCCCGCTGCTCCTGGCCGCTTCAGCCCAGGCAGGCGACGCTGGCCGTGAACCCGTGTACGAAATTGGTCCCGCCCACGGGGCCGATTTCTCCCTGGGCAAAGAACCCCGCCAGAGGGATTTCTCCCAGCTCACGCCGGATCGTCGAAGCATCGTGATCGGCCGCACCAAACAGCCGAGTGCCACGCCCGTTGCAGCTGAACAGCAACGCACCCCGCGGCTCTCGACCCGCTCGTCCGTGCGACTGCAACAACTCAACCAGGTCCTCGTCGGCGGTCGCAGCGTCGCGGACATGAAAGCGAATCGTCTGGCCCACGCGGACCTGGTGTCCGACCACCACCGAGCCGCTCTCACGATCGACGCCGATCACGTTCGAGACCAGAAAATCACCCCGCTCGAAACTCTCACCATACTCGCTCATCGCCAGCCCCATGTGCAGCCCCTGCCCGATCAACTGCCGCTCGGACTCCTCGAGACCCTCGATCATCTCCTGCAACACCACCAGGGCTTCCCGGCCACCCAGGGCCTGCACCACGTTCGACTCCGCCGCGGTGACCACCAGGGTCGTCCCGATCGGTCGACAGCCCTGAGACACCACCGATCCGACTCGACCCGGACCCCGCACCACCACACCCACCGCACCGTCTCGATACACCTCCCCGCCCAGGAACAGGTGGTTCTCGCCCGGCCCGCTTCCGCCACTGGCCATGCCCCCCAGGATCCCGGCACCGCTCGCCTGGCCGTCACCGCCGCCTGCTGTCTGCTCGGCAATGCGGTCGAAGATCGATTGAGGTTGGGATGAGAACGGGTCGGCCAGCAGGAAGACCGTATCGACATCATCCGCCTCAGCGAGGTGATCGGGACAGCCCGTCGTCAGCAGGCCGTCGGCGGTCGGTTCGAAGGTGACCCGGAACGGCTCGATCCGCGAATCGGGCATCCCCGCCGCCAGCACGCTCAGGGCCGGCCCCGACTCGATCTCGCGGTCACCTCCCGCGATCATCTCTCCGCTGCAGCCCAACAACACGCCACCACCAACCAGCTCCTCAAGTGCCCCCGGCAGGGTGTCCAGCGACTCTCCATATTCGCCACTGGCAAATGCGAAAACCAGCGACCGCTCAGCACCATCCAAGCCCGCCTCGATCAGCTCGCTGCACTCCTCCACTGCGTCCTGCAACCGCGACTTGGTACTCAAGCCCGCCGCACACACCAAACCCGTCACAGCTCGACCTCCTGGACACCGATCGCTTCATCCTAGCGACCCTCTGCGAGGTGTCGAGCCGATCGACGGCTAGTGCCACAGCCGGGTCGAGCCCCGTCCCAATCCGGTGCCAACCGGTACGTGGGATCCGATCGGCTCGTACCAGCCCGCCCCCGGGTCCCCCGACCCGCGAGCCAGGGCTGCTGAGAGCCTCGGGCGGAACACCACCAGCAGCAGCAGCGGCACGTACCACAGCACGTACACTCCCCCCTGGTGCGAGTACCAGAACTGGGTGGCCACGACCAGGGCGGCCGAGTGAGAGATCAGGTGTTCGAGAGTCTTTTGCCTCGGGAAGATCGTCAGCACGCACAGCAAGACCACGAAGACCACGATCACCGGGATGCGATAGGCCAGGTTGTTCGAATTCCAGAACCCGCCGCCGGTACCGCTGACCTCGGCAATCGCCTCGCCATCAAACTCGTTGATCACCGTCTGTGCCGCACCCCTGAGCCGGTCCGAGAACTCCGGCACATCCGGCGACGTCAATGCCAGCACGCCGACCTGCAACGCACCACCGACCAGCACCAACGCCAGAGCAAACAGCAGCCCGCGCTTGCGTTCATAGAACACGCACCACAGAGGCAACAGAGCCAGGAAAACCGGCAGCAGCACCAGCGATCCGCAGGCGGCACCCATCAGCGATCCAGACAGCAACGGGCGGCGGACGGTCACAAAGGCCCAGATGCAAAACGCAGCCGGTAACACGTGATCCACCTCGCCCACGTCATACGACGTGCAGGGCACAAGCAGGTACAACGCCGCCATCGCCACGCCCTGACGGCGGTCACCAAAATGAAGACGACCGACCAGGTACAGACCGATCACGATAGCCAGGTGAGCAATCACCGGGACCACCCTCGCGGACAACTCGCGGATCCGATCACGGTCCTGCCAGTCACCTCGAGGAGGAGCCACCACCTTGACCACCGCCGTCGCCGCGGCACCCGCGGCCGTCGACGCCGGACCACCGGCCGCCTCGGGCAGGTTCTCGCGACGTAGCATCTTCTCCCCGCCGGTCACCGCAGCTCGGGCCGCCGAAGAAGGAGGATCGACCACGACCCTGGCCATCAAGAAGGCAAACGCCGAGATCGCCAGGAAGACCAGGCCCTGGGCCGACAGGTTTGGCTCGATCAACGGGCGACGCTTGAATAACGGGTCGCACAGCAATCGAATCAATACCAGGCCCGCACCGGCAAATAACCACGTCGTCCCCAGGGTCTGCAGCAATGCGTATCGCTGGGGCTGATCCTCGATGACAATGCCCAGCCGCTCGGGCTCCGCCATCAGCAGGCCTGGCGCCAGGCTCAGCAACAACAATACGTCCACGTTCCGCAACGACCAGACGCGACCGAAACGAAAAAAAACCGCGACAATCAACAACGACGACAGGTAAAACCACGTCGGCGGGTTGACGTCGTAACCGGTAAGCAGATCGCGCATATCCCGGCCGCCTGACCCCGTGACCGCTGCTGGCTCATTTCTCGGCACGAGACCAGAAGACACCAGCTATGACCCGAAAACGCCCGCAGTTCCCAGCCTCGGACGCTTCTCGAGAATCACCTCAGCATACGGATCAATCCCCGAAAGGCAATGCCCTGTCACCGTAGAGCGCCGGACACCACCACCTCGCCACCCCGCACCACAACCGTTGACACCCCTCACGCACGGGCTACAATGACCCTGATTCCGCTCAACCGTCCTGCCGGACCCCGGCGGGCCCACCGAGTGGGCACTCGAGGACCTCCTGCCCCGAGGCTGTGTGCCCGCACCTGATTCGGCATGATTCGGCTTCAACCCGATACGCAGGTCCGGCCGACCAGCCCGCTTCGCAGACATCCGGTTGACCAACACCCGAATGCCTCCCCCCACAATGGGACGCGATTCCGCAGCGTCCCTCACCACACGACCCACTGACCTCAACTCCGACTTTCTCCGAATTACTCCGACTCACCGACACTCCAGAAGGCACCCTCCCATGTTCCCAGGGCCTCTCCAAATGCTGCTGATTGTGGCCCTGATCATCCTGCTTTTTGGAGCCAAACGGCTCCCGACCATGATGCGTTCGATCGGGCAAAGCGTCACCGAATTCAAGAAGGGAATCGGCGACGCCGATGACTCCGATGACGGCGACGCAGCCAACGACATCACCCCCAGCAACGACACACCCAACGACGCCTCCTGAATCCCAACCCCCGTCAGGCTGACTGAACCAGCAAGAGGTCATTGCGATGAGTCCTATCGTTGCTTTCCTCGGTTTCCCCGGTGGTCCCGAGCTGCTCATCGTGGCGTTCATTGCCTTGATGCTGTTTGGCAAGAGACTGCCGGAGGTGGCCCGCAACATGGGCAAAGGGCTGACCGAGTTCAAGAAGGGCATCCGTGGCGTCGAGGACGACATCCAGGGGAACACGTCCTACGACCCGGAACCGACCGCCGAGAGACCGATCGCCGACGACAGCCTCGATAACGTCTCGGCACCGAAATTCACGCCCCCTGCCTTCGACCTCGAAGCAGGAGATACTGACACCGAGGACACGTCAGGCGAGGACACGTCAGGCGAGGACGACCCGGGCGAGAACAAATCGGGCGAGAACCCGTAGGACTCAACGAGCCGCAGCGACCGCCGCCACGTAGGCCTTGGCCAGGTCCCGGATCCGGGCCATGTCGCCGTCAGCCACAGCCTGCTTCTCGACCAACGCGCTGCCCAACCCCACCGCACAGGCCCCGGCAGCAAAGAAGTCGCCCAGAGTCTCCAGGTCCACTCCCCCTGTGGGCAACAGCTTGACCTGAGGCAGAGGCCCGTGCAGGGACTTCAGATAACCCGGGCCGCCGATGTCGGCGGGGAACACTTTCACGATGTCCGCCCCCGCCTCCCAAGCCGTCAAGACCTCAGTCGGCGTCAAAGCACCCGGCATCACCAGCTTGTCGTAACGGCGACAGATGCGGATCACGTCCAGGTTCACCGTCGGACAGACAATGAACTCGGCACCGGCCAACATCGCCGAGCGGGCAGTTTCGGCATCAAGCACCGTGCCGGCACCCAGCAGGATCTTCTCACCCAAGCGGTCGCGGACGGCCGAGATGATCTCGAGCACCCCCGGCACGGTGAAGGTGACCTCGATCACCTCGATCCCGCCCTCGTATAACGCCTCGGCCACCTCCACCAACTGCTCGCCCGAATCGGCGCGGATGATGGCCACCACGCCGCCCGAGAGTACCCGCTGCAGATCCGATTCCCGACTCATCGCTGCCCCTTAACCCGCTTCGGAGTACTTCTCGGCATACTCCAGCACCCACAGGTCGACGTTTTCTGAAAAGGAATCGAGATCCACCTGGTTCAGCATCTGGTACCGCGCCCGGTTGAAGACCTCCCGATTGCGAATCGTCGCCTTGACTACCAGCTCCACAATCCGCCCCTCGGAAAACGGGCGGATCAGCATCTGCATCCGGCTGTAGAGATTCGTGGCCTTGCCCGCATCGCCCAGGGCGATGTCGTCGCGGCTGACCATCGCACCCCATCCCTCGTCGCCGACAATCGATTCGAGTTGAAAGCCGGGGAACTGGTCGACCAGCTGGCCCAGGCACGCGCCGACGTGTTCAGAGAGTTCCAGGCGGTACTGCGAATGCAGCGCCCGCGATTCTTCCTCCGAGAGCGCCTTCGCGGCCACATTGCGGCTCCGCGAGTCCCGTGCCTGCTGGCCACGCTCTACGGCCCGCTGCAGTCGTTCCTGGAAATCCAACGTCTCGCCCCCCGCATGCTGCCTGATGCCGATCGCCGCGATTCTAGGACGCCTCGCAAGCCGCCGCAACGACGCGCCAACTCACCACCTCCCCACACGCCCCACCCCCCACACCCCACACCCGCTTGCCACCGACC
>CAUZJR010000367.1:0-5797 GCA_963580005.1 Planctomycetota bacterium
TCGGGGTGGCGCCGTTTCAGTTCTTCCCATTCGAGCCGAGCTCGTTCGAGTTGGCCGGACAGGCAGTGGCACAGCACCAGTCGGGCTCGAACCTGCGGCTCGGGGTGCCGGCTGTCAGGAAACCCAAGTCGGCGGTTGAGGTCGGGGTTGAGGTCCTGCGGAGTTCTCGACCGCGGCACCAGCTGTCGCCAGTAGCGCGCGGCGGTTCGAGGTCGGTTGTCCTGCCAGGCCTGTTGTCCGAGCCACCAGAGTGCATCATCGGCAAAGCGGCTGGCGTAGGCTTCCTCGAGGATCCGCGACACGATGGCGGGGTCGTTTTCGGCGGTCCCGGTTTCGAACCAACGTCGAGCCAGCGGGTCGACCTGGCTGCGGTAGACGGCCAGTCCGGCGGGGGGCATGTCGACCAGCAGGCGATTGACGAGTGAGGAGGTGTGGAGGTAGCGGCCGGGTTCGACTTCGACGAGATGACCGGAGTGATCTTCGAGGATCTTGCGTAGCAGCGAAACGGCGTCGGCCCAGTCCTTCCTGCGGAGGTATTCCTGGGCGAGTCGGACTTTGCGACGTGCGGTGGTGCTGGTTTCGACGGTGACGCTCAGGGGTGTGGGTTGGGCGCGAGCCGGGCCGGATGCGGGGGCCAGCGAGATGACCAGTGCGAGTAGTCCGACGGTGCGGTTCATGCCCGGCCTCCTCGCAGCCTGGTGCCCAGGGCGAACAGGCAGATGCCGACGAGAGTCAGGACCGGCATCCAGATCAGCGGCATCAGGCCGTTGAGTTGCCAGACGATCAGTAATGGCAGCAGCGTGAGCACGGCCAACTGCATCACGAAGCCGAGCTGCTGTCGCATCGCGGCGCCCTGGCCTGGTTGGCTGGAGTGTGAGTCGTGCCCCGGGGCGAGCTTAGTCGGTGGTGAACTTGGCCACCGGCACCTTGACGGCCGGCAGCCTGGTCGTCTGGTTGGCCTTGATCGTCACGCTGAAGCCTCGCTTCGACCCCGCTGCGACGTACCCGACCAGTTCATGCCAGCAGCGGAAGTCGTAGGTACCCGGCGGCAACCCGGTGACGGTAAATCGTCCCTGGGCGTCGGTGACGGCCATGTAGGGGTGATCCAGGATCAGCCAGTAGGCCTTCATC
The DNA here is from genome assembly GCA_963580005.1 of Planctomycetota bacterium. Lineage (GTDB taxonomy): Bacteria > Planctomycetota > Planctomycetia > Planctomycetales > Planctomycetaceae > UBA8437. The sequence continues at coordinate 1,132 of CAUZJR010000367.1, forward strand.
CACGGGTGGATGTCGCACTTGATTGTGGTCGGCAGGAACTCGGCGATCGGATACTTGAACTCCAGTCCGGTGCGGTTGTTGGCATTGAGAATGAAGTTGTCGGCCTTGTTGCGGATGGGGTAGGTGTGGGTGTTGTGTGCGCAGTTGTCGCCCGACTTGACGAGTACCGACTGGTCGGTGCGGACGATGAGGGTGTGAGGTGTAAAGCGGCAGCCCTTCTGGTCGAAGACGACGTTCTTGGCGGTGCTGGTCTTCAGCTTGGGGTGGATCCTGGTTTTGTCGACCTTGCGGATGTAGACGAAGATGTGCCGGATGCCTCGGGACTTGGAATCGACGACCAGTTCGTCGCTTTGCAGGTCGACGGCGGCACAGATACTTCCGTCCTTGGCAGCGGGGTCACCCTTCTTGACCAGGATCCTCGCCGCGGGGACGGTGCCTTCGAGCGTGAACTGACCGCTGACGGAGCCGTGTCCGGCATCGTTGAGCAGTGGTGTCTTGGTGGGATTCTTGGTGGGTGTCTGGGCGGGTTTCTTGGCCTGAGGCGCGGCGGCGGAGACCAGAGAAACACAGACAAGAATCAGCAGGCAGGACCGAGCGGTTTTCATCGGGACGGCTCCAAGTCAGCGCGAATCCGGGTGCGACTTTAGCCTAGCGAATCGTGCGAGACGGCGGTAGCGATTGGTGGGTCAGTCCGCCTGCGGCGGATCCCACCCTACACGCTGTCGATCCACGCGGCGACATCTGCAAACGCGATGTCGATCGGTGCGCTCCTCGCCAGCGGCATGGCGGTCTGCACCAGCGGACGGAACAGGATCGGCCGCGGCAGCGGGATTGGCCGCGGGCCCGGGTTGTCCCGATCGCGGTACTCGATCTCGGCGATCTCGGCGATCACGGTGCCCGGTTCGTCGATCGCCGTCACCTTGATGCCGTGATCGGAGATGGCGTACAGCGACTCTCCGATCTGCACGCTGCGGCGGACTCTCGACTGGAAGGTCACCTGGCCTAACCGCTCAAAGCCGGTCTCTAAATCGACGTGAAAGACCTGCAAGCCACTACGAACTTCACCCTCGAACAACGAATCTGTCCCGGCATTACCAAACCGCCGCCATCCAGAACCCTCCAGCGGAATTGCCAGTGTCTGGGATTCGGGGAACCACGAGACAGCATGTGGTTCAAACCGCGCTTCGGAGTCGCCACTCCGGCCCCCCGCAAAGCTGTAGGTATCGACCACGGTCGGGTTCGTCAGGTCCGAGACGTCGAACAGCGAGATCTGCAGTTCCTGAAACCGTCCTGTCGCTGCGTCGGCGTTGCGGCCGATCCCCAGCAGGTGCGTGTCGTCGATCGGTTGCAGGTAGTCGGAAAACCCGGTGATCTTCAGTTCCCCGGCCAGCTGCGGCGCAGTCGGATCGGAGAGATCGATCGCGAACAGCGGATCGACGAGGCGGAAGGTGACCAGGAACGCCCGGTCGTCCATGAACCGGGCCGAGTAGACCTGCTCGCCTGGTGCGAGCCCTTCGAGGCGGCCGACGATGTTGAGTTGATCGAGGTCGTGGGCCAAAACGAAGACATGGTTCTCCGTATTGCGCCCGCCGCCCGTCGTGGTGGCGACGCGGAGCATCCCGTCGTGCTCATCGAGCGAAAACCGGTCGTGAACGCGACCCGGCACCGAGCCGGTGGCCGCCATCTCGAGTTGGCCCTCTGAAAATGCCAGCTTGGCGATTGCCGAGTAGGGCCGTTCGGTCATGCCGTCGTGTCGAGCAGTCGGCAGCCAGTCGATCCATTGCCAAGCCGGTGGGGTGACCAGGTAGAGCCCCTCTTGCGAGGCATAGACCGTCGTCGACCTATCGCCGGCGAGGCTGAGTGCATCAGTCGGCTCCGATGCAGTGCCATCCAGGTCGAACGAGACGACCGTGGTCAACAACGGTGACTTCCGGAAGTTGAGCGCATCCTCAAGGCTCGCGGCGTCGCCCAGTGGTCCGATCTCCTCGACAGGCTCATCTCCAGCACCGCCGACACGGAACACGCGCGGGACGTGAACGTTGGATTCCAAGTCGTCACGCATGCTCCGACGGTACTGGTCTTCGGATTCGTAGAAGCAGCGTGGAAGTTCCACCTTCTCCGTCCGCGTGATCTCGTCCTGGATTGTGACTTCCTCATAGCACAGGAACCTCGGCCGCTTTAAATACGGCAGGTTATTCTGCACAACCAGGTTGGCATATCCGTCGCGGGCGCGCGAATCGACGTATCGACCGTCGATGACCAGTTGGCGGGTAACCAGCGGAGTCGAGCGGTCGGTGAGATCAATCGTCGTCAGTGTGAGGGACGGTTGGTTGTACCTGTAGTTGGAGTCCTGCCGGGGCGAATCGATCCACGTCCAGCCGGCATTCTTCTGGGTCACGACGGTCAGCCGGTCTCCAGCGAGGTACTGTGCAACGGGCCGGCCATCGAGGTCGACTTGCGAGACGACATGGATATCTTCACCGGGCCAGGCGTCGACGATGGTCAACTGTTGGGCACCCCAACTGTCGCCGGCGATGTACAGGAACTCACCGTCGGTCTTGACGATGTCGGCCTCGTCGACACCTTCTTCCTGCGTGTTCGTATCTGAGAATCCCGGTGTTGCTCCCGCTCCTTCTGAGGCCAGTGTTACGCGAAAGTTGCCGCCACCGCCGCCGCCGCCAACGTCGAAATGGGTTTGCAACGAAAACCAGGGGACCGGCTGTTCAAACAGATCCTGCCATCCCTCGACGGCGTCCTCGAGCAGTATCTCCACGAGCCGGTCGCGGTAGGCGGCCACTTCGGGGCTTTCATTCTCCGCACCGATCCTGTCGGTGAACGTCCACTCGGGCAGGTGGGCCGAGACGTTCATAATGAACTGTTCTTTGATCTCGCGTCGTGACCCGACGACGCGGTCGTCGCCGCTGCCACCGGCGATGGTGTCGAACCGTCCTCCCTGACCGAAGACGCGATCGCGACCGTTCTGGCCGAGTGCCACGTCGTGACCGGCCCCGCCGAAGAGCACGTCGTTGCCGTCGCCACCCAGCAGCGTGTCGCCCCCGCTGCGGCCGTTGAGTCGATCGTCGCCGAGGTACCCGGCCAACCAGTCGTTGCCTCGACCGCCGTCGAGCGTGTCGTTGCCGTCGTAACCGATCAGACTGTCGTCGCCACCGCCGGCAATCAGTCGGTCGCCGCCGTGTCCGCCCCAAAGCGTATCGTTGCCACCGAGCCCACGAAGCGTCGTCTGACCTGTGAAGGCCGAGGCATCGATCCGGTTCGCCCGGCGGCCGCCACGAAGTTCTGCATTCTCGATACCCGCCAATTGGTCGCGGCCCTGGCCGTCGAGTTGGCCGTCGGTGAGTGTGAAGTTCTTGTCGCTCGACTCGACGATCAGGTCCCACCCGTCGCCGCCGTCGATCAGGTCGTTACCAGGCCCGCCGCGGATGGTGTCGTCACCCTCGCCCCCGAGAAGCGCATCGCGGCTGGGCCCGCCAAACAGACGATCGCCCTCTGTGCCCCCGTCGAGCAGGTCAATGCCAGCGTTGCCGCGAAGCAGGTCTTCGCCCAAGCCGCCCTCGATACGGTCTCGACCGGCACCGCCAAACAGCCGATCACTGCCGTGGCCTCCCTGCAACGTGTCATCTCCGCTGCGGCCATTAATCAAATCGTCGCCCCAGCCACCGTCGATCGAGTCTGCGAACTGACTGCCGATGACCGTGTCGTCCCCTCTTCCCGCATCGATTCGTACCGCCTGCAGGTTCGGGAAGTCCGCACGTGTGACGCCGCTGAGGTCGATTCGGCTGCCACCAACCATCCGACCAATGTCGAGATTCCCAATAGGCAGAAGCGGATCCGAGTTGACCACGATTGACGCCACTGCAGTCGCCGAGACGGCCACCGAATCGCCGTCGACGAGCACCTCGCCGGTCGCGGAATCGACGCCGATCGTGATCTGCGATTCATTCTCGCTGAACACGACCGCCAGCTCGCCCGTCTCCGCATCGAAGATACTCGAGACCGACAGCAGCGTCCGTTCTTCGAGTTGTTCGACGGCCGCGGCCGGTGACGACCCACGGCGGCGGCGGTTAGCTCCAGACGCAACGACACCCAGGCGACTCAGCCATCCAGACAGGATCACGGCCCACCTCCTGCCCCCGCCGCAGAATGCAGGGGAACCCCAAGTCGGGATTCCCCATATGAAATGTTCCCGACCCAATCCAGCGGCCAGATGCCGCGGATCATAATGCCGCGGGACCGTTCGAGCAACGAGATTTCCACGATTTGCCCTCGAAGAGCGACGCGGCGCGACAGAACGGCCACTTTTGTCGTCCTGGGCGCGCACTGTCAGCGCCCGATTGACGAATTGATCCGGGAATTGCGGGAGGTGTGTGCATCATCCCGGTTCCAGACGCGGTTCGATGAGGCGGAGTCGCTCAATCCGGCGAAGAATCTCTCGAAACAGCTTGCCGGGGATGGCGACCCTCGGCGGATTTGACATGAACATCCCTCCCCTGTCTCGTGATCGAAGAATGGGTTCGGGAATGTTCTGTCACCGGGGAATCGACGCATGAACTGCGCCAAGCGATGGGCACTGGGGACGATACGACGTCGCAATCGCAGGCCAACAAGCCGTTGAAAAACCCGCACTTGATACGTGTGGTATGATGCC
>CAUZJR010000368.1:0-5782 GCA_963580005.1 Planctomycetota bacterium
ACGTCGGGCCAGGAGGCGTCCGACACAGCGGTCGGGCAATTCGACCTCCTCGTATCGGATCGTCTCGAGCTCATCGTAGAGCGACGGCAGCTCTTGGGGGGCCAGGACGAAGTCGGGGTTCTTGAGGTGATTGTCGTGGCGATCGCACTGTCCGGGTCCGAAGGTCTCATAGACCAGCAGCCCGCCGGGTGCCAGGCCGCGGGTGATCAGCCCGGGCAGGCGGTCGCGGTCGAGGAAGCGGAAGACAACGATCAGGTCATAGGTTTCTGGCAGAGGCAGGAAGTGGTCCAGATCGGCGGCGATCAGTCGGGGTCTGACCTGGTGTCGAGCTGCCAGTTGCGCGGCGACTGCCAGCCCGGTTGCTGAAACGTCGACGGCGTCGACCTGCCAGCCGCGTGTCGCCAGCCAGACGGCATTTTCGCCCAGTCCGCAGGCCAGCTCGAGCGATCGGCCTGGCGGGATGTCCTTGATGGCATCGACCAGCCACTGGTCGGCCTGCAGTGTCTGGGCGGCGGAAGCCTGCTCGTACTTTCGCTCCCAGCGGCGGCGGTCCTCGTCGCTCATCGAGTCGCTCGACCTAGGACCTGATTTTCGCGATCAACGCCTCGCGGACCGTCTTGGGATCCGCCCCTCCCGCCTCACGCATCACGTCACCGATCAGCTTTCCGATCGCCGCCTCCTTGCCGTCCCGGAAATCGTCTGCCGCCTGCTGGTTGCCGGCGATCACCGTTTCGATCAGCTGATCGAGTTGGTCGGTATCGGCCACGGCGGCCAGTCCACGCTCGGCTACGATCCGATCGATTCTCTCCGAGACAGTCCCTTCACCTCCCTCGCCCTCGACCAGTGCAGCAAACACCTCACGGCCGCTGCGAGTCGTCAGTTCCTCCGCGATGATCAAACTGATCAGAGTGGCCAGCCCCTGCGGATCGACGGCAAAGTCATCGATCGCCTGGTCCCGCTCTTTGAGTTCTCTGAGGACATCCTGCGTGACCCAGTTGGCCGCTCGCTTGGCGTCCTGGCACTCCAGGGCCACACGTTCGAAGTAATCGGCCGTGTGGGGTCCTTGGTCGATCAGCACGGCGGCGTCGTAATCCGAGAGTCCCATCTGTTCTACGAATCGAGAACGTCGTTGTGCGGGAGGTTCGCAGAGTCGGTCGCGGAGTTCGGCGACGTATTCGTCACTGAAGGTCACCGGCAGCAGGTCGGGGTCGGGGAAGTAGCGGTAGTCCGAGGCATCTTCCTTGCCACGTTGAGCGAATGTTACGCCTCGCTGGGCGTCCCAGCCGCGGGTCTGTTTCGAGTCGTCGGGGTAGACCCCGTCGCATTCGTCGAATTCTCTCTCCTGTCGAGCGATCTCGAAGGTGAGTGCTGCTTCGACTCCGCGGAAGCTGTTGAGGTTCTTGACTTCGACGATCGGTGTGCGGACGGCTTCGCCGGCGGGGTTGGTCAATTCGAGATTGACGTTGGCATCGCAGCGGAGGCTGCCTTCCTGCATGTTGCAGTCCGAGACTTCGAGGTAGACCATCAGCAGCCTGAGTTCTTCGAGGAAGCGGTGGGCTTCGGGTGCCGAGCGGATGTCGGGTTCGGAGACGATTTCCAGCAGCGGTGTTCCCGCGCGGTTCAGATCCACGCGGCTCTCGCCTCCTCCTCCGCTCTCGTCGTGCAGGTTCTTCCCCGCGTCCTCTTCCAGATGCACCCGGATCAGCCGGATCCTACGGGTCTCGCGTTCCCCCTGCTCCTCATGCTGGACCTCGACATCGAGGTGTCCTCCCTGGCAAAACGGCAGGTCGTACTGGCTGATCTGGTAGGCCTTGGGCAGGTCGGGGTAGTAGTACTGCTTGCGGTCCCACTTGGTGAGTGCGGCGATCGAGCCTTCGAGTGCCAGGCCGGCCTGGAGCGAGAGTTCCAGTGCGAGTCGGTTCATCACGGGCAGCGCCCCCGGCAGTCCGAGGCAGACCGGGCAGGTCTGCACGTTGGGTTCTTCGGGATTGAAGCGGTTGGCACAGCCGCAGAAGATCTTGGTCCGGGTCTGCAACTGGACGTGGACTTCCAGGCCGATGATGGTCAGGGGAGACGTCATCGCTGGGCGTCTCCGTCGAGGTCCGGGATCGCCTGGTGCCATCGGGTTTCCCGCTCATGCATGGCGGCGGCCCTCAGCAGCTGTTCCTCGTCGAACGCATTTCCCAGCAGTTGCAGGCCGATGGGTCGTCCATCGGAGCTGAACCCGGCGGGGATCGAGATCCCCGGGATCCCGGCCAGGTTGGCGCTGATGGTGTAGATGTCGGCCAGGTACATCTCGAGCGGGTCGTTGGTCAGCTGGCCCAGCGGGACTGCCGGGGTGGGTGCGACCGGCGAGGCGATCACGTCCACCGACTCAAACGCCCGCGAGAAGTCGTCTGCAATCAATCGCCGGACCTTCTGGGCCTTGAGGTAGTAGGCGTCGTAGTATCCGGCCGAGAGTGCGTAGGTGCCGAGCATGATCCGGCGTTTGACCTCGCTGCCAAACGCGGCCCCGCGGCTGTTCGAGTACATCTCGACCAGCCCTGCGTAGTCGTCGACCCGGTGGCCGTAGTGGATTCCGTCGTATCGTGCGAGGTTGCTGCTGGCTTCGGAGGGGGCGACCAGGTAGTAGCAGGCCACGGCGAACCTGGCGTGTTGCAGCTCGATCTCCCGGATCTCCGCTCCCAGTCCACGATACACGTCCAGTGCCCCTTCGATGCTCTCGCGGACCTCCCCGTCGAGTCCCTCGGCGAAATGTTCCGGGCAGATCCCGATCCGCAGGTCCTGCAGCGGCTGATCGAGTTGTTGGCGGTAGTCGGGGACCGGTTCATCGACACAGGTCCCGTCTCGGGGGTCGTGACCGGCGAGCACTTCCAGCAGCAGGGCGGCTGATGCGACATCTCGGGCGAAGGGGCCGACCTGGTCCAGCGAACTGGCGTAGGCCACCAGCCCGTAGCGACTGACTCGACCGTAGGTCGGCTTCAGGCCGACGACTCCGCAGAAGGAGGCGGGTTGTCGAATCGAGCCTCCGGTATCGCTGCCGAGTGCCAGGGGGGCAAAGCCGGCGGCGACGGCCGCTGCCGATCCGCCACTGGAGCCTCCGGCGACGCAGTCGAGTCGCCAGGGGGTGCGGGTGGGACCCACGGCCGAGTTCTCGGTCGTGGAACCCATCGCGAACTCGTCCATGTTCGTCTTGCCGATCAGGACCGCGTCGGCTGCGCGGAGTTGTTCGACGGTGTGAGCGTCGTAGGGCGGGTTCCAGCCCTCGAGCATCCGGCTGGCACAGGTGGTGGGCTGGTCGGAGGTGACCAGCACATCCTTGAGTGCCACGGGGAGCCCGGCCAATGGTCCCAGGGGTTCTCCGGCGGCACGTCGCCGATCGATCGACTCGGCCGCCTCGAGGGCCGAATCTCCCGCGACGTGCAGGAAGGCCCCGATCGACTCGTCGTGGGCGGCGATCCGGCCCAGGCAGGCCTCGGTCAATTCCAGCGAAGTCACCGCTCCAGCGGCGAGTTGCTCGAGCAGCACCGCAGCGGTTTCACGGCAGGCGGTCATGAGAGTACCTGGTGGATCACTCGGCCGAGGTGTCCAGCACGGGGGGGACCAGGAAGAAGGACTCGTCGTGGCGTGGTGCACCCGAGAGGGCCTGGGACCGGGTCAGCGACTCGCCAGGCAGGTCCTCGCGGAGCACATCGGTTCGCTCGGATCCGCCCGCCAGGGGCTCGACTCCACTTGTGTCGGCTTCGTCGAGAATCCGGACGTACTGGAGTACCTGCCCCAGTTGCCCGGTGAACTCCTCGATCTCCGACTCGGTCAGACTCAGTCGGGCCAGTCGCGCGACCCGCAGCACGTCGTCGCGGGTCAGGCGGTCGGGTGAGGATGGGTCGGAATGCGAATCGGACATCAGATCACCGTCGGCGTGAGTCTCTGCTCAGCGGTCGAGTGAACCTCAGCCGGTCTCAGGCAGCCGTCACCGAAGTCGACCGACCTCGACCGGTCTCAGGTGGCCGTCGCTTCGGGCTCGGTGAACGCCTTGCGGACCACGGCCTTCTGGATCAGGCCACTGCGGATGCAACCGGTGCAGACCCGTCGTGTGGCGGTTCCGCCACCCAGCTGGATGCGGATCTTCTGCAGGTTCGGTTTGAAGCGGCGTTTGGAGATCCCGGTCGTCTTGCGGCCGTTGCCACCCAGGTACTTGGCCTTGCCCCGTTGCGAGACGTTGTTCCCGACCTGGGGCGACTTGCCACAAATGGCACATTTCTGGCCCATCATCGTGCTCCAGCAGTCGCGTGGATTCACCGCCTGCCCGCCGATCGCGAGCGGCAAAACGCAAGTATAGTGGTCACCGATCAGGTTGCAAGCTGTGCCGAGCGGACTCGTCGGCCTCGAGCTGCTGATCATCGGGTGCGGCTCCGATGGCCGATTCGGGAATCGTGTGCCCGAGTTTCTCTCGCTTGGTGGCCAGGTACCCGGCCCGGTGGGCTTCCAGAGGCGCCACGATCGGAACCTGCTCCAGGACCGTCAGGTCCCAGGCCGGGAAGGCGTCTGCCTTGTCGGGGTTGTTGGTCAGCAGCCGGATTTGTGAGAGTCCGAGGTCCTTGAGGATCTGCAGTCCGATCATGTAGTCCCGCATGTCGGCCTTGAAGCCCAGCTTGTGGTTGGCCTCGACCGTGTCGTAACCCTGGTCCTGCAGTTGATAGGCCTTGAGCTTGGCAACCAGCCCGATCCCTCGTCCTTCCTGGGGCAGGTAGATCACCGCGCCCACGCCGTCCTGTCCGATCGCATCCATCGCCAGGTGCAGCTGGTCGCCGCAATCGCAGCGGAGCGATTCGAGCACGTCGCCGGTGAAGCACGAGGAGTGCATGCGGACCAGGGGGGCCTTGACCGAGGAGAGTTGTCCCCAGACGATCGCCATCGGTTGCTGGTCCTCGTGCTCGACCGAGTAGGCGATGACACGGGTCGGCCCGAAGCGGGTCACGATCGGGACCTCGACCTCGCGAGTGATCAGCTGTTCCCGCATCCGTCGGTGCCGGATCAGGTCTTCGATCGAAATGATCGGCATGCCGAACTCGGCGGCGATCTGACGCAACTCGTCTCCGTCGGCCATGCCGTCGCCGTGCTGAGAGAGGATTTCGATCAGGCAGCCGACCGGTTGGCCTCCGGCCATCTGGACCAGGTCGACGGTCGCCTCGGTGTGGCCGGCCCGCCTGAGGACTCCACCGGCTTTGGCCTGCAACATGCTGGTGTGGCCGGGTCGCACAAAGTCCTTGGCCCGGCTCTCGGACGAAGCAATCGCCCGGATGGTCGTCGCGCGGTTGGCGGCGCTGACTCCGGTACCGGATGAGACGTGGTCCAGTGGAGTCAGGAAGTTGGTGGCTGTCTGAGGACCGGGCCCGTGGGTGTCAGCCAGCGGAGTCAACTGCAGCCGCTGGGCCACCTCCTCGGACATCGGCACACAGAGCACTCCGCTGCCATGACGCAGCATGAAGTCAACCTGCTCGGCCGTGATCGTCTCGGCCGCACAGATGAAATCTCCCTCGTTCTCTCGCTCGGCCGCGTCGACCACGATCACCATCAGACCGCGACGCAACGCGTCGACCGCCTCGTCGATCGTGTTGAAACGAGGCTCGGAGTTCGCTGATGAAGAGAATTTGCTCATCGGTTGCTCGGGAACCTTCTGCCACCGCACCCGGTCGTCTGTCGGTTTGTGCCGGATTCAACAAAAAGCAGTCCGACTCGAGGCGGTCGCGACTGGGGTCAGTGGTGGCGTTGTGCCGATCTA
>CAUZJR010000369.1:0-5736 GCA_963580005.1 Planctomycetota bacterium
CGGGTCCAACGGGTCCTCGGGGGATGACGGCCCGGACCGTTCCAAGCCACCGGGTCTGGGTGACCACCAGCGTGTTCCACCCGAGGACGGTCAGCCACGTCGCTCGATGGCTCCGTGGGTTCTGCTGCTGCTGGTGTTGGGCATGCTGGCGTTTTGGTCGTGGCAGCGCTCGCCGTCGAACCACGGCTCCACGATCAGTTACAGCGAGTTCCGCAACGAATTGGACAACAAGAACCTCAAGTCGGTTCGATTCCACGGCGAGATTGTCACCGGAGAGTTCCGGGTTGCTCGCGAGCCGGACGAGAAGTCTGCCGGGGCGGCGGCCGGGGCGGCGGCGAAGACCGAGGACCTGCGTTTCAATACCGTGTTGCCCTCGGTGGGCATGCGTGACACGGCGTTGCTCGAGAAGCTGGCGACCCAGTCGGTCGACGTCAACGCCGATCAGACCGCCGTCGGCCTGGGCACTCAGATGGCCGTCTGGCTGCTGATCCCGCTAGTCTTCATTCTCGGGTTCTGGTTCCTGATGCGTCGATCCAGCGACTCGATGGGTGGCGGGATGCTGGGGAATTTTGCCAAGAGTCCTGCGCGGCGATTCGAGTCGGCGTCCCAGACCACGACGTTTGACGACGTGGCGGCGATGGAGCAGGCGAAGGCCGAGTTGCAGGAGGTGGTGGAGTTTCTGAAGCAGCCCGAGCGGTTCCGAAAACTGGGTGCCGAGATTCCTCGAGGCGTGCTGCTGAAGGGGCCGCCGGGGACCGGCAAGACGTTGCTTTCGAGGGCGACGGCCGGAGAAGCCGGCGTGCCGTTCTTTTCGATCAATGGCTCGGAATTCATCCAGATGTTCGTGGGCGTGGGAGCCAGCCGGGTTCGCGACCTGTTCCGCAACGCGCGGGCCCAGTCGCCGTGCATCGTGTTCATCGACGAAATCGATGCGGTGGGCCGGATGCGGGGTGCGGGTTTTGGAGGGGGCCACGACGAGCGTGAACAGACGCTCAACCAGATTCTCAGCGAGATGGACGGTTTCGACCGTTCCGAGGCGGTGATCGTGCTGGCGGCCACCAACCGTGCCGACGTGCTCGACGAGGCGTTGCTGCGACCCGGGCGATTTGATCGGCACATCACGATCGATCGGCCGGTCAAGGAGGGTCGTGAGGCGATCCTGAAGGTGCACTGCCGCCGTGTTCCGCTCTCGGACGACGTCGATCTGGGGGTGGTCGCCGGCGTGACGATTGGCATGTCGGGAGCCGCACTGAAGAACCTGGTCAACGAGGCCGCCCTGAGTGCGGCTCGAGCCGATCGGACACGGGTGACTCGTGTCGACTTCGAGTACGCTCACGATCGCGTGCTGATGGGACCCAAGCGCGAGGAGGTACTCAGCGAGGACGAGCGGCGAAAGACGGCCTACCACGAAGCCGGTCACGCATTGCTGGCCTGGCTGATGCCCGAGGTGGACTCGGTGCACAAGGTGACGGTGATTCCGCGGGGGCCGGCCCTGGGAGTCACCCAGTTGTTGCCCGAGGAAGAACTGTATCACCTGGGTGAGAGTCGACTGCACGCTCAACTGGTCATGATGCTGGGCGGTCGAAGTGCCGAAAAACTGGTCTTCGACGAGTACGGAGCGGGGGCCGAGGATGACCTGATGCGTGCGACATCGATCGCACGGCGGATGGTCGGTCACTGGGGTATGAGTGAACGGGTGGGGCCGGTGGCCTTCCGCCATGTCACCGATCAGCCATTCCTGGGCAAGGAGTACCGTGAGCAGCGGGAATTCAGTGAAGAGACGGCTCACGTGATTGACCAGGAGGTGCAGCGGTTCCTCGAAATCGCCTCGCATCGCGCCTTCGCGATGCTCGGTGAGTCCCGCGGAATGCTCGAACGGCTGGCCGAGGAGTTGGTGAAGCAGGAAGAGCTGACCCGCGAGGACCTGGAGCGGCTGCTGGGACCTCCGGTCGCGGCCGAAGGTGGGGAGACGGCAGGGGTTGCATTCAGCGATGAGGCTGCGGCCGAGGCTGAAGAAGCGGTTGAGGACAGAGCTGGTGACAGAGGCAGTGACAGAGGCAGTGACAGAGCCGGTGACAGAGCCGGTGACAGAGCCGGTGACAGAGCCGGTGACAGAGCCGGTGACAGAGATTGACCCGATTGGCAGCATGAGCTAAGCTCTGCTGAGACACTCCAGAGAAGGGCCTGCTGCAGAGCCCGGAACCGACCGCCGTCCGCTGGGGCGAGCTGGTCGCTTGGCGTCGCGGATGACGAGGCGCCGGCCGGTGGATCGAGGCGGGGATGGTCCCAGTGGACCTAAACGGAGATGTAATGGGTCGTGCCAAGACACGGCGAATCAGATTCGAGCCATAAACAGGAACCCAGTAGACGTGAACACACAGGACAAAACGGCCGCGACGGACACCTCCGGCGGCGACGCGACCGAAGCGACGACTTTTGATGGAATGGGGCTCAGCGAGCGATCGATGAAGGCGCTGGAGCACGTCGGTTTCGAGACTCCCAGCCCGATCCAGGCCTCCTTCATACCCAGGGCCCTGACCGGCCGGGACTGTACCGGACAGGCTCATACCGGTACGGGAAAGACGGCCGCATTTGTGCTGCCGATCCTGGAGGCGATTGATCACGAGCAGCCCTACACCCAGGCGTTGGTGTTGGCACCAACCCGGGAGCTGGCCGACCAGGTCAAGTGCGAGGCCGAGCGGTTGGCCTACACCTCACCGATCCGCGTCTCCTGTTTTGTCGGCCAGCGTGACATGGATCGCCAGATCCGGCAACTTGAGCGAGGAGTCCAGGTGGCGGTGGGCACTCCCGGCCGCGTCAAGGATCTGAACAATCGTGGCCACCTGGTCTTCGACAATCTCCGGGTCGTGGTGCTCGACGAGGCAGACCGGATGCTCGACATCGGTTTCGAGCCTGAGATTCGTGACATCCTGCGTCGCTGTCCCAATGACCGCCAGACGCTGTTGCTCTCGGCCACGTTGCCGCCCTCTGTCGAGCGGCTGGCCAAGAAGTACATGACCAACGCCGACCGCGTCGATCTGTCCGGAGATGCGATCGCCGTGGATACGATCGACCAGTTCTACTGCACCGTGGATCCCGATCGGAAGTTCGGGTTGCTGGTGCGGCTGCTTGGTGAGCAGCAACCCAACCAGGTGATCGTCTTTACTCGGACCAAGCGGGGAGCCGATGCCTTGTATCGTCGATTCTCCGGGGGCCTGTCCGACGTCGGCGTGATGCACGGCGACCTGGCTCAGTCGAAGAGGGAGCGGTCGCTGAAGCGGTTCCGCGAGGGCCAGGTGCGATTGCTGATCGCCACCGACGTTGCCGGTCGAGGGATCGACGTCAGCACGATTTCTCACATCGTCAACTACGACATCCCCGAGTACCACGATGACTACGTCCACCGCATCGGCCGCACCGGCCGGATGACATCGTCGGACAAGGGCCGCGCGTTCACTTTTGTGACTCGCGAGCAGGGTGACGAGTTGACTCGGATCGAGATCCGGGTCAACAGGCAGTTGACCGAGTACACCGTGTCGGAATACGAAGCGTATCGCGACCGGGGACCCCGGCCCACCGTCGACACGGTGGCCTAGCCACTCGCGAGCGGGTAGTCGGCCAGGAAGGCACGGATCCCCTCGAGCAGTTCATCGGGCACGTCCTCGAAGAGCAGGTGTCCGGCGTTGGGAAACTGCAACGTGCGGGCTGCGGGGAACCTCCGCTTGAATTCGTCGAGGAATTCGAGCGTGAAGCACCAGTCCTGCTCGCCCCAGGCCAGCAGCAGCGGGTGGTCCTGGAATTGGGCAAGTCGCTGTTCGGTGTCGAGGAGGGTCTGGTAACTGGGATGCCCGGCCCGCAGCGGGATGTCCTGGATGAAGCGGTGGACCGCCACACGATGGGCCCAGCTGTCGTAGGGTGCGAGGTAACCGGAGCGTGCGGCGTCTGAGAGTCGTTCGGGGTGGGCCACCGCCATTTTCAGCGCGGCTCGCGAGAAGAGGTTGAGTCCACGGACACAAAGGGCCCCCAGCAGGGGCACACGACAGACCGCGATTCTCATGGGCAGCCTTTTCATGCGAAACGCCGCCGTGTTGGCCATCACGAAGCGGGCGAACTGATCGGGACGTCGAGTGGCCGCGGTCATCCCGATGGCCCCTCCCCAATCGTGTCCGACCAGGGTGATCTGTTCGAGTGCGAGGCGGTCGATGAGCGTGAGGAGGTTGTTGGCGTGTTGGTCGAGTCGGTAGGGGTATTGGGACGGCTTGTCGGAGAAGCCGCAGCCGACGTGGTCGACGGCGATCACGCGGTGATCCCTGGCCAGGCCGCGGATGCAGCCTCGCCATGCGAAACTCCAGGTCGGATTGCCGTGCACCATCAGCACGACGGGCCCGTGACCTTCGTCGACGTAGTGGTAGCCGACGCCGTCGAGGTCGAGGCGATGAGATTCGAAGGGGTACTCGTCTTCGAACCCACTACGAGAGGGTCCTGGCCACGTTTCACTCATGAGCGGTCACCTCGCCCACGGAGACCAGTGTGAGTGCCTTGGCGAGGCCATCGATATCGTGGTCGGTATGAGCGGCCGAGAGGCTGATCCTGAGTCGTGCGGTTCCGGCGGCGACCGAGGGCGGCCGGATGGCCGGCACGAAGTGCCCGTGTTGTGCCAGCAGCGAGGACGCCTCGACCGCGGCCGCCGCGGAGCCCAGGATCACCGGGACGATCGGTCCGTGCTTGGAGTTGGTGTCGAGTCCGAGCCCGTCGAGGTGTTGGCGGAGCCGGCTGCCGAGTTGTTCGAGGTGGTCGCGGCGGTAGGGCTCGTGGTCGATCAGTTGCAGACCCAGTTCGGCTGCGGCGCAGGTGGCGGGGGGCAGTGCGGTTGAGAAGACCTGGGTACGGGCGTGGTGCCAGAGGTGGTCGATGAGTGCCCTGCTGCCGGCGACAAAGCCGCCGGCGGCTCCCACGGCCTTGCTGAGAGTGCCGATTCGCAGCGTGACGAGTTGTTCGACCTCGAGTCGTTCGCAGCTGCCTCGGCCCGATGCCCCCAGCACCCCCGTGGCGTGCGCCTCATCGACGAGCAGCATGGCGTCGAATTCGTCTGCGAGATCAGCGAGTTGCACGAGCGGGGCGATGGTGCCATCCATGCTGAAGAGGCCATCGGTGATGATCAGCCTTCGTCTCGCGTCAGCGGATTCGGCGAGTTGTCGTCGGAGTCGATCGAGGGATTGGTGGTGGTAGATGTGCAGTCGGGCCCGGCACAGCCGGCAGCCGTCGATCAGGCTGGCGTGGTTGCGCTGGTCGGAGAACACGGCATCATCGGGTCCCAAGAGTGCGGTGATAGTGCCGAGGTTGGCGGCAAAGCCCGACGGGAACAGCAGGACCGCCTCGGTCTTCTCGAAGCGGGCGAGAGATTCTTCGAGCCGGCAATACTGGGGTGACCGTCCCGAGACCAGTGGGCTGGCACCGGCTCCGGCGGGGGCTGCTGCGGCGGCCTGGGCCAGCCTGGGATCTCGTGCGAGCCCGAGGTAGTCGTTGGACGAGAAGTCGACGAGATCCTGTCCGTCGACGCGGCTGTGTCCTGGACCCAGCGGTTCGACGACTCGTCGAGGCCTGAGCAGGTGCTCCCGCTTCAGGTCATCCAGTCCCTCGGTCAGCCAGGCCGGATCGCGAGTCATGCGGGCGGGTCCGGTTGGCTATTCGAAACCGTTATCCACCAGCCATCGTTCCGCGTCCAGGGCGGCCATG